>CBFGQM010000339.1:0-5283 GCA_965650905.1 uncultured Streptomyces sp. | reverse complement strand
GCGGGCCCACCGGTCGCTGTATCTCAACTGGAAATCCGAGCGCCGGTCGCACCTGGCCACCATGATGCTGTTGCCGTTGGCGGCCATGCGGGCGCAAGCCCACCTCGCCCGGAATCTGCTGGCCATCTATCATCCGCTGGCCGTGGCCCGGATCCGCACGGTTGTTCAGCTGATGTTCAGTCTGTGAAACCCCCGTGCCGGGCGCGTTTCCTGTCTGAAACGATGGGCCCATGAGCGCTGCAACCCCTCCCACCGAGCGCCGGGTCTCCGCCCGAGTCGGCGCGATCTCCGAGTCCGCCACCCTCGCCGTTGACGCCAAGGCCAAGGCCCTCAAGGCCGCCGGGCGTCCGGTGATCGGCTTCGGCGCCGGCGAGCCCGACTTTCCGACGCCCGACTACATCGTCGAGGCCGCCATCGAGGCGTGCAAGAACCCGAAGTACCACCGCTACACGCCGGCCGGCGGCCTGCCCGAGCTGAAGGCCGCCATCGCCGCCAAGACCCTGCGCGACTCCGGCTACGAACCCGACGTCTCGCAGATCCTGGTGACCAACGGCGGCAAGCAGGCCATCTACGAGGCGTTCGCCGCGATCCTCGACCCGGGCGACGAAGTGATCGTCCCGGCTCCGTACTGGACGACGTACCCGGAGTCCATCCGTCTCGCCGGCGGTGTCCCGGTCGAGGTCGTCGCCGACGAGACCACCGGCTACCGGGTCTCGGTCGAGCAGCTGGAGGCGGCCCGTACGGAGAAGACCAAGGTCGTCCTCTTCGTGTCCCCCTCGAACCCGACCGGCGCCGTCTACAGCGAGGCCGACACGGAGGCGATCGGCCGCTGGGCCGTCGAGCACGGCCTGTGGGTGATGACGGACGAGATCTACGAACACCTCGTCTACGGGGACGCGGCCTCCGTGTCGCTGCCGGCCCTCCTGCCCGAGCTGCGCGACAAGTGCGTGGTGGTCAATGGCGTGGCGAAGACGTACGCGATGACGGGTTGGCGCGTCGGCTGGATCATCGGCCCGAAGGACGTGGTGAAGGCCGCGACGAACCTCCAGTCGCACGCCACGTCCAATGTGTCGAACGTGGCACAGGTCGCCGCGCTCGCCGCCGTCTCGGGCGGTCTGGAGGCCGTCGCGAAAATGCGCGAGGCCTTCGACCGCCGCCGCAAGACGATCGTGCGGATGCTCAACGAGATCGACGGCGTGGTGTGCCCCGAGCCCGAGGGCGCCTTCTACGCGTACCCCTCGGTGAAGGCCCTCATCGGCAAGGAGATCCGCGGCAGGCGCCCGCAGGACTCGGTCGAGCTGGCCGCCCTGATCCTGGAGGAGGCCGAGGTCGCGGTCGTCCCGGGCGAGGCCTTCGGCACGCCGGGCTACCTGCGGCTGTCGTACGCGCTGGGTGACGAAGATCTCGTCGAGGGCGTCTCGCGGATCCAGAAGCTGCTGGCGGAGGCGCGGGGCTGACGTTTTCGTGCTCTACCTCTATGCGCGCGTGCGGGCCGTTTCCCTTCGGGGAGGCGGCCCGCATCTCAGTACGAGCAACACCACGATCGGGGAAAGCGCTACCGGTATGACAGGGGCGTACGGCAAAATCCTGGAATGAAGCACGTACGTGATGTCTCTGAGCTTCCGAAGGCCCATCTGCACCTGCACTTCACCGGGTCGATGCGGCCCTCCACCCTGCTTGAGCTGGCCGACAAGTACGGCGTACGGCTGCCCGACGCGCTGACCAGCGGGGAGCCACCCAAGCTGCGCGCCACGGACGAGCGGGGCTGGTTCCGTTTCCAGCGGCTGTACGACGCGGCTCGGTCGTGCCTCAGAGAGCCCGAGGACATTCAGCGGCTGGTGCGCGAGGCCGCCGAGGAGGACATCAAGGACGGCTCCGGCTGGCTGGAGATCCAGGTCGACCCGACGTCGTACGCGCCTCGCCTGGGCGGGCTGACTCCGGCCCTGGAGGTCATCCTGGACGCGGTGGACTCAGCCGTGCGCGGGACCGGGCTCGGAATGCGGGTCCTGGTGGCCGCGAACCGCATGAAGCACCCGCTGGACGCCCGCACGCTGGCCCGCCTCGCCGTGCGGTACGCGGACCGCGGCATCGTCGGCTTCGGCCTGTCCAACGACGAACGGCGCGGTCTCGCACGGGACTTCGACCGGGCCTTCGCCATCGCGCGCGAGGGCGGGCTTCTGTCTGCCCCGCACGGCGGCGAGCTGACAGGCCCCGCGTCGGTGCGCGACTGCCTGGACGACCTGCATGCCTCGCGGATCGGGCACGGGGTGCGGGCCGCCGAGGACCCGCGCCTGCTGAAGAGGCTCGCGGATCGTGGGGTGACCTGTGAGGTGTGCCCGGCGTCGAACGTCGCCCTGGGCGTGTACGAAAAGCCGGAGGAAGTCCCCTTGCGCACGCTTTTCGAGGGCGGGGTCCCTCTGGCACTCGGCGCGGACGACCCGTTGCTCTTCGGGTCGCGGCTGGCAGCCCAGTACGAGATCGCGCGCCGCCATCACGGCTTCACGGACCCCGAACTGGCCGAGCTGGCACGGCAGTCGGTACGGGGCTCGGCGGCACCGGAGGACGTCAAGGAGAAGCTGCTGTCCGGGGTCGACGACTGGCTCGCCTGAGACGGGGCCTCTCCGGCGGGAATCGTCGCCCCTGGAGGCCGCTCAGAGGCTGACGCCCACCGTCACCGGCTCGTTGACCAGCGTGATCCCGAAGGCGTCGTGGACCCCGGCGACGACCTCGCGGGCCAGCGTGAGCAGGTCCTCCGTGGTGGCACCGCCCCGGTTGGTGAGGGCGAGGGTGTGCTTGGTGGAGATGCGCGCGGGACCGGTGCCGTGGCCCTTGGTGAAGCCCGACTTGTCGATCAGCCAGGCCGCGGAGGTCTTGATGTGGCCGTCGCCCGCCGGATACGCGGGCGGGGTGGCGTCCGCGCCCAGACGCGCCTGCACGCGCGCGTGGAACGCGGCGAACTCCTCGTCCGTGAGGATCGGGTTGGTGAAGAACGATCCTGCCGACCAGGTGTCGTGATCCTCGGGGTCGAGAACCATCCCTTTGCCGGAGCGCTGCTTCAGAACGGTCTCGCGAGCGGCCGCGAGAGGCACACGATCGCCGGGCTCGACCCCGAGGGCGCGAGCCGTCTCGGCGTACTTGATCGGCGCGGAGAGTCCGGCCGCATCCTCCAGCTCGAAGCGGACGCGCAGGACGACGAAGCGCTCGGGGTCGGCCTTGAAGCGGCTGTGGCGATACGAGAAGGCGCACGCGGCGTTCGAAACGGTGACCGTCTCGCGGCTCCTCCGGTCGTACGCGATCACCTCGGTGATCGTCGACGACACTTCCTGCCCGTAAGCGCCGACGTTCTGGATCGGTGTCGCGCCCGCGGAGCCAGGGATGCCGGCAAGGCACTCGATGCCCGCGAGGCCGGCCTCCACGGTGCGGGCGACCGCGTCGGTCCACACCTCGCCGGCGGCCAGCTCGAGGTCGGCACCGTCGAGTTCGAAGCCGCGCGTGGCGATGCGCAGGGCGGTTCCCGCGAAGCCCTTGTCGCCGATGACCAGGTTGGAACCGCCGCCGATGAGCAGCAGCGGCGTACCGCTGTCGTCGGCCTCGCGGACGGCGGAGACCACCTCGGCGTCGGTCGCCGCGGTGATCAGCCGTGTGGCGGGGCCGCCAAGCCGGAAGGTGGTCAGTGGGGCTAGTGGGGCGCCGTGGAGTTCATGCACGTGCACAGCGTACGAGAACGCCCCGCCGGTCAGGGCGGGGCCGTTCTCAGCAGGGCTCGGTCACGGGCGCCGGAGCACGTTCGTCCAAGGCTGCGAGACATCCACCCGCTTGGCGATCGCCTCCGTGGATGTGCCGTTGCAGCCACCCCGGGCGAACTCGCTCATCGCCTCACATCACTACCTGGGCACGCCTCCATGGAGGGTGCCCCTTACTCAAGCGCTGCCATCAGGCCAGTCGTACGACCGCCCGCGACATCCCCAGGACCTTCCGGCCCGCGCTCATCGCCGTGAGATCGACGCGCACGGTGTTGTCGTCCAGCTTGGCCGCGACCTTGGCGCCGACCTCGATCGAGGCCCCCTTGTCGTCGTTCGGGACGACCACGGGCTTGGTGAAGCGCACGCCGTACTCGACGACCGCACCCGGATCGCCCACCCAGTCGGTGACGACCCGGATCGCCTCGGCCATGGTGAACATGCCGTGCGCGATGACGTCCGGAAGGCCGACCTCCACCGCGAACTTCTCGTTCCAGTGGATCGGATTGAAGTCCCCGGAGGCGCCCGCATACTGCACGAGCGTGCCGCGCGTCACCGGGAAGGTCCCGGCCGGCAGTTCGGTGCCGACCTCGACGTCCTCGTATGCGATCTTCGCCGTCATGCGTGTCGGCCCTCCTCCGCCGCGCGGGACACCAGCTTGGTCCAGGCAGTCACCACATGCTCGCCCGCCTCGTCGTAGACCTCGCCTCGGATGTCCAGGATGTCGTTGCCCGCGAGGGACTTGATCGCGTCGATGGTCGAGGTGACCGTGAGCCGGTCCCCGGCACGCACGGGACGTGTGTAGACGAACTTCTGGTCGCCGTGCACCACACGGCTGTAGTCAAGGCCCAGCTGGGGGTCCTGGACGACCTGTCCCGCGGCCTTGAAGGTGATCGCGAACACGAAGGTGGGCGGAGCGATCACATCAGAGTGCCCGAAGGCCTTGGCGGCCTCGGAGTCCGTGTACGCGGGGTTGGGGTCTCCCACCGCTTCCGCGAACTCGCGGATCTTCTCCCGGCCGACCTCGTAGGGGTCGGTGGGCGGGTAGGACCGCCCCACGAAGGACTGGTCGAGCGCCATGTGCTCGGCACCTCCTGGTGTTCGCTGTGGTTGCCCGGACTGAGCATTCACTCCGGCCGGCCGGACGGCCGACAACGACACGAGGCCGCCCCCGATCAGCTGGGGACGGCCTCGTGTACGAGCCTGATTTATCGCGTTTCGCGGTGCGCGGTGTGCGCCTTGCAACGCGGGCAGTGCTTCTTCATCTCCAGTCGGTCCGGGTTGTTACGCCGGTTCTTCTTGGTGATGTAGTTCCGCTCCTTGCACTCCACGCAGGCCAGCGTGATCTTCGGGCGGACGTCGGTGGCAGCCACGTGAGTGCTCCTTGACGAACGGATGGGATGGGTTTAATGCGTAGACATAGAAGAGTAGCCGATCGAAGGACCGACCCCACAATCGGCTACTGTCAGTAGCGGTGACCGGACTTGAACCGGTGACACAGCGATTATGAGCCGCTTGCTCTACCAGGCTGAGCTACACCGCC
>CBFGQM010000338.1:0-5347 GCA_965650905.1 uncultured Streptomyces sp. | reverse complement strand
CGCTCCATCCGCGCCTGGGCCTCCCGGTGCGCAGTGGACCGCTCCTTAAGGCGCTCCGCCCGCTCCCGCGCCTCGGCGAACCGGCGCTGCAGCCGCGCCACTTCGCGGGCATCGTCGAGGACGCGATCCGCGGCGGCCTGCGCGGACTCGGCCGCGCTCTGCGCGCAGTGGGTGACGGTGAGCCGCTCACGTGCCGTGCCGCGGGCGATCGCGGCCCAGGACAGCACGGACTCCGCCAGCCCCGGGTCTCCGGGGGCCAGGTCGGGCAGTGAAAGATCCACGATGTCCCCGGCGGCCTGCTGCATGCGGTGCGCGTCAGCGAGTAATCCCGCGTCCTTGTCCCGCACTTGTGCCTCGGCTGCGCGCCGCCGCTCGGCCAGGCGCTGCTCGACGGCCGCGAAGCGGTGGGTGTCGAAGAGTCGGCCGAGGAGCCTGCCGCGGACCTCGGCGTCGGCCCGCAGGAAGCGCGCGAAGTCGCCCTGCGGCAACAGCACGACCTGGCAGAACTGCTCGCGGCTCATGCCGAGCAGCTCGGTGATCTCCTCGCCGATCTCCTGGTGGGAGCGGCTGATGTCCTTCCAGGTGCGCGACGTCGCGTCGTACTCGCGCAGCCGGCTCTGGGCCTTGTCGGTCGTCGTGCCCGAGCCGCGCTTCTTGGGGCGCTCCCGAGGCGGCTGCCGGGTGAGCTCCAACCGGCGTCCGGCGACGGTGAGTTCGAGGCAGATCTCGGTACGGGTGGCGGGCAGGGCGTGGTCGCTGCGCAGGGCCATGCCCTGGCCACTCTGACGGCCCCCCGGCACCGACCCGTACAGCGCATAGCACACGGCGTCCAGGACGGAGGTCTTGCCCGCGCCGGTCGGACCGTGCAGCAGGAAGAGGCCGGCGGCCGACAGGTCGTCGAAGTCGATCTCCTGGACACCGCCGAAGGGCCCGAACGCGGTGATGTGCAGCCGGTGCAGCCTCATCGGGCCACCTCGCGGACGGTGTCGTCGGCGCGTACCGCGTCGAACGCGTCCTGGAGCACGGCCTGTTCCCGCGCGTCGGGTCCGGCGCCGCGCACATGGGCCACGAAGTCCTCCGCGATCTGCTGGTCGCTGCGTCCCGCGAGACGTCGGGCGTACGAGACGTCGGGGTCGTCAAAGGCCCGCTCGGGTTCGAAGACGAGGCTGAGCGTGTGCGGGAAGCGCTCGGTGAGCCGCGCCATCGGGTCGGCCGGGCGCACCGGGTCGGTGAGGGTGGCCTCGACCCACGCCTCCCGGTGCCGCGCCAGCTCCGGGTCGTCGAGCAGGTCCTCCAACCGGCCCCGGACACGGGCGAGGGCGCGCGGTACGGGGCAGTCGATCCGCTCGACGTCGATCGAACCGCCCGCCCCCAGGTCGATCAGCCACATGCTCTTGCGGTGGCCGGCCTCCGAGAAGGAGTACGGCAGCGGCGACCCGGAGTAGCGCACGCGCTCAGTGATGGTCTGGCTGCCGTGCAGATGACCGAGCGCGACGTAGTCGACTCCGTCGAAGACCCCGGCCGGTACGGCGGCGACCCCGCCCACCGTGATGTCCCGCTCACTGTCGCTGGCCTCGCCGCCGGTGACGAAGGCATGGGCGAGGACAACGGAACGGGTGCCCCCAGCGCGCGCGGCGAGGTCCGCTCGGACCCGGTCCATCGCGGCCGCGAGCACCGCTTCATGACCGGGCTTCTCAACCCCGAACATGTCCTTCACCAGGGCGGGTTCCAGATAGGGAAGTCCGTAGAAGGCCACCTCACCGTGGGCATCGGCCAGCACCACGGGCGTGCCGCACGCCGACGGCTCGGTCCTCAGATGGATGCCGGCGCCGTCGATGAGTCCGGCCCCCACACCCAGTCGGCGCGCCGAGTCGTGGTTCCCGGAGATCATCACCGTGGGCACCTTGAGGCCGGCCAGGCGGTGCAGGGCGTCGTCGAAGAGCTCGACCGCGGCCAGGGGGGGCACCGCGCGGTCGTACACATCCCCCGACACGACCACCGCGTCCACGCCGCGCTCGCGCACCGTCGTGACCAGGTGGCCGATGAACTGGGCCTGGGCACCGAGCATGTTCACCCGGTGGAACGCCCGGCCCAGATGCCAGTCGGAAGTGTGCAGCAGTCTCAAGAAACCGCTCCGACCCGCACGTTTCCCCTCAAAGCACACCCCCCAAATCAGCACGAACCAGCGTGGGCTCGCGGCCAGCGCCCACCACGCTAACGCCTGCCGGCACCTGATCCACCAGCGACCTCGGATCGTCATCCACATCGGAGGCCAGATCGCCAGAAATGTCCGCACTGAACGGTTTGATGTCACGGTCGGACCATCGCTGCACGTCAATGAGGCATCCACGGAGCCCGCACGCGTCCGAGTCGGGCGTCGTCGGGCGTCACACGTCGTCAGGCGTCATGGGGCGTCATCGGGCGTCGTCAGGTGTCCCCGTACGCCTCTCCCCCGAGCTCGAACCCCGCCGTCCCCGAGGTGGCGTCGGCCAGCCATGCCCGGAACGCCGCCACGTCCGCGTCCGGCAGCCCGATCTCGATGGTGACCGCCTCCCCGTAGCGCACGTCCCGCACCTCCCGCCCGGTCGACCGCAGGTCGTTCTGCACCTTGCCCGCCCGCTGGTGGTCGACCGTGACGGTGGCAAGACGAAAGCGTGTACGCGTAAGCGTGCCGAAGGCGTCCAGGGCCTCGCCCACCGATCCGCCGTACGCACGGATGAGCCCGCCCGCGCCGAGCTTGACCCCGCCGTAGTAGCGGGTGACGACGGCGACGACGTACCGCATGTCGCGGCGCAGCAGCATCTGCAGCATCGGGACGCCGGCCGTGCCGCCCGGTTCGCCGTCGTCGCTCGCCTTCTGCACCGAGGCGTCGGCGCCGATGACGTAGGCATAGCAGTTGTGCGTGGCGTCCGCGTGCTCCTTCCGGACGCGGGCGATGAAGTCCCGGGCCTCCTGTTCGGTGCCCGCGGGGGCGAGCGCGCACAGGAAGCGGGAGCGGTTGACCTCGGTCTCGTGCACGCCTGCGCGGGCCACCGTGCGGTACTCGTCCTGCATCGGGCCAGAGTATGTGCTGCACGCGCGCGCGTGAGGGGCGGCTCGATGGGCGGCATGATCCGGCCGCGCGATGGGCCGCACGGTGGACCGCTTCAACGCCGAGGTCAGTTCTTCTTGCCCGGCTTCTTCATGCCCCTGGGCACCTTCATGCCGGTGAGCAGCGCCGTGCCCGGGCCGAGGGAGCGCCAGCCGGCGCCGTACCAGGCGAGGACCGCGATCGCCGAGGTGGGGAACTTCGTCCGTACGTCGTCCAGCGCGTCGTTGAGGCTGTCCCCGGCCAGGGTGAGAACCAGCTCCTCCAGACCGGGGTTGTGCCCGATCAGCAGCAGCGTCCTGACCTCGGCGGGCACTGTGCGCACGACTGCCAGTAGCTCGGGCACATCGGCCGCGTAGAGCCGCTGATCGTGGCGTACGGGAGGAGGTGTGCCCCACTGCGCGGCGGCCAGCTCCCAGGTCTGCCGGGCCCGCCGCGCCGTGGAGCAGAGTGCCAGGTCGGGCAGGCAGTCGGCGTCGGCCAGCGCACGCCCGGCAGCCGTGGCGTCGCGTCTGCCGCGGGGCGCGAGCGGCCGTTCGTGGTCGGGGACGCCTTCGGGCCAGGCCGACTTGGCGTGCCGCAGGACGACGAGTCTGCGCAGCGGGCCCGCTGCGGCGCGCGCGATCACAACAGGTCCCCGCGGCCGATGTCAAACGGACTCCCGCGGCCGATGTCACGGGTGAGTTCGAGCCCGAGGAGCCGGTCCGCGAAGGCGTACGTCTCGAATCGCGCGCCGTCCGGAACGCTCTTTGAGGCGGCGACCCGCCGCAGTACGTCGAGGACGGCGGGCACGTCCAGGTCGTCCTCCCACGCGGCACGCAGCTGCCGGCGTACGGGATCTGGGATGGGGCTGGAGGGCCGCGTGGCCCAGGCGGCGACGGCTCCTCGCCAGTGTGCGAGGACTCTGGCGGCGTCGGCGAGGCCGACCGCGTCGAGCCGGAGGGGATCGCGGCGCGGCCGTGCGAGCAGGGCGAGGCGCAGGGCCGAGGGGTCGGTCGGTCCGCTCCCCTCGGGAACCGTACCGCTGCCGTCCTCGGCCGGGCCGTCGGTGCTCTCGTCCTCGACCGGGGCGACTGCGACATGGACGCCTGCCGGGGCCCCGTCGTCCGACGCCTCGTCTGCGGGGCCGGGGGCGCCCAGGACGTGCAGCACCTGCGCCTCGCCCAGCCCCTCGCCCGGCCCGCGTCCGCTCTCCCGGTGCTCCTCGAACGGCCGGATGCCGAGCGCCGTGGCCCGCTCCCGGAGTTCCGCCTGTCCCTCCGGCGCGGTCAGCACCGTCCAGACGGGCGTGCCGTTGAGTTCCAGAGCGCGTGCGAGGACATCGGCGACCAGGAGTACCCGCAGGCCGGTGGTGTCGGCGTGCGGCACATGCGCCTCGACACGGGTCAGGCCCCGGCGGGCGCGGGCGGCGTCGACGGGCTCGCCTGTTCGGGCGTCGGTGATACGGAGCACGGGGTGAGCGTAGGCGCGCGGGAGGCCGGACGCAGGGGGTGTGCGCCATTCAGGACCTGTGTGAGCGGTTCACTCATGGGCGGGAGGCGTCTCAGTCATGGGCGGAGGGAGTCTTCCTCACGGGCCGAGGCGTCCTTGGGCGAGCCGGTCAGCCTGTTACGGCTTGCGGCCCACGCCCGTGATGGTGGGCCCGGTCCTCAAGCAGCCGACGCGCCCGGGGGTACGCCGGCGGACAAAGGGGATCGGACAGGCGCACCGCCCACTGTTGTCGGCCGGAGCAGCCCTTGCCCACCCGGGAATGGCATGCAGTCGGCGGTCGTTCCCTTCTGTGGTGGACATCCGCATCCCAGGGGAGGCACGGCGTGCACAGCGACAGGGAGACCATCCGCAAGATCCTCGACGAACTCGGTGACACATGGGCGATCGTCGGGCTCTCCTCCAACGAGCGGCGGGCCGCGTACGGAGTCGCTGACGTCCTGCAGCGTTATGGCAAGCGGATCGTCCCCGTTCACCCGAAGGCCGAGAAGGTGCATGGAGAGCAGGGCTATCCGTCTCTCGATGCCATTCCCTTCGAAGTTGACGTTGTGGACGTTTTTGTGAACAGCGAGCTCGCCGGCGCGATCGCCGACGAAGCCGTGGCCAAGGGCGCCAAGGCGGTGTGGTTCCAGCTCGGCGTCATCGACGAGGCCGCGTATGAGAGGACACGTGCCGCGGGCCTCGACATGGTCATGGACCGCTGCCCTGCCATTGAGATCCCACGGCTCGGGTGAGTCCCTCGCCCCGTGAGTCGAGTGCTCTTCCCGTCAG
>CBFGQM010000337.1:0-5367 GCA_965650905.1 uncultured Streptomyces sp. | reverse complement strand
ACGGCGGTGGCCGCGACCGAGGCGACGGCCACCGGGGAACGCCGCCGGCGTGGCCGGACCGCCTCGTCGTCACCGGGTCGCTCGGTGTTCACCGCATCGCTCCTTCTACCGCACCGCGGTCCCATGAGACCCGTCGCCGAACCAGCGCAGGGGCTCAGGCAGGGTCGTATCCCATATCCCCTTGACGAGGGACAGTCATGGGACGCGGCGGGGGAGCGCATGGTTCCCTGCGGGCGCCCTTCTACCAGCTAGGACTTTGTCGGGTGCGCCCTCACCAGCGGCACCCATAGCCGCAAATGCCACAGCCATACGCTCTGACCTGCGGGAAGATAGCTGACGGACCATCCTGGAACGCTTCAGCCGTCCCAGGTTTCCGCAGGTCACAGCGACTCGGCAAGGTCCTACTGGTCGCCGTAGTCGAACATCGTCTCCACGAGCCGCGCGGAAGCGGGGGGAACGGTCACGCCCTGGATGAGTGACGGTGACATCGGGAGGGGAGTGATCCGGGCGGGTGCGGTCCAGTGCGGCACCATCCGGGCGCAGTCTCCGCGCAGCTCCGCGAGGCCGCCCTCGGGATCGAGTGGAGCGGTCCCGTCAATCCTGAGGTTTGTCATGACAGCACCGTATGCACCGCAGGCCCCGCGGAAAAAGCCCTACGATTGGGTAGTTCTGCCGGGCTCGAAGTGGCGGATCGCCCCGGCATCGGGGACCGACCCGATAGCGTGACCTGTCAATCCCCCTCCCCGCAGGAGTGTGTCCCAGCCGTGCGTATCGCAGTCACCGGATCCATCGCCACCGACCACCTCATGACCTTCCCCGGCCGTTTCTCCGACCAGCTGGTCGCGGACCAGCTGCACACGGTCTCCCTCTCCTTCCTGGTCGACAACCTGGACGTACGCCGGGGCGGCGTGGGCGCGAACATCGCCTTCGGCATGGGCCAGCTCGGTTCCTCGCCGGTCCTGGTCGGAGCCGCGGGCGCCGACTTCGACGAGTACCGGGCCTGGCTGGACCGGCACGGCGTCGACACCGAGTCCGTACGTATCTCCGAGGTGCTGCACACCGCGCGCTTCGTCTGCACCACCGACGCCGACCACAACCAGATCGGCTCCTTCTACACCGGCGCCATGAGCGAGGCCCGGCTCATCGAACTCAAGGCGGTCGCCGACCGTGTGGGTGGGCTCGACCTGGTCCTCATCGGCGCGGACGACCCCGAGGCGATGCTCCGCCACACCGAGGAGTGCCGCTCGCGCGAGATCGCCTTCGCGGCGGACTTCTCCCAGCAGATCGCGCGCATGGGCGGCGAGGAGATCCGGCTCCTGCTGGACGGGGCGACGTACCTCTTCTCGAACGAGTACGAGAAGGGCCTCATCGAGTCCAAGACCGGCTGGTCCGACGCCGAGATCCTCGCCAAGGTCGGCCACCGTGTGACGACCCTCGGCCCGCGCGGGGTACGCATCGAGGCGGTCGGTGAGGACCCGGTCGAGGTCGACGTCCCCGAGGAGACGGCGAAGGCGGACCCTACGGGTGTCGGCGACGCGTTCCGCGCGGGCTTCCTCTCGGGCCTGGTCTGGGGTGTCTCGCACGAGCGCGCCGCCCAGGTCGGCTGCATGCTCGCCACGCTCGTCATCGAGACCGTCGGCACCCAGGAGTACGAACTCCGCCGCACCCACTTCCTGGACCGCTTCACCAAGGCGTACGGCGATGACGCCGCGTCGGAGGTCCAGGACCACCTCGCGTAGGCGCTCCGCCGGGTGACCTTGGGCGCGCGGGTGCTCCGCTCCCCCGGCACTCCCGTGTCCGCCGCTCGCGCCGGGTCTGCCCCGCCTGCCCGCCCTTCGCCCGGTGCGGGGGTACCGCCACTGCCTCCCCCGCGTCGCCGCGAGCCCGCCTGCTCCGCCGCCGGAGGCGGCCCGCCGGACGCGGGAGCGGCTGCCTGAACAGGGGAAGCGACGGGGAGCACATGGGACGGGGAGGCGAGGGAGTACGTGCCGCTCCGGGCGAGCCTTGCGAGCCGCCGCCCTTACGCCAGCCGCCGCACCACGTACGCCGCCCCACGCTCCTCCGGCTCCTCCCCGACGTACTCCTGCCCCCGCATCGCGCACCACGCCGGGATGTCCAGGCCGGCCGCCTCGTCGTCGGAGAGGACGCGGATCGTACCGCCGGGCGGTACGTCGCCGATCACCTTGGCGAGCTCGATGACCGGGATGGGACAGCGCCTGCCCAGGGCGTCCACGACGAGGGTGTCCTCGGCAGCGGGCGCCTTGGGTGCGTGGACCGGCGCGCCGAGCTTCTCGCGGACCTTCGACACGGCGCCCGGAAGTACGTCCAGGAAGCGGTCCACGTCCTCCGCGGGCGTGCCCAGCGGCAGCGACACCCGGACGTTGCCCTCGGTCAGCACACCCATGGCCTTCAGGACGTGGCTGGGTGTCAGCGTACTGCTGGTGCAGGATGATCCGGACGACACCGAGAAGCCGTCGCGGTCCAGCTCGTGCAGCAATGTCTCCCCGTCGACATAGAGGCAGGAGAAGGTGAGCAGATGGGGCAGTCGGCGCACCGGGTCGCCCACCACCTCCACGTCGGGGACCAGTTCCGACACCCGCGCGCGGATCCGGTCCGCCAGATATCGCAGCCGGGCCGCCTCCACGGCCGCCTCCGCGCGTACGGCGCGCAGCGCGGCGGCTGCCGCAACGATGCCGGGGATGTTCTCGAAGCCGGCGGCACGCCCCGACTCCCGTTCGTCGGCGGGGCCTTGAGGGGCGTAGCGCACGCCCTTATGTACGACGAGAAGTCCGACACCCGATGGTCCGCCCCATTTGTGAGCGCTTCCCGTCAGGAGTGACCAGTCGCCCTCGATCGGCCCCCAGGCAAGCGACTGCGCCGCGTCGACGAGCAGCGGTACGCCGGCCTCGAGGCATGCGGCGGCGACAGCGGCGACCGGCTGCTCCGTACCCACCTCGTGGTTGGCCGACTGCAGGCACGCGAGCGCGGTGTCGGGGCGGAGGGCGGCCGCGTACGCGTCGGGGGAGACCGCGCCCGTGCGTAGAACGGGCACTTCGGTCACCGTCCCGCCCTCGGCCCGGTGGGCCTCCGCAGTATGAAGCACCGACGAGTGTTCGACGGCGGACACGATCAGGTGGCGTCCGACGCGGCGGCGCCCGGCCAGCGCCCCGGCGATCCCGGAGTGCACGGCCCGCGTACCGGAGGAGGTGAACACCAGCTCGTCCGGACGGCAACCCACCGCCTCTGCGGCCGCCTCGCGAGCCGCGTCGAGCAGCAGCCGGGCGCGCCGTCCCTCGCGGTAGAGGCGGGCGGGATCGGCCCACCCCTCGTCGAGCGAGGCCTGCAGGGCCTGTCGGGCGACGGGGTGCAGGGGGGCGGAGGATGCGGCGTCGAAGTAGGACACATCCCCACGCTAGCGCTCCGCTTGGTTCGCTGTTCGAGGGCGCAGGGTGTTTACGGTACGGGGCTGCGAGGGGCGCGGTAGGGCGGCGGGTGTTCGCGGTTTGTACGATGTTGGTGGTTGGGGGATGGGGGATGGGAGTCGGTGCCGGTGGAGCCGTGGGGTGTCACGGAGCCCCGCGCGGAAGGGGTGGCCCTTCGCCGGAGGGGGTGTCAGTCCGGGTGGCCGGCCGCTCGGTCGGGGGTTCACGGCCGGCGCGGAATGTGGGTCGGTCCGGCCCTTCGGGGAGTCGGACGGCGCGTTGGGCACCCTCCCCGCGCGACCCCAAATGGCGTCCAGTAGGGTTTGGTCCGCATAAACATCCAAACCCCTGCCCGACGCAGGGCGGCGACCGACCAGCGAGAAGGCCGCAGCCAACCGCGCGGGCGAGACTCTCGGGAAGGCGCTACGTGAGTCCCAACGGCTCCGACCGCTCGCCGCGGCGCCCGATGCGGCGGAAGCTGCTGCAGGCAATGACTGCGGGCCTGGTCCTGGCGACAGCCACCGGTTGCTCGTACAACTGGGAAGACTTCCCCCGCCTTGGTATGCCCACTCCGACCACGGAAGAGGCTCCGCGGATCCTCTCCCTGTGGCAGGGTTCCTGGGCGGCCGCACTCGCCGTTGGCGTGCTGGTGTGGGGTCTGATCCTGTGGAGCGCCGTGTTCCACCGGCGCAGTCGCACCAAGGTCGAAGTTCCCCCACAGACCCGGTACAACATGCCCATCGAGGCGCTGTACACGGTGGTCCCGCTCATCATCGTCTCGGTGCTCTTCTACTTCACCGCCCGCGACGAGTCGGAGCTCCTCGACACCTCCAAGAAGCCCGACGTCACGGTCAACGTGGTCGGCTTCCAGTGGAGCTGGTGCTTCAACTACGTGGAGAACGTCCCCGGTTCCACCGGTGACGCGAAGACCGACCAGAACCTGGACGCGATCCCGACCAAGTGGAAGAAGCAGTTCCCGGCGCACGCGGGCGGCGTCTACACCTGCGGCACCCCCGGTGAGCGGAACCCGCAGACCAACAACCCCGGCCCGACCCTCTGGCTCCCGGAGGGCAAGACGGTCCGCTTCATCCTCACCTCTCGCGACGTCATCCACTCCTACTGGGTGGTGCCCTTCCTGATGAAGCAGGACGTCATCCCGGGCCACACCAACGTCTTCCAGGTGACCCCCAACAAGGAGGGCACCTTCCTCGGTAAGTGCGCCGAACTGTGTGGCGTCGACCACTCCCGGATGCTCTTCAACGTGAAGGTCGTCTCTCCCGAGCGCTACGAGGCCCACCTCAAGAAGCTCGCAGAGAAGGGCCAGACCGGTTACGTCCCGGCCGGCATTGAGCAGACGGACCACGAGAAGAACCGGGAGACGAACCAACTGTGAGCATCCTCAACGAACCTCATGGTGCTGCCGCCGCGCCTGAAGACACGTACCAGAACGAGGTGCCGGTACGGGGCAAGCAGCCCGGCAATCTCGTGGTCAAGTGGCTCACCACCACGGACCACAAGACGATCGGCACGCTGTATCTGGTCACGTCGTTCGCGTTCTTCGTCATCGGCGGCGTGATGGCGCTGCTGATGCGCGCCGAACTGGCCCGTCCGGGCAACCAGCTGATGACGAACGAGCAGTTCAACCAGGCGTTCACGATGCACGGCACGATCATGCTGCTGATGTTCGCGACGCCGCTGTTCGCCGGCTTCACCAACTGGATCATGCCGCTGCAGATCGGCGCGCCCGACGTGGCGTTCCCGCGGCTGAACATGTTCGCCTACTGGCTGTACCTGTTCGGCTCGACGATCGCGGTCGGCGGTTTCCTCACGCCGTCCGGGGCGGCCGACTTCGGCTGGTTCGCCTACTCCCCGCTCTCCGACGCGGTGCGCTCGCCGGGCATCGGGGCCGACCTGTGGATCATGGGTCTGGCGTTCTCCGGCTTCG
>CBFGQM010000336.1:0-5391 GCA_965650905.1 uncultured Streptomyces sp. | reverse complement strand
GCAGGACGCCGTACAGACGGCCGCCCGATCGTGCGCCACGGCCGGACCGGACGCGGCCCCCGGGGTGCGGGCGCTGCTCTACGAGCGGCTCGCGTGGGCTCACGCGGTGGCCGGCAACGCCGACGAGACCGAGCGGGCGCTGGAAGCCGCCAAGACGGCGCTCGCCGAGGTCGACGGCGCTCCGCAGCCGGATTGGGTGGCGTGGGTCGACGAGACCGAGTTGCAGATCATGTCCGGCCGGTGCTGGACGGAGTTGCGGCGTCCTCTGCGGGCGGTGCCCGTTCTCGAGAACGCGCTCGCCCGGTACGACGACTCGCACGCCCGGGATAAGGCCTTGTACCTGTCGTGGCTCGCCGACTCCTACCTGACCGCCGGGGAGGTCGAGCAGGCGGCCACGGTCACGGGCCGCGCGCTCGACCTGTCCTCGGGGGTGGCGTCCGTACGGCCGCGCGAGCGGCTTGCCCCGGTGCTGGCGCGGCTCGGCGAGCACCAGGCGCTACCTGCGGTCGCCGACGTCCTGGAGCAGGCCCGCGGCTGAGCTACTCGGCGGGCGTGGTGTTCGCGGCGATCCAGTCGAGACACCCCTTTGACCCGGCCTCGATCGCCACGGCGGCGATCTCCGGGTTCTGCCACGGGTGATGCTTCAACAGGTGGGCTTCAAGCTCCGGGTACCGGGTGCGGGTGGTCTTCAGCAGCAGTTGCCATTCCTCGCCGGTGCCGAACTCTCTGTCGTGCCAGAACGCGGACGTGACCGGGCTGATGATCTGCGCCCCGGCGGCGAGCCGTTCGGCGACGACCGTACGGGCGAGGTCGACGGCCTGGTCGCGGGTGGGGGTGGCGGTGGATACCTGAAGGAAGTCAGCCATGGGCGGCAGCGTATGCGGCGGCCGCGGGCGACGAAAGGCCACCTCGGCCTAGGGGTCCAACCGCATAAGGGGTGCGGTGGGTTGGGTTTGACCTGCGGCTTTCTCTGGTGATGGCACTCGTGTGGCACGTCTGGGATGGGGCGGCCGGACGCGTGAAGGCGCCCGTCGCCGGATGGCTTACGGGCGCCTGGAGTCTGTTACTGCTTCGCCTTCTGCTCTCGAAGGACGCGGTAGACGTACGACTCGGTGACGCCGAGGAGGGCGGCGATGGAGCCGGGCAGCATGCCCTCTGCTGCGTTCTTGATGATGAGGCCGGGGACGTCGATGTGGTCGGCGACTCGGCGTACGAGGCCGGCGCGCACGATGTCGAGGTCGGCGGCGATCTCTGCGGTGAGTTCGTCGCGCTTGTAGAGCAGGGGGAGAAGCTCGTCGTCGGGGCGGGTGAGTAGGGCGATGTTGACGGCGGGTTCCTGTGTGGCGGGCATGCGGCCTCCGATGCCGGGACGGATCACTTCTGTACTCAGTACAGTACTGGCTTCTGTACTTGGTACACAGCCTCTTTTCGGACACCTCAGTCGCCACACCGGAGAGGCGAAGGCCCCCTACTCGGTCGCGGGGACCATGCAGGGGGCCGAACTACTCACGCTACTCGGCGGGTCTGACAGCGGGCTCCACAGGCCCGGGGAGGGAGGCGGCGCGGGGGGAGGCCGAACCCCCGTTTCCGGGCTTTCCGAGGGGCTGCCTCCCTGTCCTCCCTTGCCTCCCTACCCTGTCGTTTCCGCAGGTCATGTACAGGGAGGCAGGGTAGGGAGGCGGGTAGGGAGAACTCCCTGACCTTCACTCGCCTCCCTGATCGTCGGAGTCGTCTTCCATCCCGGCGAGACGCTCAAGGATCGCGTCCTCGACGCGCTCGCGGGAGACCGTCATGACGCCGTCGCTCTTACGCGGCTGCGCCCCGTACGGCTCCAGCTCGGCCTTCAGATCAGCGAACGTCCACCCGCCGTACACGGCCTCGTTCAAAGTGGCCAGCCGGTGCAGCACCTCCTGCGTACGAACCCGCGCATCCTCGCCGAGGACGGCCGCGATGTCGGCGAGGTGGTCGACCGGCTTCTCGACATCCGCCGCTTGCACGGTGACCACGCCGCTGCGGCGCGCCTTGGCCCGGTCGGCGATCTCCTTCGCGTCGTCCGGCCCGATGTAGTGCGTCCGCGCAGTGATGGACGGCTGACCGGGAGCGAGCTTGACTCCATCACCCGCAACCACGAGGACCCCCTTGTCCAGGCCCTGGCGGAGCTTGTGCGGGGCCGCCCCGGCGTCGACCGCCGAGTCCCCCACAGCCATGCGGGCTTGCGACTCGGTGCCCAGCACCAGCGAGGCGCGGATGTGGTTGCCCTCGCGGGACCGCTTGGGAAGGTTCTCGTTGGTCGGGTCCTGAGTGCCCTCCCACGTGACGACGTTCACCGCGCGGCCCTGGTCGTGAATCTTCTTGATGGCCTGGAAATAGCGGCTGTCCGCCTTCGAGCCCCCGTACGGCGCCCCCTTCTTGACCGCCCCGCTGTCCGTCACGTAGGTCTCCACCGCGCCCGAACCGTAGGCGACCTGCGCCTCGTCGACGACGAGGACCAGGGGGTTGAACCGCGGATCGGCCATGATCTTGTCCTGGCTCCAGCCCCGGGCGGTGAGCTCCCGCATCAGAGTGATCCGGCGGCCCATCTCCGCCACACCCTCTTCCACCATGTGCGTTGCCTCGACGACATGCTCATCGGTCGGGCCCTGGATCAGCACCGTGGCGATCTGGTCGAACATCTGCCAGTCGCCGACTCCCTTGAGGTCGGCCAGCCGGAGCTCAACACGCGGGTCAAGCGCCAGCCACAGAGCGAGCGCACGGAGCGACGCCGTTTTGCCCTGGTTGGACAAGCCCGTGATGAGCATGTGGCGCTGCCACAGCGAGACGAGCACCGCGTCGCCCCGCAGGTCGACACCCCACGGTGCACGGCCCTTGCGCATGTCGGCGGTGATGTCCTGGTCGGTGACCAGCGGCGACGGGCCGATCGGCACGTCAAGCGCACCACTGTCGGCGATCCACATGCGCACCGTGCGGGGCGCCGGCGGAATCGTCATGTGGAGTTCGTGCTCGTGGCGAGACAGGTTCTCTGCGAGCTTGCGGCGCTTGCCCAGCACCTCTTCGGTGGACACGCCGGACGGCAGGGTCACGTCGACCTCGACCCCGCATCCGGCGATCGTGATCGGTCCGAGCATGGCCGCGCCGACGTCACCCATGTTCTCGATGGCCTTGCGCAGGGCGGAAATGCCTAGGTCGCGGAGGGCTACGACGATGATGTGCGGGGTGACCGGGCCGCCCATGTCGCGGTCCCTCGCGGGGAGCGCCCATTGGGGTGCGGCGTGTTGGCGACGGCCTACGCCCCATACGGCGGCGACGGTGAGCCAGGGTGCGGCCATCAGAAGGGGGTCCCAGATGATGCCGCCGACGTAGGCGACCAGACGCACCAGGTCGATGACGGTCTCGATGGGGGTGAGGACGTCGGATACATCGTGGTTGGCCCAGGCGAGGAGGATGCCAAGCATGAGCAGGACACCCGTGCCGGCGGCGGTGGCGTAGCCGACGGCCTTGGGCAAATAGATCAGGGTGCGCAGCATGTCCATGCGCCGGCGGTGGCGGGCAGCACGGTAGGTCTGCGCGCGGGCCTCCCACTCTTTGACCTCCTCCATCAGCCCGGCAGCCTCGGCGGCACGGATCATGCGTTCGTAGCGTGCGGCGGTGCGGCCGTCCCAGGCGCGGCGGGCGAGGATGTGGGTGCCGCCGACAACGTAGGAGCTGTGGCGTACGAGGACGCGGTAGGTGTCGTGGTCGCGGGCCTCGATGACGATGCGGCGCAGGGAGTCGATGCGTACCCGGCGGCGCGGGCGGGGCTTGTCCTCGACGGCGGCCGGCGCCTCGGTGGTGGGTTCGGGGGCGAGCTTGAGGAGCGACACCTGCGGTGCCGCGTGCCCGTTGACGCGCTCGGGCGCGGTGTCGGTCATGCTGGTGGTTCCTTCTCTCTGCGGAGGGATGGGAGGCCCGGGGACGGCTCGCCGGCCTGGACAGTTGGACGGCCGTCCCCGGGGGTCTCTACTTCTTGCCGTTCTTGCGGCGGAGCGCTTCCTGCTCGATGCGTTCGACGCGACGCTGAAGCTTCTTGATGTCGGCGCGGGGCAAGAGCATGCGCGTCGTCAGGCGGGCGATGTTGGCCTTCTCGGAGCGCGTGAAGTCGGAGAAGGCGATGTCGTGGTTGTCGGCCACGGGGGTCCTTTCGGGTAGGTGGGCCGGGCTGTCCGGCCCCACCGCACCCCCACAGGGGTCCGGACCAGACCGGACCCTTGTCGGGGGACGGAAGCGCAGGGCCACTTACCACCAGCGAGATCGGGGCTTGGGCACGAGGTAGGGGTGGCCGTTGACCATGTGGTCGACGCACTGCGGGCAGTCCTCCCGCCGGCCGAGCCTGCGGTGAATGGACTTGTCATGGGCGTGCTGCCAGCACTGGGGGCACTCGCCCGGCGGAGTCTGCTGCGCGGCCATGGTCACTTCCCCTTCTGGAAGTCGCGCCACATCGCGCGGAGGACGAGGGCGAGGATCGCGACGGAGATACCGCCGATGGCGATGGCGATCGAGGCGAAAGCGATGCCGACGCCGCCGACGCAGACGGCGCAGCCGATGGCCAGCCACTCGCCGGTGCCGCGGCGCTGCTTGTGCTGGTGCTCGCACTGGTGGGGCTGGGCCGCGGGCTGCGCCTGGGCGGCCTTGGCCAGCTCGACGGCGGCGAGCGCGATCTGTACGGCCGCCGAGTTCACCGCGGCCTCTCTCGCGGCGGCCTCCGCCTTGCCGAGCGGAGTGAGGTCGTCGTTCACCGCGTCCACCCCCTCGACCGGGCGCGGAGACCGGCCGCGAGGCCGAGGCCGAACGCGACGACGAGGGGCTTGGACAGGATCGCCGCGGCGACAGCGACGACGAACGCGAGCAGCGGCGGGAAGACCAGCAGCAGGCCGAGCAGGACGCCGAGGATGAGCCACTTCACGGCGATCACTCCCCATCCTCGGCGAGGGCCTTCTCACGGTCGTACAGGGCGTCGATGACGTCCCACCCGCCAGTCAGGCCGCGGGCGTTCATCTCGGCTCGCATGGCCTCCCGGAACTTCCGCTTCGAGGGCGGCGGATCCGTGGCGTACAACTCCACGGCGAGCAGGGCGACGGCCCGACTGTTCGCCTCCCGCGGCCCCTCCAGCGGGGGCGTGCCGGAACCGTGACCGCCGGGCACGGCCGCACCCCTCGAAACCCCCGTGCCATCTGCGGATTCGTCGTCCGGCACACCCCCCGACAGCAGGGCCTCCAACTCACGGTCCGAGACCAGCGCGGGAAGGTCGGTGTGCCAGTCCGGCACGGGGTGCTGGTCGAGGGTCTCGGCGTACGTCTCGAACGCCTCGAAGGTGGTCACCGCGGCGTCCGCCTCCGCCTTCCGGGAGCGCTTGAC
>CBFGQM010000335.1:0-5449 GCA_965650905.1 uncultured Streptomyces sp. | reverse complement strand
GTGTTGCTGCGCGACATCTTCCGCTTCGGAACAGCCACGGCTACTTCTCCTACTTCTCGTCGACGCCCGCTTCGGCGCCGCTCATCTCGTCCTTCTCGCCATCTTCGAGTGAACCGGCGAGTCCCTGCAGTGCCGCCCAACGGATGTCGACGGCGTCATGGTGGTGGTCCGGGTCGTCAGCGAGCCGCACTCCGCACTGGGAACACAGACCCGGACAGTCGTCCTGGCACACCGGCTGCATCGGCAGTGCAAGCACCACCGCGTCACGCAGCACTGGTTCGAGGTCGAACAGACCGTCCTCGATGAAGAGCCTGTCCTCGTTTTCTGCGTCCTCGGCGTCGTTGGCCGGCTCCGCTTTGGGGCGGCCCCGGTCGTCGGCGTCAGGGTACGAGAACATCTCCTGGATATCCGCTTCGAGTTCCAGCTCGAGCGACTCCAGACACCTTACGCACTCACCCTCGGCCCGTGCACGGGCGGTGCCTGTGACAAGCACACCTTCCATGACCGACTCGAGTCGGACCTCGAGATCCACCGGCGCGCCTTCCGGCACTCCGATCACTCCCCGGATACCGAGATCCTTGGGAGCGTCGACCGTGCGGGTCAGGCGCTGCAGCGCACCAGGACGCCGCCCCAGCTCGTGTGTGTCGAACACGAGAGGGTTGCGGTGGTCGAGGCGGGCGTTCAGGGCCATTCCTGCTTTCGATCTCGAAACTCCAGAGGGACGCCACCCCGGATATTCGCAGGCAGCGTGGATCGCGGACGTACGCGCGACCGAAGAGCCAGGATACTGGACCTTTCACTCTCGGCCCAATCCGGTGTGCGCCCGCAGCCCCGGGCGCCTGCGTGCGCCCCCGGCATCTGCGTCACCCGGCCTCGGCGTCCCCCCGGCCTCAGCGTCCGCCGCGCTCCTGCTCGTACTGGCGCAGCTGCTCGGTGCTGATCATGCTCGTGTCGAAGAGGCTGGTCTCGTCGAGGGCGTCCGGATGCGGCGGCTGTTGCGATTGCGCCTGCGGCTGCCCGTAGGGCTGCTGCTCCTGGTGCGGGTCGTACGCGGCCTGCTGACCGTATTCCTGCTGCTGCGGGTATGTGGTGTACGGATCGGCCTGCTGCTGATATGCGTACGGGTCCTGCTGGGCGTACTGCTGCTGGTAGCCGTACCCGTCGGTCTGCTGCTGGTACGCGTACTGCTGGTGCTGGTCCTGCCCGCCGTACGGCTGCTCGGAGGACGCGACAGGGGCCTGTTCGGCGGGCCGCCCGGGGGCCTTCGCGGGGGCCGCGAGGCCGTCCAGGTACTCGGCGTCGGTGGTGTGCTGCACGGGCGTCCCGTCGTCCGTGAGCGAACCCAGGTCGTCAGTGGCGATGCGGCCGTGGAGCTTCTGGCGGCCGCGGCCGACCGCCTGCAAGGTCTTCGCGAGGACGGCCTCGAAGGCGCCGAGCTTGATGTCGACGTAGTCGTCGGCGTTGCGGCGCAGGGTCTCGGGGTCGTGGCTGCGCTCGGGGGCGTCCTCGTCCTCGTACCCCTGCTCGTCGACGCCCGGCCCGGAGCCGAGGAGCTTCTCACGGCCGCGGCCGACGGAGCCGAGGGTCTTGGTGAGGACGACCTCGAAGTTGGCGAGCTTGGAGTCGACGTAGTCGTCGGCCTCCGCGCGGATCTCCTCGGCCTCCTTGCGTGCCTCGGCGAGGATGCGGTCGGCCTCGTTCTGGGAACTGCGGGCGACCTCGGTGCCGGAGATCAGCGAGCCGCGCTCGGCGTGCGCGGAGTCGATGATCCGCTCGGCCTCCTGGCGGGCCTGCTCGACCATCTGCTCGCGGCCACCGATGAGCTCCTGGGCCTGGGCTAGGGAGTCGGGCAGGGCCTGACGCACCTCTTCGAGCATGGAGAGCAGCTCGGCGCGGTTGACCACGCACGAGGCCGACATGGGCATGGAACGGGCGCCGCCGACCGCCGCGACGATCTCATCGAGCTTCTTCTGCACGTCCACCGTGTGCTCGCCACTCTCTACAGCTGTGATGGAGACGGACGGGTCGACTGTACGGCCACTCCCGCACGGTCCGACACCTGATGACGGACTGTCAGGTCGGGGCGGTCAGGTCAGCGGGCGTCTCGGTTTCTCAGAGGCTGTCGGGCCGCCTTCGATCGGAGAGCGGGCGGGGGGTGGTGCATGCGATTCCAAGGCGGAGGAAGGAGTCGACGCGGAGCGTCGGCGACTGACGACACCGCTGAACGTGTGCGTGCCAGGGTACGACCGCCCGATCAGAGGTAGCCCGAAAGCCTCTCAGCTTGCCGTAAACCTGGGGGAGCTCAGTCTTCCTCGAGGCGCTTGGTGAGAGCTTCCAGGACCACCGGCGGCACCAGATGGGAGACGTCGCCGCCCCAGGCCGCGACCTCTTTGACGAGCGAGGAGGAGAGGAAGCTGTAGGTGGGGTTTGTCGGGACGAAGAGGGTCTCGACCCCGGAGAGGCCGTTGTTCATCTGGGCCATCTGCAGCTCGTAGTCGAAGTCGCTGACCGCGCGCAGCCCCTTGACGATCGCGGGGATGTCGCGCTCCTTGCAGAAGTCGACGAGGAGGCCGTGGAAGGACTCCACCTCGACGTTGCCGTACTCGGCGGTGACCTGGCGGAGCAGTGCGAGCCGCTTTTCGACCGTGAACAGACCCTTCTTGGACTGATTGATCATCACGACGACATGCACCACGTCGTACAGCTTGGAGGCGCGGGCGATGATGTCGAGGTGTCCATTGGTGACAGGGTCGTACGACCCGGGACAGACGGCGCGGCGCAACTGAGGTCCCTCGCTCTTTGGTCCGGTCATCGTGCGTCTTCGCACGTAGAGGCGGCGCGACCGTACCAAAACGTTCCCTCGCCGTAGCGACGGGAGCGCAGTGCCTCGAAGCCGTCGGGCCACCGGAATTCGCCGCCTCTGGTACTCCGTTCCACGGTGACGAGCGCTTCGCCCGCGAGCCAGCCCCCTGCGCGGAGTGTGAGCAGAATCTCGCGAAGACCGTCGTCCACGACGGCGTACGGCGGGTCGAGGAAGACGAGGTCGTACGGGGCTGTCGGCGCCCCTGCGCGAATGATCTGCTCCGCCTTGCCGGACCTGACCTCGGCCCCCGGCAGACCGAGCGACTGCACGTTCTCCCGGAGGATGCGCGCCGCGCGGGCGTCTGCCTCGATGAGCAGGGTGTGCCCGGCGCCGCGTGACAGGGCCTCCAGTCCTACGGCTCCCGAGCCGGCGTACAGGTCGAGGACACGCTCGCCTTCCAGTGGGGCACCGAGCAGGGACCGCCAGGTGGAGAAGAGGCCCTCGCGCGCTCGGTCGGAGGTGGGGCGGGTGCCGGTGCCCGGCGGGACGGCCAGGCGGCGTCCACCGGCCCGGCCGGCGATCACGCGGGTCATCTCTGTCCTCGTTGTGGTGCGGGCGGGTGTGACGGGTCCAGTCTCTCAGTCCTTGCGTCGGAGCGGCGCGTCGTGGGGCCCTGTCCCCGCCTGTCCCCTGTCCCCGCCTGTCCCCGCCCCTGGTCAGGGCCTCATGGCTCGCCCTGCTCTTCATGGCTCCGCCCTGGTCATCATGGCTCCCCCCGGTAGGTCATCACGGCTCACCCTTTGTCCAGGTACTGCTCGCGCTCCTCGTCGAGCAGGGCGTCCAAGGCCGTGCGCAGGCCGGGGTGGCGCTCGAGGGAGGGGTCGGCGGCGACGACCGCTGCCGCCTCCTCGCGGGCCTCGGCGATGATCTCCTCGTCGTCGATGACCGTGAGCATGCGCAGCGAGGAGCGCGCGCCGGACTGGGCCTGGCCCAGGACATCGCCCTCGCGGCGCTGTTCGAGGTCGATGCGGGAGAGCTCGAAGCCGTCGAGCGTGGCCGCCACGGCGTTCAGCCGGGCGCGGGCCGCGCCGGCCTCCGGCATCTCGGTGACCAGGAGGCAGAGCCCGGCGGCAGAGCCCCGGCCGACGCGGCCGCGCAGCTGATGCAACTGCGACACACCGAACCGGTCAGCGTCCATGATCACCATCGCGGTGGCATTCGGCACATTCACACCGACCTCGATGACCGTGGTGGCGACCAGGACGTCCGTCTCACCGGCGGCGAAGCGGCGCATCACGGCGTCCTTGTCGTCGGGCTGCATGCGGCCGTGCAGGACTTCGGTCCTGAGGCCCTGGAGGGGTCCCTCGGCGAGTTGGCCGGCGACATCGAGGACGGCGAGAGGCGGGCGCTTCTCGGCCTCGTCCTCGGGGGACTTCTTCTGGCCCTTGTCCAGGGTGTCCTCCTCATCGCCGATGCGGGGGCAGACGACGTACGCCTGATGCCCGCCCGCGACCTCCTCGCGCACCCGCTCCCATGCGCGCGTCAGGAAATGCGGCTTGTCGGCGGCCGGGACGACATGGCTGGCGATGGGTGAACGCCCGGCGGGGAGCTGGTCGAGCACGGAGGTCTCCAGGTCACCGAAGACCGTCATCGCGACCGTGCGCGGGATGGGCGTGGCGGTCATGACGAGCAGGTGCGGCGGCTGCTTGCCCTTGCCGCGCAGTGCGTCACGCTGCTCGACCCCGAACCGGTGCTGCTCGTCGACCACGACCAGGCCCAGGTCGTGGAACTGCACCTTGTCCTCGATCAGCGCGTGCGTCCCGATGACGATCCCGGCCTCGCCCGTGACGAGGTCGAGCAGCGCCTGGCGGCGCGCGGCCGCGCCCATGGAGCCGGTCAGCAGCACCACCTTGGTGGCGTGCTCGGAGCCGCCGAGCATCCCCGGCTCGGCCAACTCCCCCATCATTTCCGTGACCGACCGGTGGTGCTGCTGGGCGAGCACCTCGGTGGGCGCCAGCATGGCCGCCTGCCCGCCCGCGTCGACGACGGCGAGCATGGCGCGCAGTGCGACCAGGGTTTTACCGGAACCGACCTCGCCCTGGAGCAGCCGGTGCATCGGGTGCTCGGTGGCCAGGTCGTCGAAAATCTCCCTGGAGACCTTGCGCTGGCCCTCGGTGAGCGTGAAGGGCAGTGTGACGTCGAAGGCGGTGAGGAGGCCGTCGGGGGCAGGTTCGCGGGCGACGGCCGGGAGTTGATCGTCCGCGTAACGGCGGCGGGCCAGGGCCACCTGGAGGACGAAGGCCTCGTCCCACTTGAGGCGCTCGCGGGCACCCACGTAGTCCGCTTGGGTGCGCGGCTGGTGGATCTTCAGGAGGGCTTCGGGGAGGGGAAGGAGCCCACGGCCGCCCCTGAGCGAGTCCGGCAGCGGGTCGACGACCTCCTGGACGCTCGGCAGCACCGTCAGGATGGACTTGCCGATCTTCCAGGACTCCAGCTTGGCGGTGGCCGGGTAGATCGGAATGAGCGATCCGGCCCAGCTGTCGACGGCCTCGGCCGCCCGGTCGCCGTCTTCGAGCAGCAACTCGTAGGCGTGGTGCGCCAGCTGGAGCCGGTGGTTGAAGACGGAGACCTTGCCCGCGAACATCG
>CBFGQM010000334.1:0-5525 GCA_965650905.1 uncultured Streptomyces sp. | reverse complement strand
GGACGACAAGGACAAGTCGGCCGTTTACCTCAACGAGTGCCGCCGTATGGGCATCAAGGTGCTGCCGCCGGACGTCAACGAGTCGATGTCCAACTTCGCCGCCCAGGGTGACGACGTGATCCTCTTCGGACTGTCCGCGGTGCGAAACGTCGGCACCAACGTCGTCGAGGCGATCATCCGCTGCCGCAAGGCCAAGGGAAAGTACGCCTCCTTCCCCGACTACCTCGACAAGGTCGAAGCGGTCGTCTGCAACAAGCGGACCACCGAATCGCTCATCAAGGCCGGCGCGTTCGACACGATGGGCCACACCCGCAAGGGACTGACGGCCCAGTACGAACCGATGATCGACAACGTGGTCCAGGTCAAACGCAAGGAGGCCGAGGGCCAGTTCGACCTCTTCGGGGGCATGGGCGACGAGGCCGCCGACGAACCAGGCTTCGGCCTCGACGTCATCTTCACCGACGACGAATGGGACAAGACCTACCTGCTCGCCCAGGAACGCGAGATGCTCGGCCTGTACGTCTCCGACCACCCCCTCTTCGGCCTGGAACACGTCCTGTCCGACAAGGCCGACGTGGGTATCGCCCAGCTCACCGGCGGTGACTTCGGCGACGGCGCGGTCGTCACCATCGGCGGCATCATCTCCGGCCTGCAACGCAAGATGACCAAACAGGGCAACGCCTGGGCGATCGCCACCGTCGAGGACCTCGCCGGCTCCATCGAGTGCATGTTCTTCCCCGCCACCTACCAGCTGGTGTCCACCCAACTCGTCGAGGACGCCGTCGTGTTCGTCAAGGGACGCCTCGACAAACGCGAGGACGTGCCGCGGCTTGTCTCCATGGAACTGCAGGTACCGGATCTGTCGAACGCGGGCACCAACGCGCCCGTGATTCTCACGATTCCGGCGCTGAAGGTCACCCCGCCCATGGTCAGCCGGCTCGGCGAGATCCTCAGCCACCACAAGGGCGAGAGCGAGGTGCGCATCAAGTTGCAGGGCCCGCGCAGGACCACGGTGCTGCGGCTCGACCGGCACCGGGTCAAGCCGGACCCCGCGCTCTTCGGTGATCTGAAGGTGCTGCTCGGACCGTCCTGCCTCGCGGGCTGACCGGCGGTCGATGCACAAGAGGGGCGCGTCCATGGCGGACGCGCCCCTCGTCATGTGCCTGGGCTCGCAACAGCCCTCACTTCCGTCTCACTTGGGCGGGCTGTGATCAGTTGTGGCCGAAGCGCTTCTGGCGCTTGCGGGCGGCATCAGGGGGACCGTCCTGGGTCAGGGACCGTATCGCCTGCTGACTGTCGGTCGCCGCGCCATGTGCCTGCTCCTGCGCCTGCTCGGCCTGCGTGGAGGGGGTCTGGCGGCCGTTCTGCTTGCGGTTCTTGTTCTTGGCCATGGTGATCTGCCTCCTGTGGGTACCTGGGGGTCAGGGCCGGGACCAGACTCACATACGCTTATAAAGCACGCATTTCGGATAATCACTGTGCGTCATAAGCATGGTCGGAGAGCGAACTTCCGATACGCCACGCCGAAGATCGAGTTGCCGCCGTTAACCTCCATGCCGTCGGGCAGACTCGAAGGAGCCCGAAGCAAACCTCCCGGAAAGAGGGTGGATCGCGTGGACCGCTGCATCGTCCTGGTGGACGCCGGGTATCTGCTCGGGGCCGCTGCCAGCCTCCTTGCCGGAGAGCCTTCGAGGTCCCGGATCACCGTCGACCACGCCGCCCTGATCCTTGGGCTGCGCGAGCGCGCCGAGTCCGACACGGAGCGTCCCCTGCTGCGCATCTACTGGTTCGACGGTGCTCCCGACCGCGTGCCGCAACCCGAGCACCGCAGACTGCGGGTGATGCCACGGGTGACCGTACGCCTGGGCGCGCTCACCCGCAGTGACGGACGGTGGGCCCAGAAGGGTGTGGACGCCGCCATGCACGCCGAGCTCACCGAACTGGCGCGCAACCGTGCCTGCTCCGACGTGGTCCTGGTGACCGGTGACGGGGATCTGCTGCCGGGCATGATGGCCGCCAAGGAGCACGGAGTCGCCGTACATCTGTGGGCCGTGCAGGCCGCCGACGGCGACTACAACCAGTCGGAGGACCTGGTCGCGGAGGCCGACGAACGCCGCGTACTGGACCGGACCTGGATCACCAAGGCCGTACGGGCCAAGGAGTTCGGCGGGATCTGCGCGCCATCGCCCGCGCCGCGGCCCGAGATCGCCGCGATCCTCTCCGCGCCGCTGCCCGAGTCCGCGATGCCGTCCAGAGGTGAGCGGAGCGCGCGGGAGCCGGAGCACCGGCATACGGCGGCGAGTGAGAACGGCAGGGAGGAGCGGGTCCCGACCGCGAAGGGGGTGCCGACGCCGAAGGACCTGGCGGCGTTGCGCGGGCCCGGTACGCAGGCCGCTCAGCATCCCGCCAACGCGACGTTGCGGTGGTCGTCCGACAAGGGGTGGGTGGACCGGCCCGGGGGCTCCGCGGAGTCCGCGGAGGTCGCGTCCCTTCCGACGCTCGCGCAGCTCACGACGGCCGAACAGAGGTGGGCCGACCGCGAGGAGGACATCACGACGGTGAGCGGCGATCCGTACGAGGTCGGACAGGTGTTCGCACGGCGATGGATGGAGCGGCTGTCGGACCAGGCGCTCCTGCAGAGGCTGTCCACGATGTATCCGCGGGTGCCGCACCGGATCGACGGGGAGCTGCTGCGGTACGCGGCCCGGTTCGGACTCCTCGCGCACAAGGACGACCAGATCGACGAGCACGACCGATATGCGATTCGGGCCGGTTTCTGGCGGGAGATCGATGTGCGGACCGCGGCCGAGCACGCGCCGGCGGGTGAGTGAACTCGTCCAAGCCGCGGTCGGTCACGCACCGCCCGACACCACCGCCTGCACCACCGCCTGACACCGCCGCCTGACACCACCGTCGTGATTTCTCGCCGTTGCGACGTATTTCTGCCCCTGGCACGCCCCGAGCGTGGTTCCGCGCCCGGGACCCCGTAGTCTCGTTCCTTGTGAGTACACGCACCGCACAGGCGGTCCCGAAGGGACACGCAGGGGATCTCGTGTGCGCGGTGCGGGATCTGACGAAGACCTATCCGGCGGTTCGCGGGCGGCGCGGGGCACCCGGCACGCCCGAGGTCAGGGCCACCGACGGCGTACGGATCGACATCCGGCGCGGGGAGATCTTCGGGCTGCTGGGACCGAACGGCGCGGGGAAGTCCACCCTCGTACGGCAGCTGACCGGCCTGATGCGCCCCGACCACGGCACCGTCGAGATCCTCGGGCACGACATCGTGCGCCATCCCGAGCGGGCGGCGCGGATCCTCGCCCACCTCGGGCAGGAGTCCACCGCGCTCGACGAGCTGACGGTGTCGCTCGCCACGGAGACCACCGGACGGCTGCGCGGGCTCGATGCGCGCGGCGCGCGGGCCGAGCGGGACGCGGTGCTCGAGGAGCTGGGCCTCACGTCCCTCGCCGGGCGCCCGCTGAGAAAGCTGTCCGGCGGGCAGCGGCGGCTCGCCTGCTTCGCCGCCACACTCGTGGGGCGGCGGCCGCTGCTCGTCCTCGACGAGCCGACCACCGGAATGGACCCGATCGCCCGCCGCGCCGTCTGGGGTGCCGTCGACCGGCGCCGGGCCGAGCACGGCACGACGGTCCTCCTGGTCACCCACAACGTCATCGAGGCCGAGACGGTCCTCGACCGTGTCGCGGTGCTCGACCAGGGCCGCGTCATCGCCTGCGACACCCCGTTCGGGCTGAAGGAGAAGGTCGCGGGCGAGGTGCGCGTCGAACTCGTCTGGCGCGAGCGAGCGCCCCTCGACGTCCCCGAGGTCGCCGCTCTGCGCGACCGCGCCGTCGAGTCCGGCCGCCGCTGGGCGCTGCGCCTCGCCCCCGAGGAGGCCCGTGCGGCGGTCGCCGCCGTCACCGGGGGCGCCGCCTTCGCCGCCCTGGACGACTTCACACTCGCCATCCCGAGCCTCGAAGACGTGTACCTCGCGCTGGGCGGGAGCGCGGGCAACGTACGGGGACTGGTCAAAGCGTGAGGGTTCGGGCCGCCGTGGTCGTGCGGAACAGGACGACAGCTGAAGCGAACAGGAGCCGCTCGACGTGAGTGTCGTACCCGCCGCGGCCAGGCCGGGCCGCGCCCTCGCGGTCGAGGACGCCGCCACGGAGGGAGCCGCCGCGCTCGGACCGCGGGCGCGGCTGTGGCCCGCGCTGGCCGCCGTGTACCGGGCGCAGCTGTCCCGGGCGCGGGTCGCGCGGATTCCGCTGCTGTTCGTGGCCACCTTCCAGTCCGTCGGGATCATGGTCCTGATGCGCGGAGTGGTGGACGGCGGGGGTGAGGCGCGGGCCGTGGTGGCCGGCTCGTCGGTGCTCGTCGTCGCCTTCGTCGCGCTGAACCTGCTCGCCCAGTACTTCGGGCAGCTGCGCGCCAGCGGAGGGCTCGACCACTACGCGACGCTGCCGGTGCCGCCGGCGGCCGTGGTGCTGGGGGCGGCGGGCGCGTACGCCTCCTTCACCGTGCCGGGGACCGTTGTCACCGCCGTCTTCGGGTGTGTGCTCTTCGGGCTGCCACTGGCCCATCTGTGGATCCTCGCCGCCGTGATCCCGCTCGCCGGCGCCGCGCTCGCCGGGCTCGGAGCCACCCTCGGTCTGCTCGCGCCGCGGCCCGAGCTCGCCACGCTGCTCGGGCAACTGGGGATGTCCGCGGCGCTGCTGCTCGGGGTGCTGCCGCCGGACCGGCTGCCGGCCTTCGTCCAGTACGCGCGTGATCTGCTGCCGTCCACGTACGGCGTCGAAGCGTTTGGGCTGACGTTCGCAGCGCGCCCCGACTGGGGTGTCGTCGTGCTCGACCTCGCCGTGTGCGCGGGGGTCGGGATCGCCTCGCTGGCCGTCGCGACCTGGGCGTATCGCCGGGCTGCCGTCCGGTGAAGCGGTGGACGGGCGAGCCTGGCACGATGTCGGAGTGACCGCACCGCTGACTCCGCCTCCGCCGCCGCACGACCAGTCTCCGCACCAGCAGTCTGCGCATGACCGGTCTGCGCATGACCAGTCTGCGCACCGTGCCTGGCAGGCGGCGCCGCCGCCCGGTGCCGGCGCGGTCGGATCCGTCGGTTACCAGCAGAAGGACGGCCCCGCGATGAAGACCGAAGTTCGGGAGGCCGCCGTCATCACGATCGCGATGGCGCTCGCCGGGGTGCTGTTCGGCGTGCTGTGGTGGTGGCTGACTCCAGAGGTGCCGTTGGTTTCCGACACGTCCGCGGTCTATCTCAAGGACACGGAGGGGGAGCAGGCCATCAGGGTGGACGGGACGTTCACTCTGATCGCGCTCGGGTTCGGCCTGGTCAGCGCGCTGGTCGTGTTCCTGGTGCGGCGGCGCGGGGGCGTCGCCGCCGTCGTCGCGCTGACGGTCGGCGGTGTGCTCGGCTCGCTGGTCGCCTGGCGGCTCGGGATCGCGCTCGGGCCCACGCAGGACGTGGTGGCTCACGCCAAGGAGGTGGGCAAGGGCGTCACGTTCGCGGCGCCGCTGGAGCT
>CBFGQM010000333.1:0-5541 GCA_965650905.1 uncultured Streptomyces sp. | reverse complement strand
TCCTGCCGCACCCCGGGCGACTCCGAACAGGAGCGCACCAGCACCGTCCTGTTCATCGGCGACGAGACCGCCGTTCTCGCCTTCGCCCACGCCACCTGTCTGCCCTCCCAGGTCGTCCAGGTCACCGAGGAGCAGCTGCGGGGGGCCGTCCGCTCGATCACCGGGGACGAGCGCCCCACCGAGGCCATGCCCGAGCAGGCCGTCCTCGGTATCACCAGCGGGCTCCTCCTGATCGCCGGAGAGCTGCACCCCGCGCTCGTCGTCGAACCGACCGGGCCGATCGCCCGCCCCGGCACGATGGGAGGAGGGGGCGACGACTTCCTGCCGCTGCTCATCGAGCAGGGCTTCATGCCGGTGACGCAGCTGATCGAGGTGCCGCCGGTGCTGCACGGGTGGTCCGTGCTGCTCGCCGCGGGCCAGCTGCACGCTGTCCTGCAGCCCGGCCCGGGTGGCGGCTCGCCCGTCGCCTGGTGGCAGGCCCACCAGCCGCTGCAGGTCACCGACAGCTGGCGGGCGGCCGCCAACAAGCAGCAGCATGTACTGCTGTTCGCGGCCCCGGTCGGCTCGATCGGGCGCCAGCCCCGGGAGGACCTGCTCCGTGAGGCCCTCGACAAGGCCGCGGCCAACGGCCAACTGGTGGCTGCGGCGATGCCGCTCGCGGGCACATGAGCGGCATCGCCGGGAAAGCAGTGGAGAGCCGCTGGGGAGTCCGTGAACTGCGGGCCGTCGGTGGCTGGTCGCGCCCGCGCGGCGGAGCCGCATGATGTCGCAGCCCCGCGCCCCTTGCGGCCCGCGGCTCCCTTCGGGCGCGATACGCGCCCGGCACACTCCTGGTGACCGGCGAAAGCAGGGGTCGGCCGCATCTGTTGGGTCCCAGGGTCGTTGGCACGTACGTGCACACCTACGACACCCCTCGCCGCCTGCCCTACACATCCCCGATCCCGGCCATGCGGCCGACCCCCGACACCTCCGGCAGCCATTCGGCCACGCCGATCTACGACGCGCTCTACACGGAGTTCCGCAGGCTCTTCCGAGCCCTGCCGGGCGACCGCAGCGGCGAGGAGGACCTGGGCTTCACCGCCTTCGGGATCGGCCCGCACAGTACGGAGTCACACAGTACGGTCCCCTGTAGCACGGGGTCGCAGAGCACGGGGTCGCACAGCACGAGTACGGGATCGACCCATACAGGATCGGCCGGCACGGGACCGACCCGTACAGGGTCGGCCGCCATGGGATCGACCGCCACGGGAGCGGCCGGTACGGGATCCGGTGCAGGGTCGCACAGCAGCGGCTCGTACGGCTCTGGGTCGTACAGCTCCGGGTCGCACGGCTCCGGCTCCCCCACCGCGACTTCGTACGGCACGCGGCAGGGCGCCGCGCAGCACGGGACCGGGCATCTGGCCGCGCGCGGCCGCACCACGGCCACCTGGCAGCCGGTCGCGCGACAGCACACCAACGGGCTGGTCCCGGCTCTGCCGCCCGGACCGCGCAAGGAACGCTGATGCGCGCATCCGCAGAAAACGTCGACGCGCTCATATGCACGAGAAATACAAAGGGCCCCCTGCACGCAGAACAAACCGAAGCAGGCAGAGGGCCCTTTTCCACGCCCGCTACTTCTTCCTGCCGCGCTTCTCCCGCACCCGCACGGAGATATGGATCGGCGTCCCCTCGAAGCCGAACTCCTCGCGCAGCCGGCGCTCCACAAAACGCCGGTAGCCGTGCTCGATGAACCCGGACGCGAAGAGCACGAACCGCGGCGGCTTCGTGCCCGCCTGCGTACCGAAGAGGATCCGCGGCTGCTTGCCGCCCCTGATCGGGTGTGGATGCGAGGCGACCAGCTCACCGAGAAAGGCGTTCAGCCGGCCCGTCGGGACACGGGTCTCCCAGCCCTCCAGCGCGGCCTCTATGGCCGGGACCAGCTTCTCCATGTGGCGGCCCGTGCGCGCCGAGACGTTCACCCGCGGCGCCCATGCCACCTGGCCGAGCTCGGTGTCGATCTCCCGCTCCAGGTAGTAGCGGCGTTCCTCGTCGAGGGTGTCCCACTTGTTGAACGCCAGGACGATCGCACGGCCCGCCTCCACGGCCATCGTCACGATGCGCTGGTCCTGGACGGAGATGGTCTCGGACGCGTCGATGAGGATGACGGCGAGTTCCGCCTTCTCCACGGCGGCGGCCGTGCGCAGCGAGGCGTAGTAGTCGGCGCCCTGCTGGAGGTGGACGCGTTTGCGGATGCCCGCCGTGTCGACGAACTTCCAGGTGACGCCGCCGAGTTCGATGAGCTCGTCGACCGGATCGCGGGTGGTGCCCGCGATCTCGTTGACGACCACGCGCTCCTCGTTCGCCACCTTGTTCAGCAAGGACGACTTGCCGACATTGGGGCGGCCGATGAGGGCGATGCGGCGCGGGCCGCCGATCGCTGCCCCGAAGGTCTGTGCGGGGGCCTCCGGCAGCGCCTCCAGGACGGCGTCCAGCATGTCGCCCGTACCACGGCCGTGCAGTGCGGAGACGGGGTGCGGCTCGCCGAGGCCGAGGGACCACAGCATCGCCGCGTCGGCCTCGCCGCTCGGGCCGTCGACCTTGTTGGCGCACAGTACGACGGGCTTGCCCGCCTTGCGCAGCAGCCGGACGACCGCCTCGTCGGTGTCGGTGGCGCCGACCTTGGCGTCGACGACGAAGACGACCGCGTCTGCCGCCTCGATGGCGTACTCCGCCTGGGCGGCCACGGACGCGTCGATGCCGAGGACGTCCTGCTCCCAGCCGCCGGTGTCGACGACCTTGAAGCGGCGGCCCGCCCACTCGGCCTCGTAGGTGACGCGGTCACGGGTGACGCCCGGCTTGTCCTCGACGACCGCCTCGCGGCGGCCGATGATGCGGTTCACCAGGGTTGACTTACCGACATTGGGGCGGCCGACGACGGCGAGGACCGGGAGCGGGCCGTGACCGGCCGCCTCGATCGCGCCCTCGACGTCCTCGAGATCGAAACCCTCTTCCGCGGCGAGCTCCATGAACTCCGCGTACTCGGCATCGCCAAGCGCCCCGTGCTCGGGCTCGTGCTCCGAGCCGCCGGGCTGGATCTGGTCGTTCATGAAGTCCGTACCTCGTTGTTCATCGTGGTGATCGGTGGAGCGGGCCCGTACAGGCTCTGATCCACTACTGGAGTGTCGCTGGACGCCCGGTGAGACACCTGGCGTTTTCCAGATGCGCCGTGAGCTGCTTCTGGATGCGCACGGTCGCCTCGTCGAGCGCCTTGCGCGTACGCCGCCCGCCACGGTCGCCGGCCTGGAACGGGGCGCCGAAGACGACGTCGATGCGGCTGCGCAGCGGGGGCAGCCCCTTTATCAACCGTCCGCGCCTTTGAGTGCTTCCCAGGACGGCGACCGGAACGATCGGCGCTCCGCTGCGTACGGCGAAGTAGGCGAGACCGGCGCGCAGCGAGGCGAAGTCACCCTCGCCGCGCGTGCCCTCGGGGAAGATCCCGAGGACGCCGCCGCTCTCCAGAATCCCGAGAGCCTGGGTGATCGCGGTGCGGTCGGCGGTCGTACGGTCCACCTTCACCTGCCCGATGCCGAGCAGGAAGGGGTCGAGGGGACCGATGAACGCCTCTTTCTTGATCAGGAAGTGCGTGGGCCGGGGAGCGACGCCCATGACCATCGGGCCGTCGACGTTGTGGGAGTGGTTGACGGCCAGAATCGCCGGGCCGGTCGCGGGGACCTTCCAGGCGCCCAGGACGCGCGGCTTCCACAGCCCGTACATCAGGCCGACGCCGATACGCCGCCCGACCTCCGCACGCCGAGCGGAAGGTACGTCCGTCACTTCCCGGCCCGCTTCTCCTCGACGAGGGTGACCACGCACTCGATGACCTGCTGGAGCGTGAGGTCGGAGGTGTCCACCTCGACCGCGTCGTCCGCCTTGGCGAGCGGTGAGGTCTTCCGGCTGGAGTCGGCCGCGTCCCGCTTCAGCAGGGCCTCGCGGGTCGTGTGGAGGTCGACGCCCTTCAGCTCACCGCTGCGACGGGCGGCGCGGGCCTCCGGGGAGGCGGTGAGGAAGATCTTCAGGTCGGCGTCCGGCAGCACGGTCGTGCCGATGTCCCGGCCCTCGACGACGATGCCCGTCGCGGCGGCCGAGGCGATCGAGCGCTGCAGTTCGGTGATCCGCGCGCGCACCTCGGGCACGGCACTGACCGCGCTCACCCTGGAGGTGACCTCCTGGGTGCGGATCGGGCCCGAGACATCCATGCCGTCCACCGTGATGGTCGGCGCCGAGGGGTCCGTACCGGACACGATGTCCGGCTTCTGGGCCACGGCGGCGATGGCGGAGGGGTCGGTGACGTCTATGCCGTTGGTCACCATCCACCACGTGATCGCCCGGTACTGGGCGCCGGTGTCGAGGTAGCTGAGGCCGAGCTGGGCCGCGACGGCCTTGGAGGTGCTCGACTTGCCCGTGCCGGAGGGGCCGTCTATGGCGACGATCACTGCCGGGGCGGTCCGGGCGGCGGTGGTTTCCACGGGTGCGAGCACCTTCCTGGTACGGGGTTGGTGGGCTGCTACGGGCACGATCGCGCCCCGCACAAGGTTACTGGCTTCCCGGACCCCTTATTACGGGCCCTGCGGCCGCCCCACGATGATCAGCCGCACCGGGCTCGCGCCACGACGGCGCGGGAGCGCGGGGTGCCCCACCCGTCAGTACCACCTACCCGGACGGGGTCCCCCACGGAGACTACTGCCCAGCATGGGTGCCCCCTCGGGCTTACTGCCGAATCGCCCAGCCCCGCTCCCGCAAAGCCGCCGTCAGCACCGGTGCCGCCGACGGCTCCACCAGCAGCTGCACCAGGCCCGCCTGCTGACCTGTGGCGTGTTCGATGCGGACATCCTCGATGTTGACGCCGGCTCGGCCCGCGTCGGCGAAGATGCGGGCCAGTTGGCCGGGCTGGTCGTCGATGAGGACGGCCACGACCTCGTACGTCCGCGGAGCGGAACCGTGCTTGCCGGGGACGCGGACCTGGCCGGCGTTGCCGCGGCGCAGGACGTCCTCGATGCCGCCTGCGCCCTCGCGGCGTTTGGCCTCGTCGCAGGACTGGAGCGCGCGCAGGGCCCGCACGGTCTCGTCCAGGTCTGCGGAGACGTCCGCGAGGAGGTCGGCGACCGGGCCCGGGTTCGCGGACAGGATGTCGATCCACATCCCTGGATCGGAGGCGGCGATCCGGGTCACATCACGAATGCCCTGACCACACAGGCGTACGGCCGACTCCTCGGCGTGCTCCAGGCGCGCGGCGACCATGCTGGACACCAGGTGGGGCATGTGCGAGACCAGCGCGACGGCCCGGTCGTGGGCGTCCGTGTCCATGACGACGGGCACGGCACGGCAGCGCGACACCAACTCCAGGGCGAGGTTGAGGACTTCGGTGTCGGTGTCCCGGGTGGGCGTCAGCACCCAGGGGCATCCCTCGAAGAGGTCCCCGGTCGCAGCGAGGGGGCCCGACCTCTCACGACCCGACATGGGATGCGTACCGATGTACTTCGACAAGACGGCCGGTTCGAGGCC
>CBFGQM010000332.1:0-5558 GCA_965650905.1 uncultured Streptomyces sp. | reverse complement strand
CAACCACATGTATTCCTCAACCTGTCGTGTGCATCGGCGCTTTTAGGCGGGAAGTCTATGGCCGGCGACCCAGCATCCGGCGGGCAAAGATCTTCCTTAACTCCATCGAGTGAAGATGCGTCCAACTTTTCCCCTTCCGGTTACCCAGATGACGGACCGTCTTTCTGTCGCGGCAAGGCATTTCGGGGTCAAGTGTGCGCCACACTGCCCCATCCGGGGCCCTTGCCGAAACCTGTCCCACGCGCTTCTGTAATGACCACGAGTTTCTCCGACATGCGCCATAGGCATGTCTCGAAAGCCTGTGCGAGGAGGGTCGTGGAATCCAGTATCAGCACATCAAATGTAGGTCGTACGGGCGTCTGGTTGGTCGGTGCCCGTGGCTCGGTCGGAACGACGACCGCATTGGGAGCCATGGCGATCCGGAGCGGCCTCACCGCCATGGACGGCATGGTGACGGCTCTCCCAGCATTCACCGAGTCCGGCCTGCCGGACGTTGCCGACCTGGTTTTCGGTGGCCACGACATCAGCACTCAGCCGTGGCAGAAAAAGGCAGAGGCACTGGCAGTCGCAGGAGTGCTGCCAGAATTCGTGACGAGAAGCCTCGCGGCCGAGACAGCGCAGGCTGAGTCGGAGTTGCGCCCCGGCCCGACGTCCGACTCGGCACGAGACAACATCGAGCAGATCGCCGGCGACCTCGCGGCGTTCGCCGAGCGGCACCAGCTGGCGCGGACGGTGGTGATCGACGTCGCCTCCACACAGGCTCCGGCGCCACCGCACCCCGCCGCGGACGATATCGACGCGCTGGAGCGCGCCCTGTCGTCAGGTGAACCAGCCCTGTCGGCGAGTGGCCAGTACGCGTGGGCAGCGCTGAACAGCGGATGCGCCTACGTCGACTTCACACCCTCGGGCGGAGCACGTACGCCGGCGCTCAAGCAGTTGGCCCGGCGCCGGCAGGTGCCCTACACGGGACAGGACGGCAAAACCGGCGAGACGCTCGTCAAGACTGTGCTGGCACCGATGTTCGCGTGCCGGAACCTGCGCGTGAACTCCTGGTCGTCCGTCAATCTGCTCGGCGGCGGTGACGGAAGTACCCTCTCGGAGCCAGCGGCCAACGCAGCCAAGACCGCGAGCAAGACCAGGGGACTCGCCCAGATGCTCGGCTATCTCCCGGACGGCCAGGTCCGCATCGACGAGGTGCCGGCGCTCGGGGACGCCAAGACCGCCTGGGACCTGGTGACCTTCAGCGGCTTTCTCGGCGCCCGGATGAGGCTGGAGTTCACCTGGTCCGGTCTCGATTCGGCGCTCGCCGCGCCCCTGGTGCTGGATCTGGCCCGGTTGACAGCACGGGCCCATGAGGCCGGTTACGCGGGCCCGTTGGAAGAACTGGCCTTCTTCTTCAAGGATCCTGTCGGCGCCGCTCCGCACGATCTGGCAACGCAGTGGCGGCGCCTGTGCGCCTTCGCAGCGGAGCTTTCCGGCCGGTCCGCCACTTCCGAGGCGGCGTACCGAAATTCCTCACTCATGAAGGTGGCATCAGCATGGTCGGAGACATGAGCCGCTTCACGGAAAGCGGCCTGGACGAAGAACTCGCGACGGAAACTTACGAAGAATCAACGAAAATCACGGCGCAGCAGCTGCAGTCCTTCCTGTCCGGCGAGTCCGTGCAGGAGTCTTTGCCCTCCGTGGAGGTCGAAGTGACGTTCGGGCAGTGGCAGAAAATCTGGGACGCTCTGAACGGAAACCTCCCCCTGGCACAGTTGTGGCTCACGGTGAACGGAACTCCCGTTGTCCATGGTCTCGCCACATCCCTGCCCGGACTGAAGAAGCCCTGCCAACCCCAGACGCTCTCCGGAAGCGCCGAGAACGTCTAGAAAGAAGCCGACGTGAGTGTTCTCTCCACACCCCGCATCTTCTTCCGGGGAAAGGCAGCCTGGAATCCGGCCACCATGAACAACAACGATCAGTGGCCCACGTACAACGTGGCGGACGCCGAGTTGAACTGGGACTTCCTCGCCGCCCAGGACGAGCCCGTCACCCCCGCCAACGTAAGCACGCATTTCGCCGAATGGGCCAGGACACCCCAGCAGTTCACCGATCCGGGCGGCGTCAAGTGGTGCCAGCCGCCCGGAGAGTGGAACTACTACGGCGGCAACAGCTGGTGGCTGCACACGGACGATCAGCCCACCACCATCACGGGCGTCCAGTACGACATCGGCGGAGAGGTGCACCACGACTCGGATGACGTGCTGATGGGCGCGGTCCTCGACATGGTCGGTGACGCCTATCCCGGCTCCGACTTCCCTACCGCGCCGCGGATGCTCGACATCAATCCGGACGCCACCTGGAACACCTCGTTCCTCGCCCGTGGCCTCCAGGTCGGTACGAAGACGGCACCGCAGCGGCTGATCCGAGGCACCGTGGTGCCCGGCACCTGGATGAGCTCCCGATGGCTGCACTTCGGCCGCAATCTCAACCTCAGCGGCAAGGTGTGGAACGCGGGTGTCGGCGGCTCGGTGCAGCAGACCTGCCTGCCCAAGGAGAGCCTGCACCTCGCCGTCGACCAGGGCAGCCGCGCTCTCGACAAACTGGCGGCCGCTCTGCAGTGGGACGACGTCAGGGGGCTGATGGTGCGCTTCACCGCCTATCTCACCCTGTACTTCACCGGCCCCGACTTCGACGACCTCAAGAACGCCACCCTGACGGAGCGCTACGCGCGCCTGGCAGCGCTGTGGAAGAAGCAAATCGCCACCGGAGAGATGCCGCTGCAGAACCCGGCCGTCTCACGGATCGTCGGCTCTATCGGCCTGTGGTCGGGCAACGAGCACATCACCGTGCCCGGCGGCAGATATCTCGCCCCCGCTACGCCCACGACGATCAGTGTCGCCAAAACGAAGAAGGTGTGGCTCGGCTGCACCGCCCTGGAGACACATACGCAGGACGGCAAGGTGACCGCCAGCATCGACCTGGGCAACACCATCCCCGAACTGGACGAGAACGGGGCAAAGGTCGCGCTGGGTGACCTCAAACTTCTCCTCGAACAGGGCCCCACGCGCGCGCGGACCGTTGCCACACTCACGCAGAGCGCCTACGACACGGAGCACTACGAGAAGACGGCCGGAATTGTCGACCTCCAGCTGGACGCCACCGAGGATGAAATCGCCACAGGCAACCTCGTCCTCGTCCGCGAAGCGGACGGCGCCCAGGCCCGGCTGCTGGTCGAGCAACGGTTGACGGCCTGGGCGGAGAACCGCGGACTCTACGTGGAACAGGGAGCGAGCAACACCCTGACCATTGAGGTCCGTGATCGCGGCAAGTTGCCCACAGACACGGTGTACGTGCTGCTCCAGCAGTACGTACCAAGTCCCCGGCAGCCGGCTCCTGGGGATTTCCTCAAAAGAGCGGCACCTGACGAGGAGCTCCTCAGCTTCCGCAGGGAGCCGGGCGAGGAGAAGACCGGCCTGCTGCGTGTACAGGACGGGCGCGCCACGGTCACCTTCGACAGCGTGCGCCCTGGGTTCCCGGTCGTGGCCTTCTTCCCGTACTTCGAGAACGACACACCGCCCACTCCTCCGGATGTTCTTCCGCCGTTCGGAGCGCCGCAGCGAGCCTTCAACTCTGCTTACTACAGCAGTGTCCGCGTCATGCCCTTCGACGACGATCTGCCGGCGCAGTTCCAGCAGGTGCTGGACACCACGGGTAACGACCGTGACGCGGCCTGGGAGTTCGTCTACGAACGGATCATGTACCTGTACGACGCGCTGTACCCGATCATGCGGTACTACGGCAGCTTGGATCTCGGCGAACAGAAGGCGGTGGAACAGAACATCGACCAGATCATCCGGCTCTGCGAACCGCACATGCTGGATTCCACGCTCTACATGCCGGCCAGCCGCGACCTTTCGAACGGCAAGCGAACGGTACTGAAGATGTACCGGGACCTGGTACTGGCGAACGGGTAACCAGCCCGCCCGGCTCGCCTCCAGCCGACTCCCGCCGCACAGAAGGAACTGCCATGACCGAGTCAGAGTCGCCGCCCATCGCCGCCGAAGACCTGAAGGTGGCGCTGCAGAAGGCGATGAGTATCGAGTTCGCCACCATTCCCCCCTATCTCAGCGGGTGGTGGACGATCAAGGATCCCAAGAATCCGGCCGCGCTGCTGGTCCAGCGCATCGCCATCGCGGAAATGCGCCATCTGGCCATCGCCGCCAACGTGCTCACCGCCATCGGTGGCTCGCCCAATGTCAAAGCAGCAGCGCCCGCGCGGTACCCGGTGGCCGTACCCGACATTTTCCGGGACGGTCAGCCGGGTTACCTCCTGATCGACCAGAACCCGTACGGCACCGAGTTCCTGCACACCGCGAAGAGTATCGAGCGCCCCGCGAAGCTGCCCGAGTCCTGCTCGCTCCAGGATCTCGCCGAAATCGTCGCAGCCCGGTTCTTCCTCGCCGGGGACCTTCCGGAGAACGTCCCGGTGATCGATCTGCATACCTACCCGTCGATCGGCGCCTTCTACAAGGCTCTGTGGGAAGGCATCGAAAAGCAGTACGGCGCGGACAAGCCCTTCCCGGAGGGCGGTCACGTCAAGCGCCAGTACCGTTACTTCGGCCCCGACGACATCACCGTCCGTACCAGTGCCGACGCGATCGCGCTGCTCAAGGACATCGTGGACGAGGGAGAGGGAGACGGCGGGAACCGCCTCTGGGACGAGAACGGCGATCTGTCCCACTTCTACGTGTTCGATGAACTGGAGAAGGAACGCCTCTACGTTCCCGGCAACCTCCCCTGCAAGCCGCAAGGAGCCGTCATCCCCGTTCCCCGAGGTGACAGCCAGGTCGTCCCAATGGCGAAGAACCCGCAGCGCAGCGACTACGCGCAGGACCCGGCACTGCTGAAGGACGCCGACGAGTTCGACGCGATGTACACAGCCATGCTCGCCGATTTGCAGCAGGGCTTCACCGGACGGCCCGCCCAGGTCCAGGCCGCCATCGGAAAGATGCACCGTCTCCGGGTCCTGGCCGAAGCCGTCTTCCGTCACCCGTACCCGGGCCTGACGCAGAAGAAAGCGGGCCCGACGTTCACCGTGCTCCCCACGCCGGGGAAAGAGAGGAAGGACCAGTGAGCGAATCCCTGGGATTTGTCACCGACACCACCGAGGTTTTGGTCGCAGACGCGGAAACCGGACGCTCCCTCCTCGGCGAACCTGACGAATTCGTGCTGGCCCAAGGCCACTTCGACCGGATCTCCCGGCTGAACCTCCCCGCCGAGGCCCTGCCCGTCGACGCTGATCTCGAAGCCATGTACCTGGGATACGTGAGGGCCCAGGTGATGCCCTGGTCTCCGGAGGAAATCGCCCTCCTCGGCGGCAAGAAAGGCATCATCGCGGCGGTGCGCGAGATGTTCGACCGCTGGTCCTTCCGGCTGCCGGAAAAGGTGTACTTGGTAAAAACGACAGGCCAGGGGGAGGGCCACGCCGCCTACACCCGCCACACGAACGTCATCGTGCTGCCCTCGAACATGGTCAACAGCCTCCTCACCACGAGCGGGTACGGCGACCCCCT
>CBFGQM010000331.1:0-5638 GCA_965650905.1 uncultured Streptomyces sp. | reverse complement strand
AGAGCAGCAGCGGGGAAGCCTGGTTGGGCAGCATGTCGAGCCGCTCAACTCACCGTTGACCTGTGACTTACGCGGCCGAGCTGCTCGGTCGACACAGCCTCCGAACGCCCCCAAGACCCTTTCCGTTCGAACGCTCATCGAACGCCGGGCCAAAGCCGCGTCCACAGTCCGCCGAAAGGCTGCCGAATGCCCGTTTCCCGCCAGGGGGAAACCTGCCGAAGATTGTCGCGTCCGCGTACTGCCGGGTACAGTCACGGCACTGCTCTGCCAGCCCCTGTCGTCGAGGCGAAAGAGAAGTTGGTGAACGACCGTCACCCGTCGGGGACCGCGTCTCCCCCGACTCCGGCTCCCGAAGCCACCTCGGCGCACTACGCGTCCCATGGCCAGCAGGGAGTCCGGTACGGCGACTTCACCAGGTATGACGGACACTCCGCCGCCGGTTTCGACGCGACTGCCACCGGCGCCTACGACACGACGGGCGCCTACGCGACGACGACCTTCGAGACCGATCCCCTCTTCGGCGACCTGCCGGGCTGCGGCACGGATTCGTACGACACCACGCAGTGGTCCACCGGCACTCACGAGACGCTCGGCAGTCACCAGACATTTGGCAGCCACCAGACGCTGGATTACGACCCGTACGCGACCCAGCACCACTTCGCGTACGACACGGGCAGCCATGACGCGACCGGCATCTGGCCGGACACCGCCGGTTACCAGCAGCTCGCCGAGGTCCAGACACAGTTCCCCAGCCCCGAAGCCACCGGTCAGTGGGACGCGAACGCCTGGCGCCAGGCCGAGCCGTTCGACCAGGCCCAGCAGTGGAGCAGGCACACCGTCGACACGGGCGCGTACGACGCGACGGCATGGAACTTGGACGGCGGCGGCGACCACCAGCACGAGTCCTACGACCAGCAGGCCACAGCGACCTTCGAGCAGGTCGGGTACGACGAACCGGCCGCCGTGGAGGGCGAGTTCACCCCCTGCGCCGCCCCGGTTCCCGACCCTCGTGCCAGCGCCGATGCCGACCCGCGCACCGGCACCGGCACTCACGAAGATTTCCCGCCCCTCGACGACGCCGAAGAGATCAGCCCCGTCGCCACCACCATCGCCGGCCCGCCCCCACGCTCGGCGTCCCCAGCACCGGGGCGCGGCGCATCCCGTGGAGCCGCCCGCTCCCGTCGTCGCACCCCGCCCAAACGTTCCGCGCTGCTGACAGTCGCCGTGCCCTCCGCGTGTGTGATGGGTGTGGCCGGGATCGCGGCCGCGTCCGTGAGCGTGGGGAGCGGGGACGAGGCCAAGGAGACGACGGCTGCGCCCGATACGAGTGCCGTGAAGCCGTCGGCCGCCAACAACAAACTGGACACACAGCTCGAGAACCTCTCCGCGGAAGCGAACGACTTCGCCGACCGCGCGAGCCGTACACAGGAACGGATCGACCTCAAGGCCCAGCAGGAGTCCGAGAAGAAGAGGGCGGCGGCGGAGGCGGCCCGCAAGGAGCGGCTGCGTCCGAAGTTCGCGCTGCCGGTCGCGCAGAAGGGACTCAGCGCCTACTTCGGCCAGTCCGGCATCAACTGGATGTCCGTGCACACCGGCATAGACTTCCCCGTCTCGTACGGCACGACGGTGATGGCGGCGACCGACGGCACGGTCCGTACGGAGTGGAACAGCGCGTACGGGAATATGGCGATCGTTACGGCCAAGGACGGTACGGAGACGTGGTATTGCCACCTCTCCAGCTACAAGGTCGCATCCGGGACCGTGGTGAAGGCCGGTGACCCGATCGCGTTCTCCGGCAACTCCGGCAACTCGACCGGCCCGCACCTCCACTTCGAGGTGCGCCCGGGCGGCGGCTCGGCGATCGACCCGCTGCCGTGGCTGCGCAGCCATGGCATGAACCCGACGTAAGCGAACCCTCTGCTGCGGTGGGCGTCCCTGGGGGCGCCTACCCCCAGATACCCGCATCGGCCTGAACGGCCCGTCCTCAAACGCCGGACAGGCTGTCTGGTCGGGACTTTCAAAACGCCCCCTCAATCTGAAACTAAAGCTTCTCCACCGGCGCGTACCTCAGAAGAAGTCGCTTCGGCTTCGTGTCGCCGAAGTCGATCGTCGCCTCCGCGTTCGTCCCCGTGCCCTTCACGCCGACCACCGTGCCGAGCCCGAACTGGTCGTGTGTGACCCGGTCCCCCACCACCAGCGACACCACCGGCTTCTCGGTGGCGCCGCCCCGCCGCGTCGCGAAGCCGGACGCGCCCGAGGCCGCAGACCGGGAGGAGGACAGAGAGGCCACCACACCCGCGGCCGGGCCGGAGGACACCGCCCCCATGGACCCGGTCCGCTTCCACTTCAGATGCGTGTCCGGGATCTCCTCCAGGAAGCGGGACGGCGGGTTGTAGGAGGGCTGCCCCCAGGCGCTCCGCATCGAGGACCGCGTCAGATACAGCCGCTCCCGCGCGCGTGTGATGCCGACGTACGCGAGCCGCCGCTCCTCCTCCAGTTCCTTGGTCTGGCCGAGCGCGCGCATGTGCGGGAAGACGCCGTCCTCCATGCCGGTCAGGAACACCACAGGGAATTCGAGGCCCTTGGCGGTGTGGAGGGTCATGAGGGTGATGACTCCGGACCCGTCCTCCTCCTCGTCCGGGATCTGGTCGGAGTCGGCGACGAGCGCGACCCGCTCCAGGAATTCGGAGAGCCCGCCCGACGCCTCACCCTCACCGGCGTCCTGCTCGAACTCCAGGGCTACGGCGGCGAGTTCCTGAAGGTTCTCGATACGGGTCTCGTCCTGCGGGTCCGTGGACGCCTGCAACTCGGCCAGGTAACCGGTCCGTTCGAGCACCGCCTCCAGGACCGTGGCAGGGCCGGCGCCCGACTCGACGATGGTCCGCAGGTCCTCCATGAGCGTGTTGAACCGCTTGACGGCGTTCGTGGAACGGGCGGCCATGCCGTACGCCTCGTCGACGCGCCGCAACGCCTGCGCGAAGCTGGTCTTCTCGCGCGACGCGAGCGCGTCGATCATCGCCTCGGCGCGCTCGCCGATGCCGCGCTTGGGTACGTTCAGGATGCGGCGCAGGGGGACGGAGTCCTCGGGGTTGGACAGGACCCTCAAGTAGGCGAGGACGTCACGGACTTCCTTGCGCTCGTAGAAGCGGACGCCGCCGACGACCTTGTAGGGCAGGCCGACACGGATGAAGACCTCTTCGAAGACACGGGACTGCGCGTTCGTACGGTAGAAGACGGCGACTTCGCCCGCCTTCGCGTCACCGGCGTCCGTCAGCCGGTCGATTTCGTCGGCGATGAACTGCGCCTCGTCGTGCTCCGTGTCGGCGACGTAACCGGTGATCTGCGCGCCCGCGCCCGCGTTGGTCCACAGGTTCTTGGGGCGGCGGCTCTCGTTGCGCTCGATGACCGCGTTGGCGGCGCTCAGGATCGTCTGCGTGGAGCGGTAGTTCTGCTCCAGCAGGATCGTCGTCGCGTCCGGATAGTCCTCCTCGAACTGGAGGATGTTGCGAATGGTCGCGCCGCGGAAGGCGTAGATGGACTGGTCGGCGTCACCGACGACGCACAGCTCGCCGGGGTCGTCGACAGCGCCCACGAGTTCGCGTACGAGCGCGTACTGGGCGTGGTTCGTGTCCTGGTACTCGTCCACGAGGACGTGGCGGAAGCGGCGGCGGTAGTGCTCGGCGACGTCCGGGAAGGCGCGCAGAAGGTTGACCGTCGTCATGATCAGGTCGTCGAAGTCCAGAGCGTTCGCCTCGCGCAGCCGCGACTGGTAGAGCGCGTACGCCTGGGCGAGGGTCTTCTCGAAACCATCGGCTGCCTGGTTCGCGAAGTCCTCCTCGTCGATCAGCTCGTTCTTCAGGTTCGAGATCTTGGCACTGAAGGACTTGGGCGGGAAGCGTTTCGGGTCGAGGTCCAGGTCGCGACAGACCAGGGCCATGAGGCGCTTCGAGTCGGCGGCGTCGTAGATGGAGAACGACGAGGTGAAGCCGAGCTTCTTCGACTCTCTGCGCAGGATGCGGACGCACGCGCTGTGGAAGGTCATCACCCACATCGCGTTGGCGCGTGGGCCGACGAGGTGCTCGACGCGCTCCTTCATCTCGCCTGCGGCCTTGTTGGTGAAGGTGATCGCGAGGATCTGGCCCGAGTGCACGTTCCGCTCGCCGAGCAGGTACGCGATTCGATGCGTGAGCACACGGGTCTTGCCGGAGCCGGCGCCGGCCACGATGAGCAGGGGGGAGCCACAGTGCACGACCGCCGCGCGCTGGTTGTCGTTCAGCCCGTCCAGGAGCGCGGCCGCGTCCACATGCGGCCGCGGGGCGCCGTCGCGGTAGTACGCGTCCCGGCTCGGCGGCACGTCGAAACAGCCGTCGAACAGGTCGTCCGGAACCGGCTCCGGCGCCTCGTCCTCGGGCGGCGGCGGGGGCTCTCCCTCGTGGGCCCGCGAAGGCCTGAGGTCCGCCAGGAAGCTGTCATCAAAGAGGCTGCTCATCGCCTTCCGAGTCTAGGCTCCCCCACTGACACCTCGCCGCCACCCTGGAACTCCGCCCGAGAACTCCGCGGGAATCGGGAATCCGGGCAGGTTCCGTTCGTTTTCAGAAACCGGGGATCTTCCAGAGCGGGCCACCCCGGGAACTCCTTCACTCTCCAGCACCGCTCCGTTACGGTCGGCGACGATCAGGCGGAAGACGATCGAGCGGAGACGATCAGGCAGAGACACGCCTTGTCCCGCCGCACTGATCCACCGCCGCTCCCGCCCGTAACGACACCTTCACGCTCGTAGGCCGACCGTGCGTCCAGAGCCCGCCGTCGCGGGGCGCCGGAGCCTGCGATGAATGCCGTGGCCGGGGCGGCACGACTCCGGTGCCCCAAAGAGCGGAGTCCGCTACATCGGACAACTAGCCACAATCCTTTCTGGATTGACTTCGGAGAGTGACGCTTGAGGCTAAGGTCACGAAAACATATCCCGCATATCGCCCACCAACCTTCACAAGGGCCACACGCGTTAGCTAGCTTTCCCTTAGGCCGCTCGACCTCACACCGGCGAACGTCGCCGGGCCGTGCGGCCTCCGCCGAGTCCGGTACGCCCTTGTGGCCGACGGAGCCGGGGACCCAACCGACCTTGGGGTGAATCGGTCCAACTCCCTTAAGGGACAGAGACCGTAGGGCATACCTTCCGGAGCACTCGCCCGAACCCGACAGCTAACCCGGTAGGCGGACGACGGAAGGAGTCGCCCTCGTGGCGTCGCACGGCAAATCGCGGACATCCCGCAGCCCCATGGGCATGCGGACCCCTGCCCTCGCCACAGCCGCTCTCACCTCGGTGGCTCTGCTCTCGCAGTCGGCCAACGCGTCGCCGTCCGCGGAACCCAGGCCGAGCGTCGAGGAGGTCCAGAAAAAGGTCGAGGACCTCTACCAGCAGGCGGAGACAGCCACCGAGAAGTACAACGGGGCCAAGGAGAGGACCACCAAGCAGCGCAAGCACGTCGGCACCCTCCTGGACAACGTGGCCGGGCAGACGCAGAAGCTCAACGAGGCGCGCGAGGAACTCGGTACGTTCGCCGCCGCCCAGTACCGCACGGGCGCCTCCGCCCCCGGCACCGCGACCATGTTGCTCGCGGAGAACCCGCAGGACTACTTC
>CBFGQM010000330.1:0-5723 GCA_965650905.1 uncultured Streptomyces sp. | reverse complement strand
GGTCCGGCGGCTCCTTCATCTACGTGCCGAAGGGCGTGCACGTCGAGATCCCGCTCCAGGCCTACTTCCGGATCAACACGGAGAACATGGGCCAGTTCGAGCGGACGCTGATCATCGTCGACGAGGGCGCCTACGTGCACTACGTCGAGGGCTGTACGGCCCCGATCTACAAGAGCGACTCGCTGCACAGCGCGGTCGTCGAGATCATCGTCAAGAAGAACGCCCGCTGCCGTTACACGACCATCCAGAACTGGTCGAACAACGTCTACAACCTGGTCACCAAGCGTGCCGTGGCATATGAGGGCGCGACCATGGAGTGGGTCGACGGCAACATCGGCTCCAAGGTCACCATGAAGTACCCGGCCGTCTACCTGATGGGCGAGTACGCCAAGGGTGAGACCCTGTCCATCGCCTTCGCGGGCGAGGGGCAGCATCAGGACGCCGGGTCCAAGATGGTCCATATGGCGCCGAACACCTCCTCGAACATCGTGTCCAAGTCGGTGGCGCGCGGCGGTGGCCGCACCTCGTACCGCGGCCTGGTCGAGATCGGCGAGGGCGCCGCGGGCTCGAAGTCCAACGTGCTCTGTGACGCGCTGCTGGTCGACACGATCTCGCGGTCCGACACCTACCCGTACGTGGACGTCCGTGAGGACGACGTGTCCATGGGCCACGAGGCCACCGTCTCCAAGGTCTCCGAGGATCAGCTCTTCTACCTGATGAGCCGCGGTCTGGCCGAGGACGAGGCGATGGCGATGATCGTGCGCGGCTTCGTCGAGCCGATCGCCAAGGAGCTGCCCATGGAATACGCCCTTGAGCTCAACCGGCTGATCGAGCTGCAGATGGAAGGCGCGGTCGGCTGACCCACCGCCGTCCCGGCAGCCGGCGGCCCGCCCCCTCCCGGGCGGGCCGCGGATCGCAACTGACGTAGGAAGAGAGCAGAACGACAGCCATGGCTGAGGCCCAGAACTCCCCCAAGGACCTGCGACAAGCTTCGGTCCGGGGGGGACCCCCATCGGTGGGATCCACCACCGCCGGCCAGATCGCGGTGGCCGCCGAGTCGACCGTCGCCACCCGCATGAGCGCGCCGCCGTCCTTCGACGTGGCGGACTTCCCGGTCCCGCACGGCCGCGAGGAGGAGTGGCGGTTCACCCCGCTGGAGCGGCTGCACGGGCTGCACGACGGCACCGCGGTGGCGACCGGCGACGGCCTGAAGGTCGACGTCGTCGCCCCCGACGGCGTCGTCGTCGAGACCGTCGGCCGTGACGACGTTCGGATCGGCAGGGCGGGCACTCCGGTGGACCGCATCGCCGCCCAGGCGTACTCCGCCTTCGAGAAGGCCTCGGTCGTGTCCGTCCCCCAGGAGACGGTGCTGAGCGAGCCGATCCGCATCGCGGTGCACGGCGAGGGCGGGATCGCCTACGGCCACCAGGTCATCGAGCTGGGCGCCTTCGCCGAGGCCGTCGTCGTCATCGACCACACCGGTGACGCGGTGCTCGCCGCCAACGTCGACTACCTCCTCGCAGACGGCGCCAAGCTGACCGTTGTCTCCGTCCAGGACTGGGACGACAAGGCCGTGCACGCGGCCCAGCACAACGCGCTGATCGGCCGGGACGCCTCGTTCAAGTCGGTCGTGGTCACCTTCGGCGGCGACGTCGTACGCCTGCACCCGCGCGTCTCGTACGCGGGCACCGGCGGCGAGGCCGAGCTGTTCGGGCTCTACTTCACTGACAAGGGCCAGCACCAGGAGCACCGGCTCTTCGTCGACCACAACACCCCGCACTGCACGTCGAACGTCGTCTACAAGGGCGCGCTCCAGGGCGACGACGCGCACGCCGTGTGGATCGGCGACGTCCTCATCGAGGCCAGGGCCGAGGGCACGGACACCTACGAGATGAACCGCAACCTCGTCCTGACGGATGGCGCGCGGGTCGACTCGGTCCCGAACCTGGAGATCGAGACCGGAGAGATCGTCGGCGCCGGTCACGCGAGTGCCACCGGCCGCTTCGACGACGAGCAGCTCTTCTACCTGATGGCCCGCGGTATCCCGGCCGACGAGGCCCGCCGGCTCGTCGTCCGCGGCTTCTTCGCCGAGCTCGTCCAGCAGATCGGCGTCGACGACATCGAGGAGAGGCTGCTCGTGAAGATCGACGAGGAGCTGGAGGCGTCGGTCTGATGGCGGACTCTTCGACGTTCGTACGCGTCTGTGGGCTGAGCGAGCTGGAGGAGGACACCCCGAAGCGGGTGGAACTCGACGGCACGCCGGTCTCGGTCGTGCAGACCGAGGGCGAGGTGTTCGCGATCTACGACATCTGCTCGCACGCGAACGTCTCGCTCTCCGAGGGCGAGGTGGAGGACTGCCAGATCGAGTGCTGGCTGCACGGCTCCAGCTTCGACCTCCGCACCGGCAAGCCGTCCGGCCTTCCCGCGACGCGCCCCGTCCCCGTATACCCCGTAAAGATCGAAGGGGACGATGTGCTCGTCTCCCTCACCCAGGAGTCCTGAGGCACCCATGGCAACGCTTGAAATCCGAGACCTGCACGTCACCGTCGAGGCCGACAACGCCACGAAGGAGATCCTCAAGGGCGTAGACCTCACCGTGAAGCAGGGCGAGACGCACGCCATCATGGGCCCGAACGGCTCCGGCAAGTCGACTCTCGCCTACTCGCTCGCGGGTCACCCCAAGTACACGATCACCGAAGGCACCGTGCTGCTCGACGGCGAGGACGTCCTGGAGATGTCCGTCGACGAGCGCGCCCGCGCCGGCCTGTTCCTCGCGATGCAGTACCCGGTCGAGGTCCCGGGCGTGTCGGTGAGCAACTTCCTCCGCACGTCCGCCACCGCCATCCGCGGCGAGGCTCCGAAGCTCCGCACGTGGGTGAAGGAGGTCAAGGGGGCGATGCAGCACCTCAACATGGACCCCTCCTTCGCCGAGCGCAACGTGAACGAGGGCTTCTCAGGCGGCGAGAAGAAGCGCCACGAGATCCTGCAGCTGGAGCTGCTCAAGCCGAAGATCGCGATCCTCGACGAGACCGACTCCGGCCTCGACGTCGACGCGCTTCGGGTCGTCTCCGAGGGCGTCAACCGCGTCCGTGAGACCGGCGAGGTGGGCACACTGCTCATCACCCACTACACGCGCATCCTGCGCTACATCAAGCCCGACCACGTCCACGTCTTCGCCGCCGGGCGGATCGCCGAGTCCGGCGGCCCCGAGCTCGCCGACAAGCTGGAGGCCGAGGGGTACGAGGCATACACGAAGGGTGGCTCGGTGAGCGGAGCGAACGCAGAGGAGGACGTCGCGTGACACAGCTGCCGGGCCTCCTCGACACCGAGGCGATCCGCAAGGACTTCCCCGTCCTGGACCGGCTGGTCCACGACGGCCAGAAGCTCGTGTACCTGGACAACGCGGCGACCTCGCAGAAGCCGCGCCAGGTGCTCGACGCCCTCAGTGAGTACTACGAGCGCTACAACGCCAACGTCCACCGCGGTGTGCATGTGCTCGCCGAGGAGGCCACGGCGCTGTACGAGGGCGCGCGCGACAAGGTCGCCACGTTCATCAACGCGCCAAGCCGCGACGAGGTGATCTTCACCAAGAACGCCTCGGAGTCGCTGAACCTCGTGGCCAACATGCTCGGCTGGGCCGACGAGCCCTACCGCGTGGACCACGAGACCGAGATCGTCATCACGGAGATGGAGCACCACTCCAACATCGTTCCCTGGCAGCTGCTGTCGCAGCGCACGGGCGCGAAGCTGAAGTGGTTCGGCCTGACCGACGACGGGCGTCTCGACCTCTCGAACATCAACGAGGTCATCACCGAGAAGACGAAGATCGTCTCCTTCGTGCTGGTCTCCAACATCCTGGGCACCTTCAACCCGGTCGAGGCGATCGTGCGCCGCGCCCAGGAGGTCGGCGCCCTGGTCCTGCTCGACGCGTCGCAGGCGGCGCCCCACATGCCGCTGGACGTCCAGGCCCTGCAGGCCGACTTCGTGGCCTTCACCGGCCACAAGATGTGCGGCCCGACAGGCATCGGTGTCCTGTGGGGGCGCCAGGAGCTGCTGGAGGACCTGCCTCCGTTCCTCGGTGGCGGGGAGATGATCGAGACCGTGTCGATGCACTCGTCGACGTACGCACCGGCACCGCACAAGTTCGAGGCCGGTACGCCGCCGATCGCGCAGGCGGTCGGGCTGGGCGCGGCGATCGACTACCTGAGCTCCATCGGCATGGAGAAGATCGCGGCCCATGAGCACGCGCTGACCGAGTACGCGGTCAAACGCCTGCAGGAGGTCCCCGACCTGAAAATCATCGGCCCGACCACGGCGGAGGAGCGCGGCGCCGCGCTCTCCTTCACACTCGGTGACATCCACCCCCACGCTGTGGGACAGGTCCTCGACGAGCAGGGCATCGCGGTCCGGGTCGGCCACCACTGCGCCCGGCCCGTCTGCCTCCGGTACGGAATTCCTGCGACCACGCGAGCGTCGTTCTATCTGTACTCCACGCCGGGTGAGATCGACGCGCTCGTGGGAGGCCTGGAGCAGGTACGGAACTTCTTTGGCTGAGAGCAGGGTATGGCAGAGACACGAGGTCGATGGGTGTGAAGCTGGATTCGATGTACCAGGAAGTCATCCTGGACCACTACAAGCATCCGCACGGGCGCGGTCTGCGGGACGGCGACGCCGAGGTGCACCACGTCAACCCGACGTGCGGTGACGAGATCACGTTGCGCGTGAAGTACGAGGGCTCGCTGGTCGCGGATGTGAGCTATGAGGGCCAGGGCTGCTCGATCAGCCAGGCCTCGGCCTCCGTACTGAACGAGCTGCTCGTCGGCAAGCAGCTCACCGACGCGCAGAAGATCCAGGAGACCTTCCTGGAGCTGATGCAGTCCAAGGGCCGCATCGAGCCGGACGACGCGATGGAAGAGGTCCTGGAGGACGCGGTCGCGTTCGCCGGGGTCTCCAAGTACCCGGCCCGTGTGAAGTGCGCACTGCTGAGCTGGATGGCGTGGAAGGACGCGACGGCCCAGGTGCTGGGCGAGGCCGACGCCGAAAGGAAGACGGCATGACCGAGACCATGCAGATGAAGCCCGCCTCCGAGGAAGAGGTCCGCGAGGCGCTGTACGACGTCGTCGACCCCGAGCTGGGTATCGACGTCGTCAATCTCGGCCTGATCTACGGGATCCATATCGACGACGCGAACATCGCGACGATCGACATGACCCTGACGTCGGCGGCCTGTCCCCTCACCGACGTCATCGAGGACCAGGCCAAGTCCGCCACGGACGGCCTCGTCAACGAGCTGCGCATCAACTGGGTATGGATGCCGCCGTGGGGCCCCGACAAGATCACGGACGATGGACGTGAACAGCTCCGGGCGCTCGGCTTCAACGTCTGAGCCGCCTGGGCCGGTCCGGGCCTGTGCGGACCTGACTGTCCAGTTCGATTCCCTGTGGCCTCCGGCATGCTGCCGGGGGCCACAGGTTTTGGTTACGTCCGGTACAGCAGATCCGGCGCTCAGTCCAAACCCGCGACCAGTTGAAACGTCGAGTCGGCTTGATAGAGGCCGCTGTTCTCGTACGGATCCAGGCGGAGCCGGAAGTTCTTGTGGCGCAGGAACCAGCCGGGGTAGCTGTACGCCTCCAGCGTGACGGCGCCGGGGTACACCGTGAGCGGGCAGAACGTGGCGTCGTCCTCGAAGAGCGCCGAGCCGTCGTCGCGCCCGGCACTGAGGC
>CBFGQM010000329.1:0-5740 GCA_965650905.1 uncultured Streptomyces sp. | reverse complement strand
GCATGAAGTTGACGTCGTCGCGGTTCGGGTAGTCCTCGCGGTAGTGACCGCCGCGCGACTCCTTGCGGGCCAGTGCGGAGACGGCCATGACCTCGGCGAGGTCGAGCAGGTTGCCCAGCTCGACGGCCTCCAGCAGGTCGGTGTTGAACCGCTTGCCCTTGTCCTGGACCGAGACGTTCTTGTAGCGCTCGCGCAGCTCGGCGATCTTCTCGACTGCCGTCTTGATCGTCTGCTCCGTACGGAACACCATCACGTTCGCGTCCATGGTCTCCTGGAGCTCCCGGCGCAGCTCGGCCACCCGCTCCGTGCCCGTCGAGTCGCGCAGCCGCTCGATCTGCTCGACGACCAGCGAGGCCGGGTCCTCGGGCAGCTCGACGTGCGAGGCGGTCTTCGCGGAGTACTCCGCAGCCGCGATACCCGCGCGACGACCGAAGACGTTGATGTCGAGCAGCGAGTTGGTGCCCAGCCGGTTCGCGCCGTGCACCGACACGCACGCGACCTCGCCGGCCGCGTACAGGCCCGGAACGACCGTCGTGTTGTCCAGCAGCACCTCACCCTCGACGTTCGTCGGGATGCCGCCCATCGCGTAGTGCGCGGTGGGCTGGATCGGGATCGGGTCCGTGTACGGCTCGATACCGAGGTACGTACGGGCGAACTCGGTGATGTCCGGCAGCTTGGCGTCCAGCTGCTCCGGCGGGAGGTGCGTGAGGTCCAGGTAGACGTGGTCGCCCTCGGGGCCGCAGCCACGGCCCTCACGGATCTCCGTGTAGATGGACCGGGACACGACGTCTCGGGACGCGAGGTCCTTCATCACCGGCGCGTACTTCTCCATGAAGCGCTCGCCGTCCTTGTTGCGGAGGATGCCGCCCTCACCGCGGGCGCCCTCTGTCAGCAGGATGCCCATGCGCCAGATGCCGGTCGGGTGGAACTGGAAGAACTCCATGTCCTCCAGCGGCAGCCCGCGGCGGTAGACAGCCGCCTGGCCGTCGCCCGTCAGCGTGTGCGCGTTCGACGTCACCTTGAAGAACTTGCCGGTGCCGCCGGACGCGTAGATCACGGCCTTCGCCTGGAAGACATGGATCTCGCCGGTCGCCAGCTCGTACGCGACCACGCCGGCCGAGCGCTTGACGCCGTCGACCTCGGTGATCAGCTGGTCGAGGACGTAGAACTCGTTGAAGAACTCCACGCCCTCCTTGACGCAGTTCTGGTACAGCGTCTGGAGGATCATGTGACCGGTGCGGTCGGCCGCGTAGCAGGACCGGCGGACCGGGGCCTCGCCGTGGTTGCGGGAGTGACCGCCGAAACGGCGCTGGTCGATCGTCCCGTTCGGCGTCCGGTTGAACGGCAGGCCCATCTTCTCCAGGTCGAGGACCGAGTCGATGGCCTCCTTCGCCAGGATCTCGGCGGCGTCCTGGTCGACCAGGTAGTCACCGCCCTTGACCGTGTCGAAGGTGTGCCACTCCCAGTTGTCCTCCTCCACGTTGGCCAGCGCCGCGGCCATGCCGCCCTGCGCAGCGCCCGTGTGGGAGCGGGTCGGATAGAGCTTGGTCAGTACGGCGGTCCGGCTGCGCTTCGTGGCCTCGATGGCGGCGCGCATGCCGGCGCCACCCGCACCGACGATGACTGTGTCGTACTTGTGGATCTTCATGATTCTCGTGGCCCCGGATCTAGCGGATGTTCGGGTCGAAGGTGAAGATCACCAGCGTGCCCAGCAGGATGGTGAACACCGTGGCGGTGTAGAGCAGGCCCTTGAGCCACAGCCGGGTGTTCGGCCGCTCCGCATAGTCGTTGATGACCGTGCGCAGGCCGTTGGCGCCGTGCAGCATCGCGAGCCACAGCATCAGCAGGTCCCAGGTCTGCCAGAACGGGGACGCCCAGCGGCCCGCCACGAAGGCAAAGCCGATCTTGGAGACGCCGCCGTCGAGCACGAGCTGGATCAGCAGGTGGCCGATGACCAGGACGACCAGGAGGATGCCGGACAGGCGCATGAAGAGCCACGCGGCCATCTCGAAGTTGCCGCGGGTCGACTTCGGCGTCTTCTTGGTGCGCTTGCGCGGCGGCTCGATGACGGGCGCCGGGTTGTCGACGCTGTACGACAGCGCGCCCGCGCCCTCGACGGGGCCGATGCCGGAGGCGGCGGTCTTCTCAGTGGTGGACATCCGCCTCAGCTCCCGAAGACTTCTTGAGCGGCGTGGCCGAGGACCGGGTACAGCGCCCCGGCCATCAGCACGACCCAGATGCCGGCGACCGTCCAGAGCATCTGCTTCTGGTAGCGCGGGCCCTTCGACCAGAAGTCGACGGCGATCACACGCAGGCCGTTGAGCGCGTGGAAGAGGATGGCGGCGACGAGGCCGTACTCCAGCAGCGCGACGATCGGCGTCTTGTAGGTGGCCACGACCCTGTCGTAGTCCTCGGGTGAGACACGGACGAGAGCGGTGTCCAGCACGTGGACGAACAGGAAGAAGAAGATGAGGACGCCGGTGACTCGGTGAGCCACCCAGGACCACATACCTTCCCGGCCGCGGTACAGCGTTCCAGCCGGCACGGAAGAACCCTCCGAAAGCGGGGATTGGGGCCGCGCCGGCTTGTCGTGTCGGTCGGGCCCGGCCGGGTACGGTCCACCGGCCCTGGCCATCGTAGCGACGACTTGTCGGAACGCTTACAGCGGCCCCTTGGGTGTGATCAAACAGGCAATCAAACCGACGCGTACGGACTATCAGGACGGTCGGAATCCGAAATCTTCAACGATGTCGGACATTCGCCGCTCGCTTCGACATCCGCGTACCTCTGCGCAAGGCGGGAGATCCGGACACGGGTGAGGCGCCTGAGCTCCTCGGCGGAGAGGAGACGTTCCTCCTCGCGGTCGTTGGCCAGCCGTGAGCGGATGCCGACGAGGACCTGGTCGAGGGCCTCCTCTGGCGCGAGGCCGTCGACGCAGATCACGAAGACATGTCCGAAGCGGCTCTCGTACGCGGCGTGCGCGGCACTCAGCGCGGTGTGTGCCGCGGAGTACCCGCCCTCGGGGAGGAGGGCGAGCGACTCGCCGGCCAGCGCCTCGGCGATGTCGCCGGGCGTCAGGTCGTACGCCGCCTCGTCGGCCGCGGCGAGCAGCGCGTCCAGGTCCGGGTAGGGGCGGTGGCCGGCGACACGGCGCGCCCAGCGGTAGCTGCCGCAGCAGGCGAAAAGGGCTCGCTCGGCCTCGTCGGCCGGCACGGCGTTGAACCGCTCCAGGCCTGTGGGAGACGTGGGCGACGGTGTCGAGCGGGTCTGGCCCGGTAGGGGGACGACCGGGCCGACGACCGGGCTGACGACCGGGCCGGAGATGCGGGAAGGGCGGTGCGCAGGCAGCGTGGGTTCCTAGACGGTTCGGTGCCGCCCCTCGTGGGGGCAACGCTGATTCGGCAGGTGAGAGAAGATGAGACAAGTGCGGGATGTGACGTTCACGCTATCGAGGCTTGACGAAACCTGTCTGACCAATGCCCGAATGTCACCCACGCGGGAGAGTTTCGGCAACGAGTGGTGGACGGCGGCGGGCGTGGCGGGGCTTGGGTTCACCGGAAAAGGTTTCACTGGATCGAGTGCAGTGAGTGCAATGAGTGCAGTGAGTTGGATGGGTGATCAGTGGTGAACGGGCGTAGGCGCCGGGCTGTGACGGGCCGGAGGCCTCTGCTGATCGGGGCGGCGGCGGTGACCGCGGCGGGTGCCGCCGCCTTGACGGTGTCCCTCTGGCCGAGCGGCGGGGGCCCGGGCGTGCCGGCGGCCCGGCAGGCCACGGTCGGCATGTCCGAACTGACCTCGCCCGCGCTCGTACCCACTCGTACGTATCCGCTGTCGCACACCCCGCGCACGATCCCGGCCGTGCGCGAGCACACCGCTGCCCGCGGGCCAGGCTGGCGTCCGACGGACGGCGGCCGGGTGGTCGTGAACGACGGGGACCTCGCGGACGAGGGGCGGCTGCTCGCCGGGGAGTTGGGGCTGACGTACGCGGGGTCGGCCGGCGCGCGCCCCGGGGACGTCCAGCTGGCCCTCACCGGCGGGGGCTTTGGCGCCGAGTCGTACACGATGACGGTGAAGGACGGGCGGGTGCGGATCAGCGGCCCGGCCGAGGCGGGTGTCTTCTACGGTACGCGCACCCTGAAGCAGACGGTGCGCGCGGACGGTACGGCGCCCGAGGGCGTCGTACGCGACCGGCCCGCGAAGCCGCAGCGCGGGTTCATGCTGGACATCGCCCGCAAGTACTTCACCGCCGGGTGGATCGAGGACCGGATCCGTGAGCTGGGGGACCTCAAGTACAACCAGCTCGGACTGCACTTCTCCGACGACCAGGGTTTCCGGATCGAGTCGGACAAGCACCCCGAGGTCGTGTCGCGGGAGCACCTGACGAAGGCGGAGGTGCGCCGGATCCTCGACCTCGCCGCGAGCCGGCACATCACCGTCGTCCCCGAGATCGACTCACCCGGCCACCTGGGCGCGGTGCTCGCCGCGCACCCGGACCTCCAGCTGCGAAACGCGAGCGGTGTTCCCGCGCAGGGCGCGGTCGACATCTCCAAGCCGGCGGCAGCGAACATCGTGGACGACCTGCTGAACGAGTACGCGGACCTGTTCCCCGGGCGGTACTGGCACCTCGGCGCCGACGAGTACCGGGCGCTGATGGCGCGGAACCCAGAGGCTTCCTATCCGCAGTTGGCCGCCGCCGCGAAGGACAGGTACGGGCCGGGCGCCACGGTCGCGGACCTGGCGACGGGCTGGCTCAACGACCGCGCCGAGGTGATGCGCGGACACGACCGGACTATGAGGGCCTGGAACGACGGCTTCTTCCGTGAGGGTGCCGTCCAGGCCGCCGGCGATCTGCAGGTCGCGTACTGGACGGGCAAGGAGATCGGGGCCCGGGACCCGGTGGCGTACCTGGAGTCGGGGCGCAGGCTGGTCAACTACAACGACGAGTACCTCTACTACGTCCTCGGCGAGCCCAACGAGTTCGTCTACCCGACCGGGCAGCGCATCTACGAGCAGTGGACACCCCTCGTCCTCCGCGGCACCACACCGGTCCCCGCGAGGTACGAGGACCAGATCCTCGGCGGCTCCTTCGCCGTGTGGTGCGACCTCGCGGGCGCCCAGACCCAGGAACAGGTGGCGTCGGGCATCGGCATGCCGCTACGGGCACTGGCCCAGAAGCTCTGGGATCCGCGGGAACCGGCACTGTCATGGGAGGAGTTCAAGGGGCTGGCGGGCAAGCTGGGTTGACCGTGCGCGGCTGTGCGTGACCCTGCGGGGTGGTCGGACCGGCCGCGGTCCGGCCCGGTCGGCGTATCCATGTGAAATCGAGCCATTTCGTACTGTGACATTCCAGCCACTGTGCACGCAGTAAGGGGAAGTGCGGGCTCCGTAACCAGAGGCGCCCCGCCCCGTAGGGAGGCGTGATGAGCCTGGTGGAACTGATCGCTCAAGCCGACGAACGTGGTCTGGCGGCCAGCGGTCTGGCGTGTCTGGATCGCTGTGTGCCCTTGTTGGGCGGTGACGACGACGAGGTGCTGCGGCCGTTGTGGGCGAGCCTCGCGGAGGGCGCGCATCCCTCGGACTGGGGGGCGTATGTGGAGCAGGCGCGGGTCAAGCTCGGTGCTCCGGAGCCTCCGCAGCCTCCAAGGGCTCCGCGGGGTGACGCGTCCGCCGAGGACGAGGCCGCCGCGCTCGCCCACCGCATGCTGGGCGCCGCGCCCGTGGAGCGCTCCCCCACGAACCT
>CBFGQM010000328.1:0-5813 GCA_965650905.1 uncultured Streptomyces sp. | reverse complement strand
GGAGGAACCGCTGGGCACGGGCGGCGCGATCCGCAACGCCGCCTCGCACCTCCACTCCGGCCCCGAGGACCCCGTCCTCGTCTTCAACGGCGACATCCTGACGGGCCTGGACATCCGCCGGCTGGTCGCCACCCACGAGACGACCGGCGCGGACGTCTCCCTCCACCTCACCAAGGTGACCGACCCCAGGGCGTACGGCCTGGTCCCCACGGACGACACGGGCCGGGTGACGGCCTTCCTGGAGAAGCCCCAGACCCCCGAGGAGATCGTCACCGACCAGATCAACGCGGGGGCGTATGTGTTCCGGCGCTCGGTCATCGACACGGTTCCGACCGGGCGGCCGGTCTCCGTGGAGCGCGAGACGTTCCCGGATCTGCTGTCCGCGGGCGCGCACCTCCAGGGCATGGTGGACTCGACGTACTGGCTGGACCTGGGCACTCCCCAGGCCTTCGTCCGCGGTTCCGCGGACCTCGTCCTCGGCCGCGCCCCCTCCCCGGCCGTCCCCGGCCGCTGCGGCGACCGTCTGGTGCTGCCGTCGGCCTCGGTGGCCCCGGACGCGAAGCTGACGGGAGGCACGGTGGTGGGCGAGGGCGCGGTGATCGGCTCGGGCGCGCGGATCGCGGGGTCGACGGTCCTGGAGGGGGCGGTGGTGGAGCCGGGAGCGGTCGTCACGGACTCCCTGATCGGAGCCCGGGCCCGCGTGGGCGCGCGCTCGATCGTCACGGGGGCGGTCGTCGGGGACGGCGCGTCGGTGGGCCCGGACAACGAGCTCCGGGAGGGCGTACGGGTGTGGTGCGACGCCCGGATTCCGGCGGGTGCGGTTCGGTTTTCCTCGGATCAGTAGGGCTGTCCGGTGGCGCCGCGGCTGCACTGGTGACGCTATGAACGACCGATGTCCGTACGTGGCATACGAGGTGTACGGCGGGGCGGCGTGCGGCCGGAGAGCAGGATGAGCCGAGCCGCACGGTGCCGCTGCCCCGCATAGGGCTCCAGCAGCTCCAGCATCACGGAGTCGTCCGCGTCCCGGTCGCCCGCCAGGGCATAGCCCACGATCCCCGGAAGGTGCAGGTCCCCGACCGTCACCGAATCCGCCGCCCCATGACTGCGCTGCACGGTCTCCGCCGAGGTCCAGGGCCCGATCCCGGACACCAGCTCCAGCCGGGCCTGCGCCTGCGCCGGCTCGAACCGCACCGCCTCCTCGAGCCGCCGGGCCACCCGGACCGCCCGCAGGATCGTCGACGCCCGCTTGTTGTCGACCCCGGCCCGATGCCACTCCCACGAGGGGACCTGCGCCCAGATCCGCGGCTCCGGCATGACGTACATCCGCCCCGGCGCGGGCCCGGGCGCCGGGGCGCCGTACTTCCGGACGAGCAGCCGCCAGGCCCGATACGCCTCGCCCGCTGTGACCTTCTGCTCCAGAATCGACGGAATCAGCGATTCCATCACCAGCCCCGTACGCGTCAGCCGCAGCCCCGGCCGCCGATGCCGGGTGAGTGCCACCAGCCGATGACGTGGCTCGAAGGCCGAGGGGTCGTCCAACTCCCCAAGTATCATGGGGAGTTGATCCAGCAACCAGTCGGCCCCCGGCCCCCACGCCTTCCCTTCGGCCACCCCGTCCCGCATCGAGACGCGCAGGGTCCCGGGCCCCACAGGCGTACGGCTGGCCCGCCACACGGCCCCGTCCGGTGTCGCACAGAAGGTCGGATCGGCGGGGCCGCGCCGCAACGGGCCGAGCACAAGCCCGAGATCGAGCGGCCCGGGCGGCGTGCAGTTCCGCGTACGCCCGGCCGTCGGGGGATCCGCGGCCGGGCGCGGTACACGCCCGGACACGGCGACATGGCCGCCGCGTACGGGCGTACGCGTGGGACGAGGGGCGAAACGTCCGGCCACGGGATGGGGTCCTAGGTTGTTCGGGGCGCTCGGGCGGTCGGGGCGCCTGGGGGCGCTCGTAGGATTCGGAGCGCTTCGGGTGTCCTCAAGAGAGTAGGCGCTGAGAGGAGGCGCTCCACAGGCCTCCCGGCCGAACGTCAGCGGACCTCGATGAAACACCCGGCATCCCGCTCGGGCCGGGGCCTCGGATCCCCGGCGGGGTGTCCGACGGCGACAGCCCCCATGGGATCCCACGCTTCGGGCAGCCCCAGAACATCTCGTACGACATCCCGGCAGAACATGGTCGACGACACCCAGGCGGACCCGAGCCGCTCCCCGGCGAGCGCGACGAGGAAGTTCTGCACGGCGGCGCCCGCGGCGACCACGAACATCTCGCGCTCGGCCCCGTCGCGGCGTGTATCGCCGTATGTGTGCGAACCGTCCATGACGAGACAGGGCACGACCAGGTACGGCGCGTTGCGCAGCACGTCCCCGCGCCGCACTCGCTCGGCGATGAACTTCTCGCTCTTCCCGTCCCGCCGCAGGTCGGCGATCCAGGCGTCCCGCATGGCGTCGAGGAGCCGCGTGCGCGACTCATCGGACTCCAGGAGGACGAATCGCCACGGTGTCGTGTGGTGCGGCGCCGGCGCGGTCACGGCCGCGGCGACCGCCCGTCGTACGGCCCCGAGGTCGACGGGCTCGTCGGTGAAGGCCCGCACGGTACGCCGCTGGGTGACGGCCTCCCGTACGGCCTCGGAGGTGCCCAGCCGGAACATGTCGTCGCGGGCGCCCCGGACCAGGGCCCGCGTCCCCTCGTCCTCGTCCTCGTCGGTGCCTGTGGTGAACGCGGTGACCGTGTGGGGCAGGCCGCGCGCGACGGCGACGGGCAGCCCGTTGGCCTTGCCCTTGACCAGGTCGCCCGCGGCGGCGAGTTCGTCGGCCGTGGCGACGACGGTGGTGCTGAGCGGGTTCCCGTACGCGTCCGTGCCGCCTCGCAGATCGTCGAGCACCCGCACGCCGGCCGCGCCGATGGCGACATCGGTGAGCCCGGTGCGCCACGGCCGCCCGAACGTGTCGGTGACCAGGACCCCGACGTCGACACCCAGTGCGTCCCGCAGCCCGTCTCGGATCGCGCGCGCGGACGCGTCGGGATCCTCGGGCAGCAACAGCACGGTCCCGGAAGGCGTGTTGGAGGCGTCGACTCCGGCTGCGGCCATCACGAGTCCCTGCCGGTTCTCCACGATCCGCAGCGCCCCACGCCGTGCCACGACCCGCACGGTCTCGGCGTCGATGGCGGCCTCACGATCGACCGCCTCTGCGACCCGCCCCTCGGCCTTGGACACGATCTTGGAGGTGACCAGCAGCACGTCTCCGTCGACAAGTCCGGGCTCAACGGCGGCGATCAACTTCGCGAGATCGTCCCCCGCACGGACCTCGGGCAGCCCCGGAAGTGCCCACACCTGATAGCTGGGCGCGGCAGGAACCAGGCCCGTGCACGCGCCCCACGACCCACCGACCACCGCACCACCGGCGGCCGCCCCGCCACTCGCCGAGCCATCGTCCGTCATCCCGCCGCTCAAGCGTCCTGCACCTCCTTGGCCAAGGTCAGCGCCTCGCGGGCCATCCGGGCCGCCGCGGGGAGGTCGGTCATCAGCAGGGGGACGGCCCGGCAGCGGATGCCGGCAGCCTCCACCCGGTCCACGGCGGCGGCGTCGACCGTGTCGACGAGCCATCCGTCGAGCAGTCCCGAGCCGTAGTACTCGGCGACGGCGGCGGCGGTGGACTCCACGCCGACCGCCGCGAGGACCTTGTCGGCCATGCCGCGCACGGGCGCGTCCCCGACGATGGGGGAGAGGCCCACCACCGGCACCCCGGCATCGGCGATCGACTCGCGGATGCCGGGCACGGCGAGGATCGTGCCCACGGACACGACGGGGTTGGACGGCGGGAAGAGCACCACGTCGGCCGAGGCGATCGCATCGAGGACCCCGGGTGCCGGCTTCGCCTGCTCCGCGCCGACGGGCACGACGGCATGCGCGTCGACGGAGGCCCGCAGCCGCACCCAGTACTCCTGGAAGTGGATAGCCTTGCGCTCGCCCTCGATCTCGACTGCCACATGGGTCTCCACGCGGTCGTCGGACATGGGGATCAGCCGAACGCCCGGCTTCCACCGATCGCACAGCGCCTCGGTCACGGCGCTGAGCGGATATCCGGCGCCGAGCATCTGCGTACGGACGATGTGTGTCGCGAAGTCCCGGTCGCCGAGCCCGAACCACTCGGGCCCCACCCCGTACGCCGCGAGCTCCTCCTTGAGGTGGAAGGTCTCGCCGGCCCTGCCCCAGCCCTGTTCCTCGTCGATGCCGCCGCCGAGCGTGTACATCACCGTGTCGAGGTCCGGGCAGACCTTCAACCCGAAGAGGTGGATGTCGTCCCCGGTGTTCCCGATGACCGTGACGTCCGCGTCCGGCGCGGCCTGTCTGAGGCCGCGCAGGAACCGGGCGCCGCCGATGCCGCCTGCCAGAACCACAATGCGCATGAGGTTCAGTCTTGCAGGCGGGTACGACAACGCGTCAGGCGGTCACGACATCCTCGGGCCCGTGCGGGTGCGACGCGGCGCAGTGGGTGGCGTGCATCGGCATCTCGGTCAGACCCGGGTAGTAGAGGTGCAGACTCACGGCTGGTTCCAGCGCGTCGTTGACCACCTCGTGCACATATCCGGGCGCGAACACCCGCTGCGCGCTCGCACCCAACGCACGCGCGCCCCGCTCGGTGTGCTCGGTCAACGTGCCGTCCAGGACGGTGAGTACGCCGGACGAGCGGCCATGGTCGTGCGGCCCGCTGCCCTGCCCGGGGACCCAGGAGAGCAGCCACACCTCGTAACCGGGGCCGGTGCGCAGCCGGTGGTACCAGCGGGAGGTCGCGTCGTACTGGACGAGGTGCTCCCACTGGGAGCGGTCGGCGGCGATGGAGCGGGCGAGGCCGACGAACTCGGCCACGGTGGCCGGATGCTCGCGCGGCGCCTGGAGGAGGTGCGGGACTTCGAGGATGTCGCCGGCGATCTGAAGGTCGCTGTCGCTGTTCATGGGGTGCGGTGGTTCCTCGGCGGAAGAGTGTGCTGAAGGTGGGGTGTGCGCGTACCGTCCGCCCGGGGCACGGGCGCAAGGGGGCGCCGGTACGGGCGGCAGCAATCAGTGGCCAGGCCTCGGGGCCTGGCGGCAGCCGGAGCGCGGTCGGCTCAACAGCTGCGACAGGAACAACGACAGCTACAGCGAGCGTGGGCAGCACCGAGGGACCCGGCGGTGCGGGTCGAGGTGAGTGCCAAGTTCGCGAGCATGCCCACTAGGACACCGGTTCACTCCCTTCACTGTCAACCTGATGTCCGCTATGTGGGCCATGTTCACCTCATCCGGTTCCTTGGTGAGGGAAAGGTTTGTCCAGGTGTCCGCTGGGATACATGGCGCACAACCGGGCCCGCAAGCCTCGTTGCGATCCCGTGATCGGAATGTGATCCCCTTCGCTTCGGGTGTTGCGTCGGAACGAGATCGAACGGCCGGGCGTCCTCGCCCGTATAAGCGTTGTGTGGGGCGTAGCCCCGGCTCGGCCACCTGATACTGTCAGGGTTTATGGCGATTTGAGCACTTTCCGCATAGCCTTGGTTCCGGAGAGTGAATAAGGGGCCTAATAGCAGATCTCGGCTTGACTCGCCCGGAGCCGCACACTTGTAATTTCACTCGTGTTGTTCAGCCGAAATCGGTAACGGCAGCATCGCGGGACGCGAGACGGACGAGGGGCGCACATGACCGAGCTGTTTCAGGAACTGCTGGTCGACGAGGCCGACGAGGAGCTCGGCTGGCAGGAGCGGGCGCTCTGCGCCCAGACCGACCCCGAATCCTTCTTCCCCGAGAAGGGCGGCTCCACCCGCGAGGCCAAGAAGGTCTGCCTCG
>CBFGQM010000327.1:0-5834 GCA_965650905.1 uncultured Streptomyces sp. | reverse complement strand
GTGCCGAATTCGGCTGGCGACCAAGTGGGCTTCACATCGCCGGCGTTTCACGGTCGCGTAGCAGGCGCGCAGTTCGCCTGGCACCCCGCACGCGAGACCGATGCCTCGTCACCAGAAGAGCGTCGGCTTGTGGCCGAGTTCGCGGAGCAGGCCGCTACGAGCCGCGATATCCCGCTCCATGTGCAGGTCGTGGTCGGGCGGAACGAGGGGAACAAAGGCGTTTCACTGCGGCCGTTCGCCATACCTCCGGAAGGAGCCCGACTGCACATCACGGTCCATGCCCCCGGGCTGGTGGCCCTTGGCGACCTGCAGCAGGAGCTCATGGTTTACCCCGGGCGCGACTCGGACGTCGTCCGCTTCGGTCTGCGGACAGCGGCCACCGGTCTGCACCGCGTGACGGCCCGGGCCTTCCGGGGCGGCACCTTTCTCGGAGAGGTGCACTGTCAGATCTCGGTCGAGGACGGCGGACCGACCCGGGATGGCCGCACACAGACGGCCCTCCTGCCCAGCATGGCCTTCGAGCCCGGAGAGGTCACGCTGCAGGTGCTGGAGAAGGACCGGCGGGCCGGCACCTTCACGTTCCAGCTGCTCAGCGCCAACTGCCATCCGCCAGAGGTCTTCAGCTTCCGCGCCGGGGATCCCCGAGAGGCGACCCGGCAGATTTTCGACGAGCTGAAGCGGGCCGCCACGGCGGCCGCCGACGGTGACCGCAGCGTGCATCCGTCCAAGCTCCGACGGCGCCTGCGCTCTCACGGCGTTCAGCTGTGGACTTCCGCCGTCCCGGAAGCGGTACAGCACCAGTTCTGGGAAGAAGTGGATCGGATCACCGCGTTCACGGTGCTCGGGGAGCAGGACATCGTTCCCTGGGAACTGATGTACCCGCTGAACGAGGGACGCGAGGACAGCGGCTTCCTAGCGGAGTGGCTCCCGGTGGTCCGCCGTGTGTTCGACCAGGAACGGGTCGGAAGTCTCGCACTGCCCAGCGCGGCCTTCGTCGTACCCCCCGACTCGCCGCCCGACGCCCACGACGAAGTCGACGCGCTGAGGGCCAGCCTCGGCGCCGGTGTCGTCGACGCGGGAGTGCTCACCGAGGGTGAAGCCCTGAGAGAGCTGATCGAAGAGGGCTATGCGGGGCTTCTGCACTTCGCCTGCCACAACTCGTTCAGCGGTGCGGGCTCCCGTGTGCGGATGGCGGACGGTGCCTTCGATCCGATCGACCTCGCCGCGGCCGCCCAACTGCGCAGTCTGCGCCCGTACGGCCCGCTGGTGTTCTTCAACGCCTGCCGCAGCGCCGGCGAGATCGATTGGTTCGGCGCAAGCCTGGGGTGGGCCCCGCAGTTCCTGCAGGCCGGTGCCGGGGCGTTCGTCGGCACGCTGTGGCCAGTACGGTCCCGGTCCGCGCTGATGTTCGCCGACGCCTTCTATCGCCAACTCGTCGTGGACAAGCAGCCGCTCGGGCAGGCCTCGCTCGCCGCACGTAAAGCCATCAGCGATCAGGATGGTGACCCGACCTGGCTCGCCTATGCCGTTTACGGCAGCCCGGCTGCCACGGCACACATCACCACTCCCGGGACCACCGGCGTCAAGAACTCTTGAGGGAGCCGCACAGCATGGACGATCCCGTCTTCGTCATCCACGGGGTGGCCAACCGTGACCAGCAGGGCTTCGTAGCCATGGTCGCCGACCTGCAGACCGCGTCCGGCCTCGACATGGTGCCGGTCTACTGGGGCGACATGGGAGCCGACGACCGGTTTATCACTGCCGCGCTGCCCATCCGTCCCGCCACCGTCCCCGGCACCCACAAGGACAGCGGACTGCGCGACGCGGACGAACCACCGAGCGTGACCCTGCCCGAGCCCGTGCTCGTGTCGGCCCTTGCGTCACAACCCGAGGTCCCCGACCAGTGGCCGCAGGTGGAGGCAGCCATGCGTGAGCGGCTGGCGAGCGAAGAGCAGCGATCCGGTTCATCGGGTCTACGGCACGCTCCGCTTCGGGAGGACCCGGAGGAGGTCCTGGAGTATCTGGCCGAGGAATGGCCCAAGACGGAGTGGCTGCGGCGCACCGACGATCCTCTCCTGCTCTTCGAAACGAGCCGTTCCCTGGCCGAGGCCCTCGTCGAGGCGGCCGATCTCTGGGCCGACGGGGGCGGCTCCTATGACGGACTACGGGCCGGCGACGAGGACGCGGGACGGCTGCGGACACTGGTGCGCAACCGACTGCGCGACCTGGACCGGGTGGCGGGGGCCGCGATCCAGGCGGCAGTCGGGCGCCTGAACCACGTGCTGCGCACTAGGTTCGGGCCCGGGACCACCCGGTTCCTGGGGGACGTTCTGGTCTACCAGCGCCATCGCGAGGCGATCCATTCCCGTGTGCGAGAGTGCATCGACCGAGTCGATCCCGCACTGGGGCGCACCCCTGACCGCCCCGTGCGCGTGGTCGCCCACAGCCTCGGCGGCGTCATCGCGGTCGATATGGCCACCGCGGCCACCCCGCTGTGGACGTCCTCATTGGTGACCTTTGGTTCCCAGGCGGCCTTCTTCCACGCATGCGATCCACGAGGCGGTCAGATCCTGCCCTACTCGGGCAGTCAGCCAGTCGTGCTGCCTCCTTCCCTGGCCCGCTGGACGAACCTTTGGGAACCGCTCGACATGCTGGCTTTCGTCGCTGCTGGGGTTTTCCAACTCCACGACGGCAACACTCCCATGGACATCTCAGTGCCGCACACCGCAAGCACGGGCGTATGGACGCATTCCGCCTACTGGGACCTGCCGTCGGTGGCAGCGGAAATCAGCACGGCAATGGCCGGCCAACAAGACTCGTGCTGATCAGCAGCCAGCTGGGACGCCGCACGTTCGCAGGACCGGGAGACTCTTCGATCTCCGTCTCGCGGAAGGAAGCACATGCCTCAGGACGTCCGGTTCGATATCCCGTTCGACACCCCCGTCAGCGAGCATCTCGAATACGCCCAGGCCCGCCATATGCGCTGGGTCTGGGACATGGGACTGGTTCGCAGCAAGGACTTGTTCGAGGAGTACAAGTCCTGGGACCTGCCCCAGGCCGCCGCCCGCACCTATCCGCACGCATCCGCCGACGACATGGTCGTCCTGATGAACTGGTTCTCCCTCGCCTTCCTCTTCGACGACCAGTTCGATGCGGCCCAGCCGGACCGCGCGGACCGGATAGCGGAGGTCGCGCGCGAGCTGATCGTCACCCCGCTGCGCCCGGCGGGCAGCCGGCCGCGCGTGGTCTGCCCGATCACGCTCGCCTGGGCCGAGGTCTGGAGCCACCTCTGTGAGGGCATGTCCCTGACCTGGCAGACGCGTTTCGCCGCGTCCTGGGGGCGGTTCCTGGTGGCGCGCTGCGAGGAGGTCGACCTGGCGGCCCGGGGGCTGGCCGCGACGCTGGGCCTGGACGAGTACGCGCTGTTCCGGCGCCGTACGGTCGGCATCCACCACAGCATCGACGCGGGTGAGCGCAGCCGCGGCTTCGAGGTGCCGGCGCAGGCGATGGCGCATCCGCTGATGGAGCGGATGCGTGATCTGGCCGCCGACACCATCGGGTTCATGAACGACATCCTCTCCTTCGAGCGGGAGAAACGGCGCGGGGACGGCCACAACCTGATAGCCGTGCTGCACCGGGAGCGGCGCCTGTCGTGGCAGGAGGCCGCCGACGAGGCGCACCGGATGACGCAGGACTGCATCGAGGAGTACCTGGAGCTGGAGGCCGGGGTGCCGCGGATGTGCGACGAGCTGCGCCTCGACGAGGACGAGCGGGACCGGTTGCGGATGGGCGTGGAGGCCATCCAGCACTGGATCAACGGCAACTACGAATGGGCCCTGGTCACGGGCCGGTACGCGACCGAGAAGCAGGAGGTCGTCCAACCCTCTGAGGTGTCGCGCTTCGCTCTGCAAGGCGCCATCGCGCCGACGCGCACGGCAACGGATTCATCTGCCGACGCCCCGTTCACGCTGGGCTGGGTGTCGGACGATCCGCTGTCTCTCCCCGGTGGCGAGCCGCCCGCCGAACATACCCGTGAGGGTAAGGCAGTTCAGGATCCCGCCTCCCTCGCCGAGATCGAGTTGTGCGGAGAACTGATCATCGCGGCGTCGGCTGCGGAGGACCGGCTCAGCATGGAGGCCATCGACGAGGTGCTGGGCGTCGCAGAGGAGAGAGCCGCTTCTGGCGAAGGCCCTCGTGACGTGGTCAGTGGCCGTCGGCCCGGCCCAGGTCCGGCGGATGCACCCCCGCGCCCGATTGTTTATGCCCACGACAATGCTCACCCTCCGTCTCCGCCAGTGGAAGTCCCCTGCACCGACGACGGTTCGATGGAGCCTCGGTCGCTGGTTGCGGAGCTGGCCGAGCAGACTTCGTTCGGCCGGGAGGTACCGCTGCATGTGCAGATTGTCCGGGGCAGTGAAAGGAAGGGCGTGCCACTGCGCTTCTTCGCTCTCCCGCCCGAAGGGGCCCGAGTGCTGGTCACCATTCACGCACCCGGTCTCGTGGCCGTTGACGATCTGCACCAGGAGCTGCACGTCATGCCCGGCCGGGACTCGGACGTGCTGCGCTTCCGGCTGAAGGCCCCGTCGCCTGGGCTGCACCAGGTGACAGTGCGGGCCTTCCGGGGCGGCACCTTCCTCGGTGAGGTGACGTGCCAAATCTCGGTAGGGCACGGCAGCGTCACACGAGACGGCCCTCAGCGCAGTGCTTTGCTGCCCTCCATGGCGTTCGACCCCGGCGAGGTCACTCTCCAGGTCCTCAAGGACGCGACCGGTGCCTTCAGTTTCCAGCTGATCAGCGAGACGTTCTACGCACCGGAGATCTTCCACTTCCGGGCCGGCGACCCGCGCCAGGCAACCGAGCAGATCTACGTCGAGCTGAGGAGAGCCGCGAAGGCAGCCACGACAGGCGGAGGCTACGAGGACGCCCAGCGGCTCTACGACCGCCTGCGCAATCACGGCGTGCAGCTGTGGACATCCGCGGTTCCCCAGGCTGTCCAGAACCAGTTCTGGGAAGAAGCCGACCATGTAACGGCCTTCACGGTCTTGGGGGAGCACGACATTGTCCCGTGGGAGCTGATGTATCCGTTGAATGAAGGACGCAAGGGCAGAGGCTTTCTGGCCGAATGGCTTCCCGTGGTGCGCCGATTGCTCGGGCAGGACAGAGTCCGTAGCCTCAATCTGCCAAGCGTGGCCTTCGTAGTTCCGCCGGGTTCTCCGGCCGACGCGGACGAGGAAGTCAGGTCCCTGCGTGCCCAGTTGGGCACGGGAGTGGCCGACGTGGGCGTACTGACCAAGAGGGCGGCCCTTACCGCGCTACTGGAAGGTGGGCATGCCGGCGTACTCCACTTCGCCTGCCACAACGCATTCACCGGGACCGGCTCATGCGTGACCATGGCCGACGGGGCGTTCGATCCCATTGACCTGGCGTCGGCGGCCCAGTTGCGCTCGCTGCGTGCCCAACGACCTCTCGTGTTCTTCAACGCCTGCCGGAGCGCCGGGGAGATCGACTGGTTCGGCGAGAGCCTGGGATGGGCGCCCCAATTCCTCAACGCAGGTGCGGGCGCGTTTGTGGGCACCCTATGGCCCGTCCGGTCACGATCCGCGCTGAAGTTCGCGGAAGCCTTCTACGACCAGTTGCTCTCCCATCGGCAGCCACTCGGGCAGGCCTCGCTCGCGGCCCGGAGCGCCCGCGGGTCGGTCGTCGCCGTGTCCATGTTCTCGTCTGGGGCGTCGGCCAGGGAGGCCCATCCTCGGAACACGGCCAAGATGGCTTGCATGTTGGCGCCGTCGAGCATCGGCTCCAGCACGGAATTGCCCTGGAGCGTCAAGCCGGAG
>CBFGQM010000326.1:0-5834 GCA_965650905.1 uncultured Streptomyces sp. | reverse complement strand
CACGCCCTTGGGGTCCTCCCACTCGGGCGCGATGATCGGGCACTGGGACGCGGGGACGGTGAAGCGGGCGTTCGGGTGGGCGGCCGGGGTCTCGGACCGCGGCGTCCAGTCGTTGCCCTTCCAGTCGGTGAGGTGGGCGGGCGTCTCCTCGGTCATGCCCTCCCACCAGATGTCGCCGTCGTCCGTGAGCGCGACGTTCGTGAAGACGGAGTTGCCCCACAGCGTCTTCATCGCGTTGGCGTTGGTGTGCTCACCCGTACCGGGCGCGACCCCGAAGAAACCGGCCTCGGGGTTGATCGCGTACAGCCGGCCGTCCTCGCCGAACCGCATCCACGCGATGTCGTCGCCGATCGTCTCGACCGTCCAGCCGCGGATCGTGGGCTCCAGCATGGCGAGGTTCGTCTTGCCGCAGGCGCTCGGGAAGGCGGCGGCGACGTACTTCGACTGGCCCTGCGGCGGAGTCAGCTTGAGGATCAGCATGTGCTCGGCCAGCCAGCCCTCGTCGCGCGCCATCACGGACGCGATGCGCAGGGCATAGCACTTCTTGCCGAGCAGCGCGTTGCCGCCGTAGCCGGAGCCGTATGACCAGATCTCGCGGGACTCGGGGAAGTGCGAGATGTACTTGGTGGAGTTGCAGGGCCACGGGACGTCGGTCTCGCCCTTGGCGAGCGGGGCGCCCAGGGAGTGGACGGCCTTCACAAAGAAGCCGTCGGAGCCGAGCTCGTCCAGAACCGCCTGGCCCATCCGCGTCATCGTGCGCATGGACACGGCGACGTAGGCGGAATCGGTGATCTCGACGCCGATCGCCGACAGCTCCGAGCCGAGCGGGCCCATGCAGAACGGTACGACATACATGGTCCGGCCACGCATCGAGCCGCGGAAGACGCCCTGCTCACCGGTGAAGATCTCCCGCATCTCCGCGGGGTCTTTCCAGTGGTTGGTGGGACCGGCGTCCTCTTCCTTCTCGGAGCAGATGAAGGTGCGGTCCTCGACGCGGGCGACATCGGTAGGGTCGGAGGCCGCATAGTACGAGTCGGGGCGCTTGATCGGGTCGAGCTTCTTGAAGGTGCCCTTGCGGACGAGCTCCTCGCTCAGGCGCTCGTATTCGGCCTCCGAGCCGTCACACCAGACCACGCTGTCCGGTTGCGTCAGTGCAGCGATCTCGTTGACCCACGAGACCAGTTCCTGGTGTGTGGTGGGAACAGCGGAGGGAGCCGCGATATCTGGCGCCACGATTGCTCCTAGATGAGGGGTTTGTATGGAACGCCCCGTGGGGGCTGTGACCCGGACGCTTCGCGCATCGATCATCTGGCGCTCATCCGGTGCCAACCGCACTCATTTGATCATCCGACGGGTCCACGCATATGTCCATAGCACCCCACAACTGAGCGGCGTGACCATCGCCACTCACTTTCGGTCATTTCTTACCTACCGAGCGTTCATGTCCACCCATCGCCCGTGAGACCATGGCCACTTGGCGGCTTTCCTACGGTCGTACTGATGCGTAACTTACGGTTCCGTAGGTACGATGCCCCGCATGACTGCGTCCGCCCCCGACGCGCCCACGGACACGCCGGTCGCCGGCCGCGTCTCCACCGCGCTCTCCCTGCCGCACCCGGTCAAGCCCAAGCTCCGCGGCTGGCTGCACGCCGGCATGTTCCCGGCCGTACTCGTCTCCGGGCTCGTCCTGACCGCGCTCGCCGATACGCCGCGCGCCCGGATGGCCTGCGGGATCTACGTCCTCACGGCCTGCCTTCTGTTCGGCGTCAGCGCGCTCTACCACCGGGGCGACTGGAGTCCGCGCATGGACGGAGTGCTGCGCAGACTCGATCACGCGAACATCTTCCTGATCATCGCGGGCACGTACACACCGCTGACGATGCTGCTGCTCCCGGAGGCCAAACGGCAGTGGCTCCTGTGGAGCATCTGGGCCGCGGCGGGAGCGGGCATAGCCTTCCGGGTCTTCTGGATCGGCGCCCCACGCTGGCTCTACACCCCCTGCTACATCGCGATGGGCTGGGCAGCCGTCTTCTTCCTGCCGGACTTCATGCGGGCGGGCGGAATCGCCGTCCTCGTGCTCGTGATCGTGGGCGGCCTCCTCTACAGCGCGGGCGGCGTGATCTACGGGATCAAGCGCCCCAACCCGTCACCGCGGTGGTTCGGCTTCCACGAGGTCTTCCACTCCCTTACGCTCGCGGCGTTCATCACGCACTACGTCTGCATCTCGCTGGTGGCTTACTGACCCGAGTGGCCGCGGCCGACCGTAAAACCCGACCGGCCCGCCGCGTGCCGGTCATGACATCCTGACCCGGTGAACGGACCCGAGATCCACGTCGACTTCGCCCCGGAGCTGGCGATGTTCGTGCCGCAGGGGCGCCGTGCGCAGGCCACGAAGGTGGTCACCGACGGCGTCTCCTCGCTCGGTCATGTCGTGGAGTCGCTGGGCGTGCCGCTGACGGAGGTCGGCGGGCTCGTCGTGGACGGCCGCGAGGTGCCCGCGTCGCACGTCCCGACGGCCGGCGAGTCCGTCGAGGTGCGGACGGTAGAGCGCCCGCAGCGGGTGCCGGGGGCGCCACTGCGTTTCCTCGTCGACGTCCACCTGGGCACGCTCGCCCGCCGTCTTCGCCTGCTGGGCGTGGATGCCGCGTACGAGTCCACCGACATCGGCGACCCGGCCCTCGCCGCGTGCTCGGCGGCCGAGCGGCGAGTGATGCTCAGCCGCGACCGCGGTCTGCTGCGCCGTCGCGAGCTGTGGGCGGGTGCGTTCGTCTACAGCACGCAGCCCGATGACCAGCTCCGGGACGTACTGGGCCGGTTCGAACCCGAGCTGAGGCCCTGGACCCGCTGCACGGCCTGCAACGGCATGCTCAAGGAGGCCGCCAAGGAGGAGGTCGCTGACCGGCTCGAAGGCGGGACACAGCGCTCGTACGACGTCTTCGCGCAGTGCGAGGAGTGCGGGCGCGTGTACTGGCGGGGCGCGCACCACGACCGCCTGGATGCCATCGTGGAGCGCGCCCTCACGGAGTTCGGCCCCTAGGGCGGCGGTGAGCTCCGGGCGGTCACCTAATCGCTCACGCCTCTTTCAGCCGCTCAGTGCCTCCTTGAGCCGCTCGACGTCGGTCGTCGGAGCGTCACAGGTGAAATCACGGCAGACATACGCGGCCGGTTCGCCCTCGACGAGCGGACGGTCGGCGAGGAGCGGGAGTTCGTCGCTGCCGGGGGTGCCCACCGCGACGACCGCACCGGGGGCGGTGTCAAGGAGAGCGGCGCGGTGGAGGTTTTTCGTGGCCGGGTGGTCCGCGGGACCGACGACGGCCACCTCACGGGGCCCGTCCAGCAGGGCCTCGGCGACCGCGAGTCCCCAGCCGATGAAGCGCGGAGCTCGCGGGCCGAGCGCCTTGACGACGCCCAATGCCCGCTCCGCAGCGGTGCGATGAGGCTCGGAGGCGGTCTGGGCCGCATAGCTCAGCAGGGCGCCGGCGGCCGCGCTCCAGCCGGAGGGTGTGGCGTTGTCGGTCGGGTCCTGGGGGCGGCGGATCAGCTTCTCGGCGTCGGCAGCCGTGTCGAACAGGGCACCTGAGGCCTCGTCGACGAACTGCGTCAGCACGTGGTCGAGCAGAAAGCCGGCGAACTCCAGCCAGACCCCTTCCCCGGTCACGGAGGCGAGTGCGAGGAAGCCCTCGGCCACATCCGCGTAGTCCTCCAACACACCGGCGTTGGCGCCGACCTGGCCGTCCTTCGACGTACGGGCCAGGCGCGCGCGGTCGTCCATGTGGAGGCGTACGAGGAGGTCGGCGGCGCCGAGCGCGGCCTCGACGAGGTCGGGGCGGTCGAAGTACGCGCCGGTCTCCGCCAGTGCGGCGACGGCGAGACCGTTCCAGGCGGCGACGACCTTGTCATCGCGGCCGGGAGCGGGGCGCCGCGCGCGTGCGTCGCGCAGACGGCCCTTGATGGACCCGATCCGCTCGGCACCGAACACGCCGTCCTGCTGCTGCGGCAGTTGCAGAACCGAGGCGCCCTCTTCGAAGGTGCCCTCGACCGTCACGCCGAAGTAGGAGGCGGCGAGTTCGGCATCCGCCTCACCGAGGACCTCGGTGAGCTGCCGGGGCGTCCACACGTAGTACGCGCCCTCCACATGCTTCCCTGTCCCGTCGTCGCTGTCGGCGTCGAGCGCGGAGGCGAACCCGCCCTGGCTCGTGCCCAGTTCGCGGACCATGAAGTCGGCGGTCTCCAGGGCGACACGGCGGGCCAGGTCGGAGCCGGTGGCCCGCCACAGGTGGGCGTACACCCGGCACAGCAGGGCATTGTCGTACAGCATCTTCTCGAAGTGGGGCACGACCCACTCGCGGTCCACGGAGTAGCGGGCGAAGCCGCCGCCGAGCTGGTCGTAGATGCCCCCGCGAGCCATCCGCCCACAGGTGTCGGCGGCCATCTGCAGCGCGCCCTCGGAGCCGGTCCGCGCAGCGTGCCGCATCAGGAACTCGATCACCATCGACGGCGGAAACTTGGGCGCCCCGCCGAAGCCGCCGCGCGCCGCGTCGTACTCACGCGTGAGCCCGAGCAGCGCCTGCGCGAGCTCCTCCTCGCCAGGCACCCGCGTATCGCCGTACGGGATCTCCCGCCCGGCCAGGTCCCGCACGATCTTCCCGGCGACATCGACGACCTCGTCCCGCCGGTCCTCCCACGCCGCACCGACCCCCTCCAGGACCTGCCGGAAGGAGGGCATTCCGTGGCGAGGGGCGGGCGGGAAGTACGTCCCGAAGTAGAAGGGCTCGGCCTCGGGAGTCAGAAAGACGGTCATCGGCCAGCCGCCCTGCCCGGTCGCCGCCTGCACGGCCTCCATGTAGACGGCGTCCACGTCGGGCCGCTCCTCACGGTCGACCTTGATGTTGACGAAGTGCTCGTTCATGTAAACGGCGACTGCTTCGTCCTCGAAGCTTTCCGTTGCAAGAACATGACACCAGTGGCAACTGGAATAGCCGACGCTCAGCAGCACGGGCACACCCCGGCTCCGCGCCTCCTCAAAAGCCTCTTCCGACCAGGGCCACCAGTCGACGGGATTGTCGGCGTGCTGGAGGAGGTAGGGGGACGTTTCATGAGCCAGTCGGTTCGGCATATCCCCATCCTGCCTGACGGGCTCCGGCTATGCGGTGGGGCGGCCTGCCTCTCGAACGATCACGCCTGCCGGTGCCACCCGATCCGCCCAACGCCCTTGCGGCTGCACCCGCGCGTAGTCCCGGGAAGGGACTGGCGCGAGTCGCCCAAGGTCACTGCGGGTGGATCCGCGGGTGCGCGTGCCCCCTCTCGCGCTCGCGCCCCGCACACAGGACACTTGGCCAAGAAAGCTGCTGCTGCCGGAGGGGGACATGACATGCGAGACAGCCATCGGGTTGAGGCCGAGCGGCTGTTGGCCCGGGCCGTGGAGGAGGAGGTGCGGAGGTCGGGTGGCCGTACCGACGGGAGCGTGCTGCTGTCGCGGGCGCGCGGGGCGTTGGACGCCCTGGCCGAGACGGCCGCCGAAGAGTACGCGGCGTACACGAAGGCGCTGGACGAGGCGGAGGCGGGCCGGCTGACGTTCGGGCAGCGATACGCGCGCGAGGGCGGAACTCCCCTGCTGGTCATGGCCGTTGCCGCCGCCGCGGCCTGGGTGGCGGACCTCGCGCTGGGTACCGGCGCCGCTACGGCGGTGGTCGCCGGCGCGGTCGTCGCCGTGGCGGGCGCCGCGGCCACGGTGGCGAAGGTGACGGCCACACATCTACCGGCCGCCAGCCGCCGGGCCGGGGCCATGGGCCAGCCGGGCGGACCGGAGCAGCTGCGGCTGCAGTGGCTGACGG
>CBFGQM010000325.1:0-5850 GCA_965650905.1 uncultured Streptomyces sp. | reverse complement strand
CGTCCCATCTCAGGCGTCCCATCTCAGGCGTCCAACCTCACGCGTCGCTGAACCGCTCCCCCTTCTTCGCCTTCTCCAAGAGGAGTGCGGGTGGCGTGAACCGGTCCCCGTAGCGCTCGGCGAGTTCACGCGCGCGTGCCACGAAACCGGGCAGGCCGACACCCACCCCGGCGCCGCCGTCGTATCCGTTGATGTACTGAAGGACACCACCGGTCCAGCCGGGGAAGCCGATCCCGAGGATCGACCCGATGTTGGCGTCGGCGACCGACGTCAGGACGCCTTCCTCCAGGAGCCTGACCGTGTCCAGCGCCTCGGAGAAGAGCATGCGTTCCTGCATGTCCTCGAAGGGGATCTCGGCACCCTCGCGCGTGAAGTGCTCCCGCAGTCCGCTCCATAGCCCGGCGCGCTTCCCGTCGGCGTACTCGTAGAAGCCCGCCCCGCCGCTGCGGCCGGTGCGGCCGAACTCGTCGATCATGCGGTCTACGACGGCCTCGGCGGGATGCGTGGCCCAGGTGCCGCCGGACTCCTCGACTGCCCTCTTCGTCTCGGCGCGGATCTTGCGCAGCAGGGTGAGCGTCAGCTCGTCCATGAGTGCGAGGACCTTGGCCGGGTAGCCCGCCTGGGCCGCCGCCTGCTCGACGGAGGCGGGTTCGATGCCCTCGCCGACCATCGCGACGCCCTCGTTGATGAAGTGCCCGATGACCCGGGAGGTGAAGAAGCCGCGCGAGTCGTTGACGACGATCGGGGTCTTCTTGATCTGCCGTACGAGGTCGAAGGCGCGGGCCAGGGCCTCGTCGCCGGTCCGCTCGCCCTTGATGATCTCGACGAGCGGCATCTTGTCGACGGGCGAGAAGAAGTGCAGTCCGATGAAGTCGGCCTGCCGGTCGACGCCTTCGGCGAGCGCGGTGATGGGCAGCGTCGAAGTGTTGGAGCACAGCAGCGCGTCCGGCTCGACGATGTTCTGGATCTCCTGGAACACCTTGTGCTTGAGCGCCGGTTCCTCGAAGACGGCCTCGATCACGGCGTCGCACCCAGCCAGGTCCGCCGGGTCGGCGGTGGGCGTGATGCGGGCGAGCAGCGCGTCGGCCTTCTCCTGGGTCGTACGGCCCCGGGAGACCGCCTTGGCGCAGAGCTGCTCGGAGTAGCCCCTGCCCTTCGCCGCGGCTTCGGCCGACACGTCCTTGAGGACGACGTCGATGCCCGCGCGTGCGCACGAGTAGGCGATACCGGCACCCATCATCCCGGCGCCCAGGACGGCGACCCTGCGGACCTGGCGCGGCTCGACGTCCCTGGGGCGGTTGGCTCCGGAGTTGACGGCCTGGAGATCGAAGAAGAAGGCCTGAATCATGTTCTTGGAGGTCTGGCCGGCGGCCAGCTCCACGAAGTAGCGGGCCTCGATGACCTGGGCGGTCTCGAAGTCGACCTGGGAGCCCTCGACGGCGGCCGCCAGGATGCCCCGCGGTGCCGGGTAGGGTGCGCCGTTCGTCTGCTTGCGCAGGGTGGCCGGGAAGGCGGGCAGGTTCGCCGCGAACTTCGGGCTGGCGGGGGTGCCGCCCGGGATGCGGTAGCCGGGCTTGTCCCAGGGCTGCGACGACTCGGGGTTGGCGTCGATGAAGGCGCGGGCCTTGGCCAGCATCTCCTCGCGGGTAGTGGCCACTTCGTGGATGAGACCGTTTTCGAGGGCGCGGCCAGGGCTGTACTGCGTGCCCTGGAGGAGCACCTTCTGCAGCGCGTCGGCGATGCCCAGGAGCCGTACGGTCCGCACGACGCCGCCGCCTCCGGGCAGCAGTCCGAGCGTTACCTCGGGGCAGCCGATCCTGGAGCCGGGGGCGTCGAGTGCGACGCGGTGATGGCACGCGAGGGCGATCTCGTAACCGCCACCCAGAGCCGCGCCGTTCATGGCGGCGACGACGGGCTTGCCCAGTGTCTCGATGCGTCGGAGGTCGCGCTTGACGGCGAGGCTCCGCTCGAAGGTGAACTGGGCGGTTTCGGGGGTGACCGCGATCAGGTCGCGCAGGTCGCCGCCCGCGAAGAAGGTCTTCTTGGCGGAGGTGATGACGACGCCGCGGATGGTGTCCCGCTCGGCCTCCAGGCGGTCGGTGATCGCCGTGAGCGATTCCCGGAACGCCTGGTTCATGGTGTTCGCGGACTGGTTGGGGTCGTCGAGGACGAGGGTGACGAGGCCGGTCCTGTCCTGTTCCCAGCGGATGGTGGTGCTCTTGGTCATGGAGGTTCTCCGTAATCCGTAAAGGGACGCCGTGAGGGCCGCAAGAGGGACGGGAGGTTCAGAGACGCTCGACGATCGTTGCGATGCCCATGCCGCCGCCGACGCACAGCGTGGCGAGGCCGAACCGCTTGTCCTGCCGCTCCAGTTCGTCCACCAGCGTGCCGAGGATCATCGCCCCGGTCGCCCCCAGCGGGTGGCCGAGCGCGATCGCCCCGCCGTTGACGTTGACCTTGTCCAGCGACAGCCCCATGTCCTTCGCGAAACGGAGCACAACGGCGGCGAAGGCCTCGTTGATCTCGACCAGGCCGATCTCGTCGATGGTCAGCCCGGCCCTGGCGAGCGCCTTGCGGGCCGCGGGCGCGGGCCCGGTGAGCATGATGGTGGGCTCGGAGCCGGAGACGGCGGCGGAGACGACGCGGGCGCGCGGCCGCAGTCCGTACCGCTCCCCCACCTCCTTCGAGCCGATCGCGACGAGCGACGCGCCGTCCACGATGCCGGAGGAGTTGCCCGCGTGGTGCACATGGTCGATCTTCTCCACCCAGTGGTACTTCTGCAGCGCCACGGCGTCGAAGCCGCCCAGGTCCCCGATGTCCGCGAACGACGGCTTGAGCGCCGCCAGCGAATCGGCGGTCGTGCCCGGACGCATGTGCTCGTCGTGGTCCAGGACGACGAGCCCGTTGCGGTCCCTCACCGGCACGACCGACCTCTCGAAGCGGCCGTCCTTCCAGGCCGCGGCGGCACGCTCCTGGGAGAGCGCCGCGTACTCGTCGACGTCCCGGCGGGTAAAGCCCTCGATGGTGGCGATAAGGTCGGCGCCGATGCCCTGGGGGACGAAGTTGGTGGCGATGTTGGTCATCGGGTCGGCGAACCAGGCGCCGCCGTCGGAGGCCATCGGCACCCGCGACATCGACTCGACTCCGCCCGCCAGGACGAGGTCCTCCCAGCCCGAACGGACCTTCGCGGCGGCCAGGTTGACGGCTTCGAGACCCGACGCACAGAAGCGGTTCTCCTGTACGCCGGCCACCGTGTCCGGCAGCCCTGCCGCGACGGCTGCGATGCGGGCGATGTCGGAACCCTGGTCGCCGACCGGGCCCACGACGCCGAGCACGATGTCGTCGATCGCGGCCGGGTCAAGGGTGGGGAAGCGGGCCCGGATCTCGTGGATGAGCCCTACGACGAGGTCGATGGGCTTCGCGCCGTGCAAGGCGCCGGTCGCCTTGCCGCGGCCGCGCGGGGTGCGGATCGCGTCGTACACGTACGCTTCGGTGCTCACTGGTAAGCCTTTCAATGAGGGTTGACCCAGCAGGGAACGGCCGATGATCCCCTCCATGATCCCCCTCGTCCCGCCGTGGACTGATGCGGCGGTCGAGGCGCATGCGGGTGACGCTGACCCGGTTGCCGTCTCCGGCGTCTCGAAGCCGATGTGCTCTCCTCCGCGCTCGGCTTCTCCTCCACGCTCGGCTTCTCCTCCGCGCATCCTGATCGAGCGTGCGGATCTGCGGCTGCCGTGTCACTCGAGGCTGCCCTGCATAAGGCAGGGTACGTCCCAGTCGCGGGCTACGTCCGCGGTGTCGGCGCCCGGCTGCGCTGGCCCGCTGCGGACAGAGGTGTGGGTGGCGGAGAAGCGGGGTGCGGGAGCGGGCTGGGTGATGCCGCCGTGGTCGGTGAAGGTGCCGCGGGCGGCGAGGTGCGGGTGGTGCGGCGCCTCGCGCAGCGACAGGACGGGCGCCACGCATGCGTCGGAGCCCTCGAAGACGGCGGTCCACTCGTCGCGCGTACGTGTCCTGAAGCGGGCCCCGACCGTCTCACGCAGTTCGTGCCAACGCGCCGGGTTCTTGTGGGCCGAGGCGTGTTCGCCGATGCCGAGCAGGTCCACGAACTCCTGGTAGAACCGCTGCTCGAGCGCGCCCACCGCCACGTACTGGCCGTCGGCTGTCTCGTACGTGCCGTAGTACGGGCAGCCGCCGTCGAGGAGGTTCACTCCACGCCTGTCCTGCCAGCCGCCGGCGGCCAGCATGCCGTGGATCATCGCGGCCAGGTGTGCGGCGCCGTCGACGATGGCCGCGTCCACGACCTGTCCGGTGCCGGTCGCGCGGGCGTGGTGGAGGGCGGCGAGGACGCCGACGACGAGGTAGAGCGAACCGCCCGCGTAGTCGCCGACCAGGTTCCCGGGGACGGTGGGCGGCCCGTCCGGGTCGCCGATCATGCCCAGTGTGCCGGTCAGCGCGATGTACGCGATGTCGTGCCCCGCGCGCTGGGCGAGCGGGCCCTCCTGACCCCAGCCGGTCATCCGCCCGTAGACGAGCTTCGGGTTGCGGGCACGGCAGGTCTCGGGGCCGACCCCGAGGCGCTCGGCGACGCCCGGGCGGTAGCCCTCGATGAGGATGTCCGCGCGGGCGACCAGACCGAGGGCGCGAGCCGGGCCGTCGTCCGCCTTCAGGTCGACGATCACGGACCGCTTGTTGCGGTTGGTGATGTCGTAGTCCCGGTTGACCAAGAATCCCGTGCCGTCCGGCCGATCCACGCGGACCACGTCGGCGCCCAGGTCGGCGAGGAGCATGGCGGCGAACGGGCCGGGCCCGATGCCCGCCAGTTCGACCACGCGCACACCAGCGAGCGGGCCGGGTCCTGCCGTGTCTGCCATCAACGCCCTCGTACGTCCTGGTCCTGTGCTCCTCGTACCTCACGCTAGCCCCAGCCACCGACAACGGCGCGGGGTGCAACGTATGCGGAGCACATACGCGACCGTACGCGGCGCACATACGCGGAGTACGTCCTCAGAACGGCTGCTCGGAGCGGGTCGCCTTCAAGGCCCGGCGGCACAGCGCGTCCGCGTGGCGGGTCGTCTCCGGGAGGCGGAAGCGCGTGGCGAGGTGCAGCGTGTGGGCGCAGGCGTTGTCCAGCGTCACGCGGTGGCCGACCGAGACGAAGACCGGCTTGATGCCCTGCTGGGTGCGCAGCGCGCGGCCGACCTCCTCGTCGCCCGCGAGCAGCGGGGACGAGGATCCGCGCGAGGTGCCCGGCTCTTCGTACCCGAAGGTGAAGGGGTTCTTGGCGACGCCGATCGTCGGGAGGCCGGTGAGGACGCCGAGGTGGCTGGCCAGGCCGAGGCGGCGGGGATGGGCAAGGCCGTAGCCGTCACAGACGACCAGACCCGGCTCGCACGGCAGGGCGTCGAGGGCAGCCAGGACGGCCGGGATCTCGCGGAAGGCGAGCAGGCCCGGAACGTAGGGGAAAGGCACCTGCCCCGCGGCCGTGGACTCGGCCACGACGTCAAGAGTCGCCGCGTCCAGGACGACGGCCGCCGCCACGACGATGTCACACGCGTCGTCGTACGCCACATCGACCCCGGTCACCCGGCCGGTTTCCGGCACCGGGCCCGGCTCGTCGAGGATCACCCGCCCCCGCAACTCGTCCTGCACGGCACAGGCTTGCTCTTCGGTGGCGGGCCAGCCCGCGGGAACCCGTACGGTCGTCATGGTGCCGTCGAGCGTACGGGCGCCGGTGTCGAAGGTGCGGGTGCGGGGGGTGTCAGCGGCCGAGAGCCCGGGACAGCTCCTCCTTGTTCATCTTGGAGCGCCCCTCGATGTTGCGGCTCTTCGCCTCTTGGTAGAGCTGGTCGT
>CBFGQM010000324.1:0-5851 GCA_965650905.1 uncultured Streptomyces sp. | reverse complement strand
GGGGCAGTCGGCGATGAAGCAGAAACCCCCACGGCGCGAGCCGTAGGAATCCCCCCCGTTCACGAGGGGGAAAAAGTCAAGACAGGTGCACATCTTCGACCGGACCATGCGTAGCGCCACCCTGGTGCCGATGTCGATCACGTGGCATCGTCCATGTCAGCCACCCGAAGCGCACACCCGGCCCTGTGCGCGACACACACGACGCGCACAACCCGGGAGCCGCTCCATGTCCTCAGTGACCCCCCCGCTGCTCTGGCAGCCCGACCCAGAACGCATCGCGCAGGCGAAGATCACCCAGTTCCAGGCCTGGGCGGCCGAACACCACGGAGCCCCCGTCGAGGGCGGGTACGCGGCCCTGCACCGCTGGTCCGTGGACGAGCTGGACACGTTCTGGAGGGCCGTCGTCGAGTGGTTCGACGTGCGGTTCTCGACCCCCTACAGGCGCGTGCTCGGCGATCGCTCGATGCCGGGCGCCCAGTGGTTCCCCGGAGCCACCCTCAACTACGCCGAGCATGCCTTGCGCACGGCCGAGACCCGCGCCGACGCACCCGCCCTTCTGTACGTGGACGAGGCCCACGAACCACGCCCCGTCAGCTGGTCCGAGCTGCGCCGTCAAGTCGGCTCCCTGGCCGCCGAGCTGCGAGCCCTGGGCGTACGCCCGGGAGACCGCGTCAGCGGCTACCTCCCCAACGTTCCACAGGCCGTCGTCGCCTTTCTCGCCACGGCCGCCGTGGGCGGCGTCTGGACCTCCTGTGCGCCCGACTTCGGCGCCCGCAGCGTCCTCGACCGCTTCCAGCAGGTCGAACCGGTCGTGCTGTTCACCGTGGACGGCTACCGCTACGGCGGAAAAGAGCACGACCGCCGCGGCACCGTTGCCCAGCTGCGCCGCGAACTGCCCACGCTGCGCGCCGTGGTCCACATCCCCCTGCTCGGCACCGAGGCTCCCGAAGGCGCCCTGGAGTGGTCCGCCCTCACCTCCGCGGACGTGGAGCCCGTCTTCGAAGAGGTCCCCTTCGACCACCCCTTGTGGGTGCTCTACTCCTCCGGCACGACCGGCCTGCCCAAGGCCATCGTCCAGTCCCAGGGCGGCATCCTCGTCGAGCATCTCAAGCAGCTCGGCCTGCACTGCGACCTGGGCCCCGAGGACCGCTTCTTCTGGTACACGTCCACCGCCTGGATGATGTGGAACTTGCTGGTCTCCGGGCTTTTGACCGGCACCACGATCGTTCTGTACGACGGCAGCCCCGGCCACCCGGACACGGGCGCCCAGTGGCGCATCGCCGAACGCACGGGGGCCACGCTCTTCGGCACTTCGGCCGCGTACGTCATGGCCTGTCGCAAGGCCGGCGTGCACCCTTCCCGCGACTTCGACCTCTCCCGCGTGCAGTGCGTGGCCACGACCGGCTCACCCCTGCCGCCCGACGGCTTCCGCTGGCTGCACGACGAGGTACGCGACGACCTGTGGATCGCCTCCGTCAGCGGCGGCACCGACGTGTGCTCCTGCTTCGCAGGAGCAGTACCGACACTCCCGGTGTACCTCGGCGAACTCCAGGCCCCGTGTCTCGGCACCGACCTCCAGTCCTGGGACCCGAGCGGCAAACCCCTGACGGACGAAGTCGGCGAGCTGGTCGTCACCCATCCGATGCCGTCCATGCCCATCCGCTTCTGGAACGACCCAGACGGCAGCCGCTACCACGACAGCTACTTCGACGTCTACCAAGGAGTCTGGCGCCACGGAGACTGGATCACCGTCACCTCACGCGGCTCGGTGGCCATCCACGGCCGCTCCGACTCCACGCTCAACCGCCAGGGCGTGCGCATGGGTTCCGCCGACATCTACGAAGCCGTCGAGCGGCTGTCCGAGATCCGTGAGTCCCTCGTCATCGGTATCGAACAGGCCGACGGCGGCTACTGGATGCCGCTGTTCGTGCACCTCGCCCCGGGCGCCGTACTCGACGACGTCCTCCTGGCGCGCATCAAGCAGACCATCCGCGAACAGCTCTCACCACGCCACGTCCCCGACGAAGTCATCGAGGTGCCCGGCATCCCGCACACCCTCACCGGCAAGCGCATCGAGGTCCCGGTCAAGCGCCTGCTTCAGGGCACCCCTCTGGAGAAGGCCGTCAACCTCGGCTCCGTGGACAGCATCGAACTGCTGCGCTTCTACGAGGACCTGGCCCGCAAGCGCGCCTGATCAACCTCCACACCGCTGCCTGTGCAGGGAGCAGGTCCGTGGCCGCCAGCCCCCTCGCACGACGGGCATTGTCACTGCCGCCGGTTACGGTGAGTGAGCACTGATCGACTGCGCACAGGGGGGTAAGAATGGCGGACACCCGGCACCGGACCACGCGAGGCGCCCTGCGCCGCGAAATCGCCGGCACCATCGGTCTGCTGACCGACGAGCAGGACTTCATCGCGATGCGGCACTACCGCACCTTCACCTTCGACGACCACGCGAGCTATTTCCAGCAGGTGGAAGCCCTGCTCAGGACACTCGCATCCAACGGCAACCACACCACGGTCGCACTCTTCGATCCCGAGGAGTACGCGGAGTTCTGCGCCGGCACCGGCCTGGAACCCGACGCCGCCTCCAGCCGCACCCGTTTCACGGCGGAACTCGCCTCGACGGGCGTCACCGTGCCCTATGAGGGACAGCCTCTCGCCGACCTCGTCCCGAACCTCGTCGACGAGGCCGTCCGACAAGCGACTTGGGAGTACGCGACCACACTCCTGTCCCGCATCGGCAACTGCGCGTCCTGCGGCGAGGACATCGGACGCGCGGCCTTCGTCCGCGCGTCCGAGCTGCTCATCCGCATCCTCGACACCACAGGTCCCGGCGAGCGCCACCTCGTGTGCAGCGTCTCGGCCGTGCCGGAAGCACTCGCCGCCGCCCTCCAAGCCGACGACGACATCCACGGCACACCCCAACTGGACGAGGCCGAGGCCCTCGAATTCACCACGGTCCTGGCCGTCGGCATCGCCACCCAGAGCGCGGGAGGCCTCGTCATGCGCACCAGCGCCCCCGACACCACCGACCGTGTCTTCGGCTGGCGTCTGCGCGGAGAAGGACTGGAACCGCTGACCGCCGGAGAGGTCTTCGACGCCTACTGCACCGATATCGAATCCGGCGATCTCGTCCCGCCGGAGTCGGGTGTCGACTACTGCGTACCACCCGACCTGGGGGACGACAGCCAAGCAACGGGGCACACCCACTGAATCCCAGAGGGGCGCCCCACCCTGGCGGTTTCCAGCGCCCCTCGACCACCGCCGATCCACGACGCCGGCCGGCTACTCGCCGGACAGCACCGCCTGAGCCGCCCTCCGCGCGTCCTCAGCACTGTCCGAGGCACGCGCTGCCGCCGCGGCACGCTCGCACTGCGCCAGTGTGTACTTCGCCAGCGTCGCCCGGACATAGGGAATCGACGCCGCACCCATGGAAAGGGAGGTAACCCCCAGGCCGGTCAGCACACATGCGAGAAGGGGGTCCGACGCGGCCTCGCCGCAGACACCACAGCTCTTGCCCTCGGCCGTCGCCGCCTCAGCGGACAGGGCGACCAGGTCGAGCAGCGCGGGCTGCCACGGGTCCTGAAGACGGGACACAGCGCCCACCTGGCGATCGGCGGCGAAGGTGTACTGCGCGAGGTCGTTCGTCCCCAGTGACAGGAACTCGACCTCTTGCAGAATTGACCGCGCCCGCAGAGCGGCCGACGGAATCTCGACCATGGCCCCGAACTTCGCCTGGAGACCAGCCTCACGGCACGCGTCCGCGAACGCCTTGGCGTCGGTACGGTCCGCGACCATCGGCGCCATCACTTCGAGGTAGACCGGCAGTCCCTCGGAAGCCTTCGCGAGCGCTGTCAGCTGCGTGTGCAACACCTCAGGATGGTCGAGCAGCGTCCGCAGACCGCGCACACCGAGCGCGGGATTCGGCTCATCGACCGGCGTCAGGAAATCGAGCGGCTTGTCGGCGCCCGCATCGAGCACACGCACCACGACACGACCTTCGGGAAAGGCCTCAAGCACCTTGCGATACGCATCGACCTGCTTCGCGGCGGACGGAGCGTTCCTGCTGTCGTCGAGGAAAAGGAACTCGGTACGAAACAGGCCCACACCCTCGGCACCGGCCTCGACCGCCGTCGCCACATCCGTGGGACCGCCGACATTGGCCAGCAGCGGGACCTTGTGCCCATCGCAGGTGGCGCCGGGACCGGTCGACGCGGCCAGCGCGGCCTTGCGGGCGGCTGCCGCTGCCTCCATGGCGGCCTTCCTCTCGGTGCTCGGGTTCACGAAAATCTCGCCGGTGCTGCCGTCCACGGCGATCATCGTGCCCTCGGCGAGGTCACCCGCTCCGGGCACCGCGACCACCGCGGCAACGCCGAGCGCCCGCGCCAGGATCGCGCTGTGGCTGGTGGGCCCTCCCTCCTCGGTGACGAATCCGAGGACGAGAGCCGGGTCAAGCAGAGCGGTGTCAGCAGGCGCAAGGTCACGAGCAATAAGGACATAGGGCTCGTCACTGTCCGGAACACCTGGCATCGGGACGCCGAGCAGGCGCGCGACGATACGATTGCGCACGTCGTCGAGGTCCGCCACCCGACCGGCAAGATACTCCCCGGCTCCCGCAAGCAGGGCGCGGTACGCGGCGAACGCGTCGTACACCGCCCGCTCCGCAGTGCTCCCGACTGCGATACGCCGCTCGACGTCGGCGATGAGCTCCGGGTCCTGGGCCATCATGGCCTGGGCCTCGAGCACCGCCTGCGCCTCGCCCCCGGCCAGATTGCCGCGCGCCACCAGGTCGGCCGCCGCAGCTACCACGGCCTTGTGGGCGCGCCCCTGTTCGCGATCCGCGTCCTTAGCCGGAATCTGCTGGGCAGGCGGCTCGAGCACTGCCGTTCCCAAATGCCGAACCTCGCCGATCGCCACACCGTGGCTCACGCCGACGCCTCGCAGCGTTGTCTCCATGTCACCTGTTCTTCGAGATAGCGGCGGGTCCCGCCCCCGCGATGGTCGTCTTGCCGGTCCATGACGGCACTCTGTCAGTGCCAGCTGAACAGAGCGTCGCCAGTCTTCACGTCGCCGTCAACGTTGAGGTCGGAGAGGGCCTCGGCAGCGGCCTCGAGAGCCACGACGGGGCACACCGGGGACTTGCCGGCCGCTTCGACGGCAACCGGATTCCAACGGACCACGGCCTGACCGCGCCGTACGGTGTCGCCCTTGTTGATGAGCACCTCGAAGCCCTCGCCGTTCAGCTGAACAGTGTCGATCCCGAGGTGTGTGAGCACACCATGGCCCTCGTCGTCGACCACGACGAAGGCGTGCGAGTGGAGCGAGACGACAACGCCGTCTACGGGCGAGACGGCCTCCGAGGCCTCACGTACCGGATCGATCGCAGTGCCCGGCCCCACCATCGCTTCGGAGAAGACCGGATCGGGTACGGTCGCGAGTCCGATGGCGCGTCCTGCAAGAGGGGACGTCACGGTGGTCATGGGAAGCCTCCCGGGGGTGGCGATGATATGGACCGTCACTGTTTGTCCCGGACGGCATAGTGTTGAGCAGGGTAAGTCATGAAAAGTCGCGGCTCCGCCCGAGAGTTCCCGGTTGACGACCGTAGGGCACAGCACAAACGGTTTGCGCCCGCTCCATCCCTCCATGTAGGGTTGACATCTGCTCGAGGCGGAGTGACGCAACCAAGCATCCCTGCCTGGCAGCATCGAACTTGTCAGATCCTATTTCTCCGGGCCCTCTGCATGTCCGCAGACCGGTCAGAGAGACGGGAGATCCCTGATAGAGTTTGGAAACACCGAAGGGAAGCGCCGGAGGAAAGCCTCGGAGATTGTCTCTGTGGGTGAGTACG
>CBFGQM010000323.1:0-5855 GCA_965650905.1 uncultured Streptomyces sp. | reverse complement strand
TGAGCTCGTCGCGCATCTGCTCGCGGGTGCAGTAGATGTGCGCGTCGTCCTGGGTGAAGCCGCGGGCACGGGTCAGGCCGTGCACGACGCCCGACTTCTCGTACCGGTACACGGTGCCGAACTCGAACAGGCGCAGGGGCAGCTCACGGTAGGAACGGCCGCGCGCGTCGAAGATCAGGTTGTGCATCGGGCAGTTCATGGGCTTGAGGTAGTAGTCCACGCCCTCGTCGAGCTGCATGGGCGGGTACATGCCGTCGGCGTACCAGTCCAGGTGGCCCGAGGTCTCGAAGAGCTTCCCCTTGGTGGCGTGCGGGGTGTAGACGAACTCGTACCCCTCTTCCTCGTGGCGCCGCCGCGAGTAGTCCTCCATGACCCGGCGGACGACGCCGCCCTTGGGGTGGAAGACGGCGAGACCGGAGCCGATCTGGTCCGGGACGGAGAACAGGTCCAGTTCGTTGCCCAGCTTGCGGTGGTCGCGCTTCTCGGCCTCGGCGAGGAAGTCGAGGTGCGCCTTCAGCTCGTCCTTGGACGGCCAGGCGGTGCCGTAGATGCGCTGGAGCATGGGGTTCTTCTCGCTGCCGCGCCAGTACGCGGCGGCGTTGCGCATCAGCTTGAACGCCGGGATGGTCCGGGTGGTCGGCAGGTGGGGACCGCGGCAGAGGTCCTTCCAGCACAGGTCGCCCGTCCTGGCGTCGATGTTGTCGTAGATCGTCAGCTCACCGGCGCCCACCTCGACGTCGGCGCCGTCGTCCGAGGAGGCCGAGCCCTTCAGCCCGATGAGCTCCAGCTTGTACGGCTCCGAAGCCAGCTCTGCGCGAGCGGCCTCGTCGGTCACCACACGGCGTGAGAAGCGCTGCCCGCGCTTCTGGATCTCCTGCATCTTCTTCTCGACGGCCTTGAGGTCCTCGGGTGTGAACGGCTTCTCGACGTCGAAGTCGTAGTAGAAGCCGTCCTTGACCGGCGGGCCGATGCCCAGCTTGGCCTCGGGGAACAGCTCCTGCACAGCCTGCGCCATGACGTGCGCGGTGGAGTGGCGCAGGATGTTCATGCCGTCCGCGGAGGAGATCTCGACGCCCTCGACGGTCTCGCCGTCCTTCACCTCGTACACGAGGTCCTTCAGGTCGCCCGCCACGCGCGCGGCGACGATGGTGCGTTCCCCGGCGAAGAGGTCGGCGGCCGTGGTGCCCGTCGTCACCAGGCGCTCTTCCCGCTCGGAATCGCGTTGGATGATCACACGGACGTCTGACACCGGTCTCTCCTGACTGAAAATGGAAGCGCAGCCATATCCCATCGCGTACGCAAGAGGGATCGTACCGAGCCCCGGGCACCCACCGCGAAACGGTTGACCGTCCCCCGCCCGGCCGCGACCGCCCTCACTCGCCGCCGCAGGCCTGATCGAAGAAGTCGAGGTTCTCCTGGAGCGACTTCATCAGCCGGTCCCGCTCCGCCTCGTCGACCTGCACGGGCGCGACCCCCGAGGCCCCGGTCAGCCTCCGGAAGCCGCTCCGACTCTCCAGCCGCCCGTGCACCCGCAGCGGGAGTCCCACGAGATGGGCATGGCCCGCTGTCCGGTACGCCTCCTCGTCGAGGGTCATCCGTACGTGCGGGACCTCGGCGCCCGCGATGACCCGCAGCCGCACGGTGCCGTCGCCGCAGGGCCCGGACCTGCGCATACGCACCACGCTTCCGGTGATGCGCACGGGCACGGAAGGTTCCTCGCGCAGATAGCGGGCGGCGGCATCGCGCAGGACGGGCAGGTCGCCGGGTGAGAACTCGACGGGGTCGGCGGGCGCCGCGCACCCCTCGGGGACCCCGGCGGCGGGCGCCCACTCGACGGCGATCCTGGCGCCCTCCGTGCCCCGCACGAGGGCCACCAGTGCCTCGGTGAGTTCATGGCTGACGCCTGCCTCGACGGCCCCGACGAAGGCGTCCGCGCCGCCGGTGGCGCGCTGGTAGTCGATGGCCTCGCGGGCCGCGTACAGCGCCTGGTGGAGCCGGACGGCGAGTGGCCGCCCGGTGGCGACGGGCAGGAAGGCGGTCAGTTGCCGGCCGCCGGGCGCCGCTCCGACGAGCACGTTCTCCAGGGACGCGGCGGCGGGCCGGCGGTGGCGGGCACCGTAATAGCCCGCACGCGAACGCGCCGCGAGGGCGGCCGCGAGGAGCATCCTGCGGCCGGCCGTACGCAGCTGCTCCTCGACGGTCCACGGGGCGATGCCCACGGGTCCGGTGGGGACGTCGCGCCACCAGCGGATCTCGTCGCTGGGCACAGCGAGGCCGACCAGGACGTCGCGTGCGCAGGGCGAGCCGCTGCGGGACAGGGCGGCGAGGGCCTCGCCGAGGAGGTCCTCGCTGTCGGGGAAGGCCCGGTTCTCCGGCACGAGCAGGCTGGTGCCGGAGCTTTTGGACCCGGGTGGTGTCCAGCGGCCGTACCGTCCGGCGGCTCCGCCGCGGCGCTGCCAGCCGTGCCGGTTCAGCAGCGCGCTCAACACGGCCGGGTCCACCTGGTCGGGCCCGGGCGGCTGGTCCCACAGGGCCGGTGTCTCCACGGGGTCGGGCTTCACCGGTCGTACGGGCTCGTCGGTCGGGCGGTGCGTCACGGTCTGCCTCCCGTTCCGACCCGCGTCATGATCTCGCAGAGCGCCCGGTCGTCGAAGACGCGCATGGTCGGTATCCGCACGGTGGTCCTGCGCCGGCCGGTGATCCGGTGTCCGGCGAGGTTGGTCCAGTAACAGCAGTGCCTCAGGTCGAGCCGGTCATGGCCGGCGCGCAGCCAGTCGTCCTGGGACCTGGGGACGAGCATCACGACCAGGATCTTGTGCACCGAGACCGGGCTGCGGGCGAGCTTCTCCAGGTGGGCGTTGTCGAGCGTGAAGGAGAAGGCCGGGCCCGGGGGGTTCGGCGGGATCTGGTACGTGCACTTGAGCTGCACCTTGATGGTGACTTCGTCGTCGACCGTGTGCCCGGGGGCGCTGTGACTGACGTGCCAGTCGATGCCGTTGTCCGGAAAGGGCTGGGACAGGGAGCAGCCCGCGGCAGCCGCGACCGCGTGCAGATAGCCGACCTGCAGTGTCTCCATACAGGCGGTGGTGGCGAGCGTGCCGCGATGCGGTACTGACCGCTGGGGCAGCAGCCCGCCCTGTTCGGGCTGTGCGAGCGCCATGTCCAACAGCCTTCCGAGAGCGGTGAGTTCCCGCGACGGGCCCGCTGAACTGCAAAGACCCGTATCTCTGTTGTCTCCTTCCGGCGTACGGCGCAAACAGCCCGGGTATCACCGAATCGGTAGCGCGGACAGCCCGTCAACTGTTCAGAGTTAACGAGGAGTTGGGTGCGTATGACGTGTTGGTACGAAGGACCCCTGGCCGGGTTCGACACCGAGACGACGGGTGTGGACGTGGAGACCGACCGGATCGTGTCGGCCGCCGTCGTCATCCAGGACGCTCCCGGCGGCCGGCCGCGCGTGAGCCGCTGGCTAGTGAACCCAGGAGTTCCGGTGCCCGAAGGGGCAACGGCGGTACACGGGCTGACGGAGGACCATCTGCAGCGAAACGGCCGCTGGCCGTCGCCTGTGGTGGACGAGATAGTCAGGGAGCTGGCCGCGCAGAGTGCGGCGGGGCGCGCTCTGGTGGTGATGAATGCACCTTTCGATCTGACGCTCCTTGACCGGGAGTTGCGCCGGCACCGGGCGTCTTCGCTGGACCACTGGTTCGAGACCGCGCCGCTGCACGTACTCGATCCGCGGGTCCTCGACAAACACCTGGACCGCTACCGCAAGGGCCGCCGCACGCTCACCGACCTGTGCTCGCACTACGGCGTGGAGCTGACGGGCGCCCATGACGCGGCGGCCGACGCGCTGGCCGCGATGGATGTCGTTCGCGCGGTCGGGCGCCGTTTCGCGGCCCGCCTGGAGCGGCTCTCGCCGGCCGAACTGCACACGCTCCAGGCGGTCTGGCACGCGGCACAGGCCCGTGGCCTGGAGGCGTGGTTCGCGCGCAGCGGCACGCAGGAGGCGGTCGATCCGGCGTGGCCCCTGCGACCCGAACTCCCGGCGGCGGCGTAAGCCCTGGAACGAGCCCGGCGCAGGCCCTGAAACAAGTCGGCCGAGGGCCCAACCGGAATGGACCATGACCATGGTATGTGCCATGGAATGCGAGAAACCGGTCCGTCTGTGACGGACCGGCCATCTCCCGGTGGGCGATACTGGGTTCGAACCAGTGACCTCTTCGGTGTGAACGAAGCGCTCTCCCACTGAGCTAATCGCCCGGGAACGCACTGAACCATACAGGTGCCGACGGGTTTCCATCAAACCCCTTGATGGTTCTCGCGGAGGTAAGCAAGCAGCCCTCGCCGCCCCGCCCGCATCATCAGCGCGTGGTTGGCGCGGAACACCAACCTCCCGGGCACGGCGAGACGCCGCATCAGGGGCTTGGTCACGTGGACCTCCTGGTCGTAGCGGGCGCGGGTGCCCTGCCCGGTGGACGTGAGCGTCCAACGCGCCCAGCCGTCCAAGTCACCGGTCATCATGATCTCCAGGACCCCGGCCGCCGGGTCGCGACGCACCTCCCGCGCGGTGAACACCAGGTCGTACGGGAGCCGCGAGCGGACACGGATGACGCCTCTGCGGTCGTCGAGCCGTGTCACCTCACGCACCTGCGGCCACCACCGGGGGTAGTGCTCGGCGTCGGCCAGCACGTCGTACACACGGTCTACCGGGGCGGCGAGGGCCCACAGGCTGCGGAAACGGTAATGCGTCCAGTCCATGGGCCGAGTCTGCCGGTCGGCGGGCCGGCTGCGGACGATCTGAGACGACCGGGCCTGAGTACATGTCGATCCGTCACCCCTGGCCGGCCCGCAAGCCGTCCATGGTGCCCGCCTCAATCTGCTCACTGAGATCGAGCAGCACATTCTTCGCGTCGTATTTACACAGGAATGCAACGGCATTCTGGAAGACATCCAACGGATTGCCACCGGACGCCCGGGTGTTGAACTTCCTCCAGACGTCGGCGTAAGGCTGGAAGTCCGTTTCACCTTGATCATCGGGTACTTCTTTTCAAAGAGCTTGATGGTCTCATTGATCCGCTGTGCATGGTCTTCGGCATCGCAGCAGGCGTAACGGATCGTCACCGCCTGTCCGCAGCACTTGATTTGGCCGGGGTCGCTCGCGCGGCGGCGTCAGCAGGCCTTGTTTCGCCGGGTAGTTGGGTGTCAGCGCAGGTGGGGGTTGGGATGAGGACGGGCACCCTCCGCCAACGCGCCGCCCGGGTCGGCACGGGCCGGTTGCGGGTGGCCGAGCGCCCCGCGGGCGCGGCGTGCGACGGGGCCGGGCGGAAACGACGAAGGCGGCCCTTGTCTGCGCAAACGCAGACAAGGGCCGCCTTTCGTGCTGGTGGGCGATACTGGGATCGAACCAGTGACCTCTTCGGTGTGAACGAAGCGCTCTCCCGCTGAGCTAATCGCCCGGGCGCAGAAAGAAGATTACCGCATGTCAGGACGTGCTTCCGACCACCCACCGAGCGTGCGGAACCGCTACTCCTCGATGTTCCACGGCATCGCGAAGCCGAACCGCCAGACATAGATTCCAGCCAGCACGGCAACGATCACCAGACCGATCGCCGTCAGGATGATGTTGCGGCGCCGCACCTTGGGATCCAGCGCCCGCTGTGTCGCTTCGGTGACCTTGCGCTTCGTCCAGCGGAGCACCAGCTGCGCCCAGACGAACTCGGTCGCCCAGATCGCCATGCCACCGAAAATCACCAGCCAGCCAGGCCCGGGCAGCGGCAACATGATCACGCCACCCACCACAACGGCGAGCCCCACCACGAAGACGCACACTTGCCAGCTCAGGTGGAGCATGCGCC
>CBFGQM010000322.1:0-5873 GCA_965650905.1 uncultured Streptomyces sp. | reverse complement strand
CGAGTGGGCCCGGCGCGGGCGACATCCTCGCCGTCGTCCAGCGCGAAACGACGTAAGCGGCTGATGGCTTGGGTGCTTGTGGTCGAGGTCGCCGCCGCAAGGCCGGAGCTGGAGCGTCTGGGCAGACGGATCGACGCCGAGGTGTGCCGGGAGATCCCGCGTGCTTCCGGCTTCGAGTAGTCGGCACACGCGCGAGCTTCACGAAGCGGTCACGTAGTGCTCAACGCCCCTGCAGCGCCCAGCAGTTCGTGCAGGAGGTGCGAGGCCGTGATCACGCCCAGCAGGCGGGTGCTGTCCTGCTCCCAGCCGCCCGGTCCGGCTTTGACCTTCTCCGCTACCGCCACCAGCGGGCTGCGTACCTGCGCCATCAGCGCGGCCACCTCCAGCGCGGTGTCGTCCGGGTCGGCAACCGGCGGCGGGGCCGCCTTACTGGACAGACAGTCCCCGACACGGCGGCCGGCCAGCGCCTGGCAGAGCCGGTCGGCGTGCTTCTCGTCGACGACGGCGGCGAGGGCCGGGTCTTCGACGACGTAGGCCGGCACCAGCACTTTGATCATCTGGGAGGCGGGAAGGATCGCCTTCGGCTCGCCCCGCTCGTCGAGCACCAGCAGGCCCGGCAGCTTGTGCTCGGCCATGAGCCGGGCAGCGTCCATGGCGTCGCTGTCGACGCTCACCGTTTCGTATTCGACCGCCAGGTCACGAGCGCGCACGGCGGGCTCCTCTTCCACTGGAAATGTTCCTGTGCTCAGCGTCGTACGGTTTCGGGGCGCGGGCCAGCTCATTGACGCGGAACCACGCAGCGGCCCCGAGCTCACCATGGTTGCCCGGCGCTGTCGGGTGCCTGCTCGAGTACCTGAGAGCGCACAGTCCGCCGGTAGAAGCGCTCACTGAGCTGTGATCCGCCGATGAGTCCGGCGGCGAACATCAGCACGCCGACCTCCATCATCGAGCCGAAAAACGTGGCGTCCTCGGTATCCAGGCCGCTGAACCGCAGCATGGGAACCACCAGCCCGCCGATCCGGATCACCAGCAGCGCCACCCCTCTCACGCAGATGCCCCACGGGCTCGTACGACGTCGGACTCGCCGGGGTGCCCAGCCCCGCAACGAGGCGATCGCCAGAGGGAGGGCGAATGCTGACCAACCGATCAGCCATAGCCAGGGGAACAATTCACGCTCCATATCCGGGCGCCGCCCAGCAGAGGAAGGGTTTGTGCGGCTACCGTCCCCGGCGGGTGCCGGCCCCTGGGCCACGCCCGGGCGGTTCGAGGACCGTCCGGGCGCGCTGCGCCACCGGGTGTCTGCTGTCAGCCGGTGACTTCGATCTTTCCGTTGGCTTCGGCGGGAGCTGTGGTGGCGGGCTGTGTTCCGCCGGTCCGCTGGGTGATGTTCTTCAGCAGCTCGGCGAGGTCGACTCCGGTGGTGGAGCTGGAGTTCGACGCCCTGGGCGACGTTGTCGGCGACGGTCCGCGACAGCTGGCTCGCCCCGTGGAGATGACCGTCATCTTGTCGATGGCGCTGAGCGGCTCTGAGTGGGGGCAGCGCGCGTCGGCTGGAGAAACCCACCAGGCAGTCCGTCGCCTCCGGTTCAGGCCAGTGCGAAGTAGCGCAGCCATACGAACCCTGCCGACAGCGCCACGGTGACAACGGTGACGACCAGGCCGTACTTGGTGAACTGCCAGAAGGAGATGGGCTGCCGGTTGCGTTCGGCGATGCCCAGCACGACCACGTTGGCGCTCGCGCCGATCGCGGTGGCGTTGCCGCCGAGGTCGGCGCCGATGGCCAGGGCCCACCACATCACGTGGTTGCCCGAACCGCCCATCGAGTGCACAAGGTCGCTGGTGATCGGCGCCATCGTCGCGACATAGGGGATGTTGTCCACGATGCCGGACAGCACGGCCGACGCGCTCAGCAGCAGCATCGAGCCGCCGAGTTCGTTGTCGCCGATGGCGTCGGCGAGGGACTCGGAGACCTCGCCGATGACGCCGGTCTCGATCAGACCGCCGATCATGATGAAGAGCCCGGCGAAGAACGCGAGGGTGGGCCACTCGACCTCGCCGAGGACCTCGCCTGTCTCCACGGCGGACACCGCGATCAGCAGGCCGGCGCCCAGCAGTGCGACGACACTGGGCTCGTAGTGCAGCACCGGGTGGAGCACGAAGCCGACGACGACCAGGGCGAGCACCACGAGCCCCTGGACGAGCAACCGGGGGTTCTTGATGGCCTCACGCTCCTCCAGCACCATGACCTCCTCGGCGCGTGCCTCGTCGTAGACGAAGGACTTGCGGAACAAGAACCGGCACAGAGCGACGAGCACGACGACCAGGATCGCGGAGAGCGGGGCGAGGTGGACCAGGAAGTCGTTGAAGGTCAGGCCGGCCCGGCTGGCGATGATGATGTTGGGTGGGTCGCCGACCAGGGTCGCGATGCCGCCGATATTGGATGCGAACACCTCGGCGATCAGGAAGGGGGCGGCAGACAGCCCGAGGCGCTCGCAGACCAGCAGGGTGACCGGGGCGATGAGCAGGACCGTGGTGACATTGTCGAGCAGCGCCGAGGCCATGGCTGTGATCACGATGAGCATGACCATCACGCGGAAGGGTCTGGCCCGTGCCCGTTTCACCGACCAGATGGCCAGATACTCGAACATGCCGGTCTTCTTGAGCACGCCGACGATCATCATCATGCCCAGGAGCAGGAAGATGACGTTCCAGTCGATGCCGCTGTGCTCGGAGAAGAAGGCCGACTTGTCATCGGTCGCGCCGATTGCCAGCATCAGCGCGGCACCGCCGAGGGCTGCCCCCACGCGGTGGATCTTCTCGCTGATGATCAGGCCATAGGTCGTGACGAAGACGACGATCGCCGCCCAGCTCTGCCAGCCGTTCACAATCCTCCGATGAGTCGTTCCGTCAGGCGGGCATCCGTCACGGCGCCCGCCGGCCAGTGCCACGCCACGGCGGCCGTGAGCCCGACGAGTTTCTCCTGTACCTCGTCGAGGTCCCGGTCGTCGGGCCGGCCGCGAGCAGCAAATCCTCTAGCGCGTCCTCGGGCACGAGTCGTCCGACGAGCTGCGATCCGGGCACGACGGGCGTACGGCCGGTCGACGACCAGCCGTGCGCGCAGCCTGTGCTCGGCCAGCAGCGCCGTGTCGGTTGCGCCGGCGTCGGTGGACACGTACGGGTAGGGCTCGGCGAATTCACGCGCCCACATGGCCGGCCTCCTTGGTGGTACGGGGCGCTTCGTCGCCGCCGGGTACGCCGGCGAGGTTCTCGACGTCGAAGAGCCGGGCGATCGGAACGTCGGTGGAGCTGTGCGCGGTGATCGAAAAGGCGATGCACACGGCGATCAGCGTGAAAGCCTCCTCGCCCTGCGGAATCCCGGCCTGCAGCACCAGCAGCCCGTACACCACCGACGCGAAGCCCTTCGGCCCGAACCAGGCCGCCACCAGCTTCTCCTGCCGGGTGAACCGCGTGCCCAGGAGTGACAGCAGCAGCGACGCCGGCCGGATCAGCACGATCGCCAGGATGACCACGACATAGCCGCCGAAGGACAGGTCTCCGAACAGCTGCGGGGTGAGCAGGGCGCCGAAGACCAGCAGCGCCGCGAACTTCGCCAGCTCCGCCAACGCCTCGCCGAGCGGCTCGAACGCCGCCTTCGCCTCCAGTGAGCGTGCGGTGAGCACCGCACCTGCGGAGAACGCGGCGAGGTAGGGGTTGGCGTGCGTCAGGTGGCACGTCGCGTACAGGATCACGCCGATCGCCAGCGGCAGCAGCGGCTGCAGCTTGGGCTCGGCGCCCAGCAGCCGGAACCGCACGAGTTCGATCACCACGAACGGCAGGACCACACCGAACACCAGCCCGAGGACCAGCTCGAGCGCGATCTTCCCCAGCGACGCCTCGGCGTGCCCGGAGGTCGGCCCCGCGGCAGCGATCAGGACGAGCACGACCGGCAGAGCGAGCCCGTCGTTGATGCCGCTCTCCACGTTCAGCAGCTGCCGCAGCTTCGCCGGGACTTCCTTGCGCCCGACGATCGCCGAGGCGAACACCGGGTCGGTGGGCGCCAGCACGGAGCCGACCAGGAACGAGGTCGTCCAGTCCAGGCCCACCAGGTAGTGCGTGATCAGGGCCATTCCGACGAACGCGAGCGGCATGCCGAGTCCGAGGGCGCGGGCCGGGTTGCGCCAGTTGGCGCGCAGCTTGGGGAAGGACACGTGCATGCCGTCGGTGAAAAGCACCGCGAACAGCGCCAGGTCGGCCGTCACGGACACGATCTCGCTGTCGGGTGTGATGTGGATCAGCCCCAGGAAACCGTCGCTGACGAGAGCCCCGCCGACAAGGAAGAGGAAGGACGTCGACAGCACGGTCCGGGCGGCCAGACCTGAAAGCAGCACCGCGATGAGCAGCGCCACCCCGAAGACCACGACGAGCACCATGACCTGAACCCCCGATCAGCGAAGAGAGTTGTCCTCAAACGCCGACCAGGCTTCCCGGCACACCGCTGGGAACCCTACACGTTCTTTACGCGGCATTGACAGGTCACCAGCTGGCACTCCGACATGCCGGACGCTGCCGGATTTCCGGAAAAGAGATGTCCCGGCCGGTCTACGTGCCGTCGTCCGCTCGGGCCGCCGGCGCGCGAGTGATGCCGATCTGGCGCAGACCGACTGTGCCCGGTCGTTCGCATGGGTGATGACCAGCTGTGTGCCGCGCGCCTAGGCGGCTCGAAGGGCCATGAGCAGCGCCCCGCAGCAGTCCGGGCTGAGGTGTTTTACGCCGCCGAGGTCGATCTCCAGGACGTCAGGCCCGGCGTCGACCATCCCGACCAGGCGTCGACCGGTCGCCTCAGCGTTGCGGGCGTTCAGGTCGACGCGCGGGCGGACCATTTCGTGAGCGCGTGGGCTGCGCGGCCTGAGCTGTCGGCGGTGGCGCAAGCGGAAGAAGTGCATTGGTGGCTCCGGGGCAGCAGGCGGATGTCCACCGACCAGGCTTCCCGGCACACCCGTTGGAAGCATATGGGGGGCATGGCTTGGGTGCCTGTTCTGTGCACCCTTGGTGGCGATCGGAATCATGTGGAGGCGTATGGAGACACCTGGCGTGGGCAAGCGCGTCGGCTCGGCCGCCGCGCGGTGAGCGCCGGCCGACGGCGGCTCCTCTGCCTTCTCACTTCTCGTCGCCGAAGGCAGGCTCTGGCGGGATCGGTCAGGCGTGGCCGACGGCGTCCTGGTCGTCGATGGGTTCGTACGTGTCCGGCGGCACCGGCCCGCTTTCGTCCGGGCCAGGAACGTCGCCCTGTGACCGGCAGCCCGCGCCTGCCAGAACGGACCCGCGCCGACCTCACTCCGCTGGCCGCGTCTCGGAGCGGGGCCCGCGCGTCGTCGTTCTGGGCAAGGCGGCGTGTGACCGTGATCCCCACTCGCAGACCAGCTGAGGTAGGCGCACGCCGACGGCGAACTCGACGGATGCGTTGCCTGCGGCGCTGGGAGGGTGAGCCGCCGGAAGCCCGCAGGGTGTGGTACCTCCTCGCGGGCCCTCAGCTGAGCGCATGTGCTGGTCAGTGGCTGCCGGCGAGTTCGCCGCTGAGCGTCTGGTGGATCCGGGCGCTGGGCTCGTTCAGCCCGATGATCTCGACGGTCTTGTCGCGCTGGGCGTACTTGGTCTCGATGGCGTCCAGGGCGGCGACGGAGGACGCGTCCCAGATGTGCGCGGCGGTCAGGTCGATGACCACCTTGTCGGGGTCGGTGGCGTAGTTGAACTGGCCGACGAGGTCGTTGGAGGAGGCGAAGAAGAGCTCGCCGGTGACCCGGTAGACGGCGGTGGCGTTGTCGGGGTCGGTGACGGCGGTGACCTCGGCGAGGTGGGCGACGCGCTTGGCGAAG
>CBFGQM010000321.1:0-6004 GCA_965650905.1 uncultured Streptomyces sp. | reverse complement strand
GCCAGACCCCCATCGAGCGCAAGCCCGAGTGGATCAAGACCCGGGCGAAAATGGGCCCCGAGTACACGAAGATGCAGAACCTCGTGAAGAGTGAGGGCCTGCACACCGTCTGCCAGGAGGCCGGCTGTCCCAACATCTACGAGTGCTGGGAGGACCGCGAGGCCACATTCCTCATCGGTGGCGACCAGTGCACCCGCCGTTGCGACTTCTGCCAGATCGACACCGGCAAGCCGGAGGCACTCGACCGTGACGAGCCCCGCCGCGTCGGCGAGTCCGTGGTCACCATGGATCTGAACTACGCCACGATCACCGGCGTCGCCCGCGACGACCTGGAAGACGGCGGCGCCTGGCTGTACGCGGAGACGGTCCGCCAGATCCACGCCCAGACCGCCGGCCGGGAAGGCGGTCGCACCAAGGTCGAGCTCCTCGCCCCCGACTTCAACGCCGAGCCGGACCAGCTCGCCGAGGTCTTCTCCTCCCGCCCCGAGGTCTTCGCGCACAACGTCGAGACGGTCCCCCGTATCTTCAAGCGCATCCGCCCCGGCTTCCGCTATGAGCGCTCACTGAAAGTCATCACCGAAGCACGCGGCTTCGGCCTGGTCACCAAGTCGAACCTGATCCTCGGCATGGGCGAGACCCGTGAGGAGGTCAGTGAGGCGCTCCGGCAGCTGCACGACGCCGGCTGCGAGCTGGTGACCATCACGCAGTACCTGCGCCCGTCCGTGCGCCACCACCCCGTGGAGCGCTGGGTAAAGCCGCACGAGTTCGTGGAGCTGAAGGACGAGGCCGAGCAGATCGGCTTCTCGGGTGTGATGTCCGGGCCGCTGGTGCGCTCCTCGTACCGCGCCGGCCGCCTCTACCGGATGGCCGTGGAGCTGCGTCAGTCAGCTGCTCCGCAGCGGGATGGCGTGTACGTCGCCTCGGGAGCCGTCTGAGCCCGGCGTACGCCTCGAAGGATGGCACGGAGTGCCATCTGAACGTGTGAATCTACGCACAAGCGACTACCCCCGGGGAGTGGCCGATACGGCGCGGCCCTGGCCGTCCCCGCAGATAGGGGGCACCATCAGGGCCGCGTCGTCGTTCAAAGGCTCCCCGACCAGGCTTCATCGGTGTTTGACCAGGTGGTCACGCCCTGGTAACACCCATCAGTGACACTGAATTCACGCCATGTGGACCCGAACCCGAAGCCATCGTCCCGAGGGGGGACCTCCGTCATGCACGCCGCGCCCGTACGCGCCACAGCGATTCCGTCTTTCACCGATGCACTCCGTGCCGTCGAATCGCTCCTCATGAGCGGCGGCCAGCGCACCGCCCGCCGCAACGCCTGGACCTCCGTCCTGGAGGACCGCCGCCGCGCCGAGGACCGGGCCGAGGCGCAGCTCGTCCTGGAGCAGTCGCCCGCCACTCGCCCGTGAGGACCGGGGTCCGACCGGCACCGCCGTCGTCGGCACTTCCGGCGCCACGTAGACTTCGGGGCATGGCGAGGAAGGAAACCGCAGCGGACGCTGCGAACCCCGGGCGACTGAAGCAGATCGCCCTGACCTACAAGATGACCCGCAAGGCCGACTCCACGATCGGTCTTGTACTCGCGGCTGTCGGAATCGTCACCCTCGGTGTCTTCCTCGCGATCGGTTTCTTGATCGGTCACCCGGTCTATCTCGGCGTTCTCGGGCTTCTGCTCTCCTTCCTCGCGATGGCGATCGTCTTCGGACGTCGGGCCGAGCATGCCGCCTTCGGGCAGATGGAGGGCCAGCCCGGTGCCGCGGCCGCGGTGCTCGACAACATGAAGCGCGGCTGGACGACGACCCCGGCGGTGGCGATGAACCGCAGCCAGGACGTGGTGCACCGGGCCGTCGGCAAGCCGGGCATCGTACTGGTCGCCGAGGGCAACCCGAACCGGGTGAAGGGCCTGCTGGCCGCCGAGAAGAAGAAGATGGCCCGCATCGTCGCAGACGTGCCCGTGCACGACATCCTCGTCGGCAAGGGCGAGGGCGAGGTCGAGCTCAAGAAGCTCCGAACGACGATGCTGAAGCTGCCCCGCGTGCTCACCGGCCCGCAGGTCACCGCGACCAACGACCGGCTGCGCGCCCTGGGCGACCTGATGAGCAACATGCCGCTGCCGAAGGGCCCGATGCCCAAGGGAATGCGGATGCCTCGCGGAAAGATGCGGTAGCGCCGCCGCTCGGCTCAGCCACTCAGCCACTTTGGGGCGCCCCGGAACCTCTCTGTTCCGGGGCGCCCTCGTCGTACCAAGGAGTGCGTCGTCGCACCCGGGAGTGCTGCGCATCGAGCCCCGGAGACCAGTGAGCCCCGGAGCGGAATGGCTCCGGGGCTCACCATGCGCCGAAGGCCCGACGCCCGGGATGCGCCACCTGCAGAAAAGAGGCGGCTCAGATGCGTATCTCGACCGTACGCGCCAAGCGGTCGTGCAGGCCCCTGCCGTCGCGGTCCCAGACCAGGGCCGGGATGGCTACGCACAGCAGGGCCGCACGCAGGAGGGCGCGCAGCGGGTTGACGGTGCCGGTGTCCTCGGCGACGACCCGGAGGCCGAACAGTCGCTTGCCCGGGGTAGATCCGATCGTGCCGACGGTCAGGACGCTCAGTACGAAGAAGATGAGCAGCGCCCAGTTGCCCGTCGCCTGGTTGTAGCCGTCGGTGAGCAGGCCGTATGCGATCAGGAGACACAGGCTCCAGTCGACGGTGAGCGCTCCGAGACGCCGTCCGGGGCGGGCGATCGAGCCGGGGCCCGACTCGGGCAGCCCCAACCGCTCGCCCCGGTACCCGAAGTCGGCACCGGCTTCCTCCGCGGCCGCGCGCGGTCCGGAGAGCCACGATCCGATTGCTTGCCTGTTGTCCACCCGTCCACCGTACTGACCCCGGTCTGCGATGCGGACAGGTGGGTCACCCGGACCGGGCTCGGTTAACTTGGGCGAAACAAATGGGTCACGCCCTAGAAACCACCCGTCCCTATGGTCGGGCTCAGCGTGTGCCACCGCACTGGCCGCACGAACGAACTACCACCCCGGTCCCACAACGGTCGGGAGTAGGAGGAGCTGGATGTTCCAGAACGCCGACGAGGCCAAGAAATTCATCGCGGACGAGGATGTCAAGTTCATCGACGTCCGCTTCTGTGACCTGCCTGGCGTGATGCAGCACTTCACGGTGCCGGCAGAGGCCTTCGATCCCAGCGAGGAGCTGGCCTTCGACGGCTCCTCGATCCGCGGCTTCCAGGCCATCCACGAGTCCGACATGGCGCTCCGTGCCGACCTGACCACCGCGCGCGTCGACCCGTTCCGCCGCGACAAGACGGTCAACATCAACTTCTTCATCCACGATCCGATCACCGGCGAGCAGTACTCCCGTGACCCGCGCAACGTGGCGAAGAAGGCGGAGGCGTACCTCGCCTCGACGGGCATCGCCGACATCGCGTACTTCGGCCCCGAGGCCGAGTTCTACGTGTTCGACAGCGCACGCTTCTCCACCAGCGCGAACGAGTCCTTCTACCACATCGACTCCGAGGCGGGCGCCTGGAACACCGGTGCGCTGGAGGACAACCGCGGCTACAAGGTCCGCTACAAGGGTGGCTACTTCCCGACGCCGCCGGTCGACCACTTCGCCGACCTGCGTGCCGAGATCTCCCTGGAGCTGAACAGGTCCGGCCTCCAGGTCGAGCGCCAGCACCACGAGGTGGGCACCGCCGGCCAGGCCGAGATCAACTACAAGTTCAACACGCTGCTCGCCGCCGCCGACGACCTCCAGCTCTTCAAGTACATCGTGAAGAACGTCGCCTGGCGCAACGGCAAGACCGCGACCTTCATGCCGAAGCCGATCTTCGGTGACAACGGCTCGGGCATGCACGTCCACCAGTCGCTGTGGCAGGGCGGCTCCCCGCTCTTCTACGACGAGCAGGGCTACGCCGGCCTCTCGGACACCGCCCGCTACTACATCGGCGGCATCCTCAAGCACGCCCCGTCGCTGCTGGCCTTCACCAACCCGACGGTGAACTCGTACCACCGTCTGGTCCCCGGCTTCGAGGCCCCGATCAACCTGGTGTACTCGCAGCGCAACCGCTCCGCGGCCATGCGTATCCCGATCACCGGCTCGAACCCGAAGGCCAAGCGCGTCGAGTTCCGTGCCCCGGACTCCTCCGGCAACCCGTACCTTGCCTTCTCGGCGCTGCTGCTCGCGGGCCTGGACGGCATCAAGAACAAGATCGAGCCGGCCGAGCCGATCGACAAGGACCTCTACGAGCTGGCTCCCGAGGAGCACGCGGGCGTCGCGCAGGTCCCGACCTCGCTCCCGGCCGTCCTCGACTCCCTCGAGGCCGACCACGAGTTCCTGCTCCAGGGCGACGTCTTCACGTCCGACCTGATCGAGACGTGGATCGACTACAAGCGCACGAACGAGATCGCTCCGCTCCAACTGCGTCCGCACCCGCACGAGTTCGAGCTGTACTTCGACGTGTGAGTCGTTCACCTCGGCTGACCTGCGGCGCAGTCGTCACTGGGCGCTCCTGTTCCGGCCCTGTGCCGTCCGAGCAGTGAGCACGGCGTCGACGGCGGAACGGGTGGACTCGTCGGAGTCCGGCCAAAGATGCCCGTAGACGTCCAGGGTCGTCTTCGCGGAGGCATGACGAAGCCTCGCCTGGACGACCTTGACGTCGCAGCCGTTCGCGATCAACAGGCTCGCGAAGTAGTGCCTCAGATCGTGAAAGCGGAAGCCCGTGGGCAGGTCCTTGACCTGTTCGCGGGCTTTCCTCATGGCCCGTTCCAGCGCCCAAGGGGAGAGCTGCTCGCCGTCCCCGCCCGTGAGACAGCGTCTCGGCCCGCCAGGCGGCGACGTGCGCGGACAGCAGCGTGGCGAGGGACCTGGGCACGGGGATGGACGTCTTCGAGACCTCCGTCTTCAGCTCGACACTCGGGTACTGGACGGCCGGATGCACGATGCCGCGCAGAAAGTCGACGTCAGACACCCGGAGCCCGCACACCTCGGAGACACGCAGCCCGGGAACGCCCCGAGCAGGACAGCGGCCCGCATCCGTCCTGACTTCGCCCGCGCAGCCTCGTCCAGGGTGCGTTTCTTCTTGAGTGACGGGCCGGGAGCCTGGGAGTCGCGGTGGGGATCATGTTCACGCCGGTCGCGTCGCAGCTGAGCACCAGCAGCGGGTCCGGGCCAATTTGGCGGCGATCTTGGCGTAACCTCGACTGGATCCTTGCGCACCCCATCACCCCACTCGAAACCCGAGCCAGGCTGCAGCACCACCTCACCCCCGCAGCGTAAGCACCAGATGTCCCAGAGCAAGGGGGAACTTCACGTCGTACGTCTACGCCTGCCACCGGCGGCTGTCCCAGATCACGGGCGACGCGGTGCATGACGGCCTGCTGGCAAATTCCCCGTGCTCGCGGCGTACCTCACCAGGCCAGGGCACCCAGCGGCCCTACGTGGCGACCACAGCGCAGGTCTGGGCGCTGTACAACGCGTTCCCGGAGTACGAGCGACGCCTGCCACCACGACGGACGCGGCGATCATGATGTTCTTCTGCGTCTGCACCACATGGCACGGGCGGGGCGGGCCGGTCCTGCTGGTAGAAGGCAGGGGTGTGGGCTGCGACCCGACAGGCGGTATCCCGCCCCGGCCGACGGCGGAACTGCAGCCGACCCGTGTGCCGCATGCAGGCGAATAGTGATCCGGAACTCCGACCCGAGGTTGAGGTGCGTCACCTGCTCTTACGCCTGCGAGGTGGCGCTCTCACCCGGAGCTGTGAGGGCAACAAGGGTTCCGGGCAGCCGTGTGGCACGTGTGGAGCGCTAATCAAGACTGGAGGCACAGGGGGAGCCATTGACGGTCGTCATGTGCAGCGGTAACGCCGTCGATCGGCCGGACCCTCGGCTCCACACAACGAATCCGCGCTGGTGGTACGCCCACCAGATCAGCCGCACCGGACGGGGTGCCGAACCATGGCGCGCCACACCAGCGGAGACAGGGCAGGGCGGCGTGCATCACT
>CBFGQM010000320.1:0-6097 GCA_965650905.1 uncultured Streptomyces sp. | reverse complement strand
AATCCGGGGCTCAAGCTGCCCGGCTTCGGCCGCATCGGCGTCTGATCACTGCAGGCGGATCAGCACCAGGCCGAGACCGTTGAGCAGTACCGCGATCGGGAGCGGAAGCGGATCGGCGTACGGCGCCCGCAGCCGCACCGCGACATGCGCGAGGAGCGCGAGCACGCCGAGCCCGGCGCCGTAACCGGCGGCGCCGGGCGGGACGGAGCCGTTCCTGGCGAGTCCGACGGCGCAGTAGCCGTACACGGAGAGCAGGACGGCCAGGACGATGAGGGTGAACTCGATGCCACGGTGCCGGGGGAGGGGTACAGCGGGAGTCGGCGGGTTCGCCTGCGCTGTCGGTCCGGGCGAGATCATGTCCGGAACGTAGCAAGCGAGTCCCTTGATGTCCCGTTATGTCGCGATGATCGGGCTGTTCTGGTGCATCTTCGGGGTGTCGGGCTCGTGTCGGGGCTCAGCACCAGCGGGGCGACGGGCCGATGTTGTTGATGTGCCGTGCCGCGCCCCAGGACCAGGTGCCGTCCTTCACGAGATACCAGAGAGGATTGCCGTCGACGGTATCGCCCGGCGCCTTGCAGAAGATCTGGACGACCTCGCCCTGCGCGGCGGTGCGAAGCACCGCGCTGCCGCGGGTCGGGGCGGTGTGCAGCTTCAGGCCGCCCGGGGCGGTGACGACGCCCTGGAAGCCCCGGGGATCCTGACTGTCTTGACCGTCGGCCACGCCCATGTCGCGCCCCTCCCGCCCGTCAGGGCCATCACGGCGGTCCTGTGCGTCGCGGCCGTCTTGGCGGCCTTGGCCGCCTTGGTCCGAGTCGTCACCGGCGCCGGTCGCGAGGGCTATGCTCGCGGCGCCGAGGATGAGTGCACCGCCGGCGGCTGCCGTGCCGAGGTGGACGAGAGCGGAACGCAGAGACATGGCGACTCCTTCAGAAAAATGAGCAGGGTGATTGATCGCCACATTAGGAGCACGTCTCGCGCAGTGCCCGTCACACTGCGCCATCGGGGGACAGCCGCGCCCCGAGGGGAGATCGGCGCTGTGACATCGTGCGGCTTGGCCGCTTGGGCGCGACCAGTCTCCCTGGAGTTCTCGGCCTGGCTCGAACAGGGACGGCCCTTCGGCCACAGCTGGGTGGGGCCGACCGCGGTGGACGTCGGGCCACGTCCTTCGGATCTTCCTTCGGATCGCCGGGCTCGCAAGTCCCTTGTGTCCGGTGGCCGGATTCCGTGCCTGCTCGGCTGGTCACGCAGATGGCTGCGTTGTCGTCATTCGCCGACGCTCCGCACCGACTCCCTCTGCCTTGGAATCGCACGCACCAAACCCGCCCGCTTTCCGATCGAAGGCAGCCCGACGGCCTCTCAGGCACGCTTACGGGCCGTCGTCTTCTTGGCGGGCGCCTTCTTCCCGGCGGCTTTCTTGGCGGTGGCTTTCTTGGCGGTGGCCTTCTCGGCAGCTGACTTCTGACTGGCAGCCGGCTTCTGGCCAGAGGTCGTCTTCTTCCCTGCGGCCGTCTTCTTCGCCGTGGCCGTCTTCTTCCTCCCGCCGACCTGCTGGGGAGCGGCACGGGCGGAACGACGGGCGCCGGCCCTTCCGGCGGGAGGCCGCTCGCCCTTGTCCTCGCCCTCGGACGGCTCCTCGCCGCGGGCGACGCCGGCCTCGCGGACACTCTTCTCCAGGGCGGACACGAGGTCGATGACCTTGCCGCCGGCTCCCTCGGCGGCGGGCGGGGACGGGACCGTCTCACCGGATGCCTTGGCGGCGATGAGTTCATCGACGGCCTCGCGGTAGTCGTCGTGGAGTTCGTCGAGGCCGACCTCACCGAGCGTGTCCATCAGGGCGTCCGCGAGGTCGAGTTCCTTGTAATGGACGGTGACGCTCGACTCCGGGGCGGCGATCTCCGGGGCACGGATCTCGTCCGGCCACAGCAGCCCGTGCATGGCGATGACGTCGTCGACGACCCGCAGCATCCCCAGCCGCTCCCGGCCTCGCAGCGCGAACTTCGCGATGGCGACCTTCTGGCTGCGCTTCAGCGCCTCGCGCAACAGGGTGTACGGCTTGGCGGCGGGAACACCGTTCGCCGCCAGGTAGTACGCGGTGTCCATCTGGAGCGGGTCGATGCGCTCGGCCGGGATGAACGCCACGATGTCGATCGTCTTGGCGGTCGGAATCGGCAGTGCGGCCAGGTCGTCGTCGGTGATCGGAACGATGGTGCCGTCCGCCTCCTCGTACCCCTTGCCGATCTCGTCGGCCGTGACCTCACGTTCCTCCAGCTCGCACACCTTGCGGTAGCGGATGCGGCCGCCGTCCTCGGTGTGGATCTGACGGAAGGAGATCGAGTGGCTCTCAGTGGCGTTCACCAGCTTGATCGGGATGCTGACCAGCCCGAAGGAGATGGCGCCGTTCCAGATGGATCTCACGGTCGACACCTTTCAAGTCGATTTCTCCCGATTGCATGGGATTCTCATCGTATGACGCCGATCACGGAGGTGGAGGGGCGAAAGCTGGCGCTGAGCAATCTGGAGAAGGTCCTCTATCCGGCGACCGGCTTCACCAAGGCCGAGCTGCTGCACTACTACGCGACGGTGGCGGACACGCTGCTCGCTCACCTCCGAGATCGCCCTCTGTCCTTCCTTCGCTACCCCGACGGCCCGGGCGGGCAGGTCTTCTTCGCCAAGAACGTCCCGCCCGGTACGCCCGACTGGGTCAGCACTACCGAGGTTCCTCGCTCGGAGGGGCCCGCACGCATGGTTCTGATCCAGAACCTCGCGTCACTGATCTGGGCGGCGAACCTCGTCACGGAGTTCCACACGCCCCAGTGGCGCGCGGACGCTCCGGCTCTCGCCGACCGCCTGGTCCTCGACCTCGACCCCGGCCCGCCCGCCACGATCGTCGAGTGCTGCCGGGTGGCGGTGTGGCTCCGCGACCGCCTGGCCGCGGACGGTTTGTGGGCCGGCGCGAAGACGTCCGGCTCCAAGGGCCTGCACCTCCTCGCTCCGCTGGAGCCGACCCCGTCGGGCGAGGTCACGTCATACGCGAAGTCCCTGGCGGTGGAGGCCGAGGCGGAGTTGCCCGCCCTGGTCACCCACCGCATGACGCGGAGTCTCCGTCCGGCGAAGGTGTTCGTCGACTTCAGCCAGAACGCCGCCCGCAAGACGACGGCGACCCCCTACACCCTCCGGGCCCGCCCCGCCCCCACGGTCTCCGCCCCCGTGACGTGGGCCGAGATCACGGCCTGCACCCGCCCGTCCCACCTCACCTTCCGCGCCCAGGACATCGCTGCCCGCCTGCACGAGCACGGCGACCTGCTGGCCCCGTTGTTCGACCCGAGCCGTGCCGCGGCGTTGCCGTGACGCTCCGCTTGTGATCGCAGCCACCACCGCCTCGTCCGGAAACGTCGTCGCCAACAACCCGATCGACACCTCATCCGTCAGACGGCCAGCCGCCACACCCCGATCCACCACCAGACGATCTCCCCACGGGCAGTGGGCCGTAAGTCATGGCCATTGGCCCAGGAGGACGACGTCTCCGTTCGAGCTTGCCCAGAGGCTTCTCCTTCGTAGGTGCACGACGCGCGTTGACACACTCTCTGACGCTCCGGCATTCCCGTGACGACGGCCACCCATGGCTTTAAGCTGACGCATCGTCAAACAACAGTGCCGGGAGTCAGCGGAGTGAGCCACGACACCTCAAGTAATCCCCGGGTAAGGACATTTGACTCTGTCGATGCCGTGAACCCCCGAATAATCTCCAAGAGGAACGTAAAGGCTACTCTTGAAAGACGGAACAGGGCGTGACCAAGAAAAACTTGAAAAGCAAGAAGATCCGGCTCGCGGCGATCACAGCGGCACTGTCCACCGGCGGGATCGTCATCGCCATGCTGCCATCAGCCAACGCAGACCAGAAGGCGCCCCAACCGGATCCCGACGCGGGCAACAAGCACTTCATCCACATAGCGACCCATGGCGCTCCCCGTTGGAAGGCTGAGGCCTGGCTATATGACGGTAAAGAAACGGAAGTCTATCACTGGCGGGAAGGCCCCAAGAGCGGCGATTATGCGCTATGGTATTTCACAAACGGTGGCGACGGCGGGAAAATCAAGGTGCGTATCGTCGGGACACCTTGGAAAGATGAAGTGTTCGAAACGTACGATCTTGATCGGGATCAATGTTTTCTGGTCGATCCGGAGGGCGGCGTCAGATATACGGGTGACAATGTTACCGGTGGCTGTACCCCGGACTGAGAGGGTATGCGGGGTTTTCCCGCCGTAATCCGTTTCCAGCCCGGTCGGCTGCGGGCTGATGGGTATTGGGTATTGAGCTGATTAGTATAGAGCTGATTGGTGTTGAGTGGAGCGTGGGGGAAGGCGGGGCTCTCTGGTGAATGGGTTATCATTCAAAGGCAACCCATGTTCACCGGGGACTTCGGCTGTTCGTCTGCGTATCGGGGACTGCATCTGTTTATTGAAGGGCCCGGAGATACCCGCCCCTCGGTCTCCATCCGCCCCGCGTGACGAACGGGGCACCGGCCTCTCTGCAATTACGCATGCCCCATCGCCTGCTCGGCATCCGCATCACCTGCGCCTCTTCACCCTGCGAGCGACTTTCACGCTCTCCTCGGCCAGGCGTGACTCCGGCGCCCACCACGTGCACTCCGTCACCGCGAGCCGTACCTGGACGGTAATTCCACGTTCGCCTCTGACGCACGTTCAGCACAGCCCAGGCGCCCCACTCATCTCCTTCAATACCCTCACTGGGCATCGCTCGCGCCGCGAAGGTTTGTCCGGGACGAACCAACACGTCCCCGGTCACGACGGGCAAAGCCCAAAGAGCCGTATGACGAGAGATCGTCACGTGCGGATGAAGGCCTCGGGGGGAGACCCCTCTCGGCTACTCGGCGGCCAAAGCGAAACAGCAGGCCGCCACCACCGGCGGCGGCATCGTCGTCGACACGCGCGCCCCCTTCGACCACACCGCCACCGCCGGCACCACCGACCACGTCCGGCTGCGCCACCTCACCATGGCACTGCCACCTGAGTACCCCGCCCACCTCTTCGACGCCCAGGAATCAAGCGCCACCGAACAGCAATTGCAGCAAGTCACCACCGCAGGCCTGCAAAAGATCTACTTCAAGGAACCGCGGCCGCCGCGCCCACAGCCTGCTCATGGCGGGCCGTGCCCGCCGGGCTCGGCCCCGGGCAGGAGCAGCGAGTCGTGCGGTGTGAGCGACGACACCTCAAGTAACCCGCCGGTAGGGACATTTGACTCTGTCGATGCCGCGAACCCGTCCGAATAATCCTCAAAAGAAACCCACAGCAAACTCTCAAGAGACGGAGCAGGACGTGGCCAAGAGGAACTTAAAGAACAAGAGAATCCGGCTCGCGGCGATCGTAGCGGCACTATCCACCGGCGGGACCGTCATAGCCATGCTGCCATCGGCCAACGCAGACCAGAAGGCTCCCCCACCGGCGGCGAAATCGGCGGATCCCGACGCGGGCCACAGGCACTTCATTCACATAGCGACCCATGGCGCTCCCCTTTGGACGGCTGAGGCATGGCTGATGGACGGTCAGGGCCACTCAGTCTACCGCTGGAGGGAAGCCAACAAAAGCGGCGATTATGCGCTATGGTATTTCACAAACGGTGGCGACGGCGGGAAAGTCAGGGTGACTATCAAATCTGATGGTGGTGACTTGACAGATGTGTACCCACTTGATCGGGATCACTGTTTTCTGGTCGATGCGCTCGGCGATTCCAGATATACGGGTGACAATGTCACCGGCGGCTGTACCCCGGACTGAGGAGTATCCGGGGTTTTCCCGCCCGTGATTGGTTTCCAGCCCGGTCGGCTGCGGGCTGATTGGTGTTGAGTGGAGCGTGGGGGAAGGCGGGGCTCCCTGGTGGTTGGGATGTCGTCCAAGGGCAACCCATCCACCGGGGACTTTGGCTGTTCGTCTGCGTATTGGGACTGCATCTGCCTATTGAGGGGCCCGGAGATCCCGGCCCTGGGGCCTCCATCCGCCCGGCCTGACGGCAATGGCCATGACCTAGGAAGTGGGAGGCTTGAGTAGGTGCAGGGTGATGGTGCGGGTGACGAGTTCCG
>CBFGQM010000319.1:0-6116 GCA_965650905.1 uncultured Streptomyces sp. | reverse complement strand
GCGGCCGCCGCGGGGGCGGCCTCGGGTCGGGAGCTGGGCTGAGCGGCGGCGGGCCCTGCGGCCGTTGTCGCGCCGACGGTCAGCGCGGCCACCGAGAGGCCCACCGCCGTCCGGCTGCGAGCGCGGCTGATTCTGTTCACGTGCATGGAGAAATGACTTCCTTACAGAAAGGCATGAGTGGAAAAGGTGGACGGGTGCGGTCAGCCGAGCTTGGCGACCTTGCGGGCGCTGAGGTCGATCACCAGGTCACGGCTGTCGATCCAGGGCCCGTTCTTGACCTTCACGAACAGACGGAGACAACGGTTCCGGCCGCAGTCGGCGAGCGCGGCCGGTGTCCCCTGGTTCGCCCGGAAGACCATGCTGTTGAGCAACAGCTGGTCGGGAGTGGTCAGCTCCTTGCCGGTCGCGTCCTTGTAGTCCGCCTTCAGGCCGGCGCCGAGCCGGTCGGCGATCAGGAGCCGCGCGGCCTCGACGTTCTCGTCACGGCTGAGCGGCGGCTGGACACCGCGCTGGGTGTCGGTCTGCTCGATCTTGCCGGTGTCGAGGTTGACGGTCCTGGTGACGAGCGAGTTGTCCTCGTAGTCGTAGAACGACACCTCGGCGCGGCGCGACGCGTCCGGGTCGTCCAGTTCGCCGGTCTCGGGTTCCGCGAGGTCGACGGTGATGCGCTGCGGTCCCTGGTCCCCCTCGACGTTCTTGCTGGAGCGCAGCAGCTGCCGGTCCAGGGCCAGCCGCTCGACGCGCTCCGTCTCGTCGTCCGTCAGTGGATCGCGTCCCTCGCCCGTCTCGCCCTCCGTCGGCGCCTGCTCGACGACACCCGGCTGTGCGGCGGTCTGCCCCTGCTCCTGGCTCTGACCTTGCTGCTGTGCGGTCTGACCGGCCCCCGTACCGCCACCGGAGTCCTCGGCGTCCGCCGAGCCCGGCAGCGTGATGGCGACCATCGCGGCGGTACCGGCGACCGCGATGGCCGCACCCGCCACCATCTGTCCCAGATGGCGGTGCACTATCTTGAGCACATTTTCCTCCTACTCCCCCTGATTCCTAGGAGTTTCCTTGGTCCCGCTGGTTCGGCATACGGCGTATGCACGGGTCGATCGGTAAGAGGGAGGTAAGTCATGGCTGGTTCCATCACTTTCGGGGAGACCCGGGCCACCGTCGCCACAAGCGGCGGCGGTTGACGGTGGTACTCCTGGAGCGGATGGGCGACGGAGACGGCGACCGCTCGCGGGCATGAGCTCCGGGTGGACCGCGAACGCGCCTTCATGCCGTCGGTGCTCCTTGACCCGTCATCCAGTCCGTGGACTGCCGCGCAGTGCGGCGCCGGGCTGACAGGACAGGGAATAGTCCGGGGCGTTCCAGCGCACGGACGCACACCCGCTCACTGCACAGGCACGGTGAGTCTCCTGCCGGAACCGCGCTACCCCGGTGTGACCGAACCGGTCTCGTCCGCCCGGGTGCTGGCCGCTCACCGGCCCGGCCTGTGCTGCGTCAGACAGGTCGGTGTCTCGCGTGCGGGGCGGCCCCTGCACCTGCTGTCCGTGGGCGACCGGCGGCGCGACACGCCCGGGACCTCGCGGCGTGAGGCCCGCCTGCGTACCTCACGCCGCAACGACTCAACGACTCAACGACTCAACTCCGCGACGCCGAGCCGGCTCGGTCGGACATCATGAACACGGACCCCGTCTGCGCCGCCATCGCACAGGAGTTGGTGAAGGTCTTCGTGTAGCCGACGAGGCGACCGTGCCACCTGCCTCGCGCGGACGCGGTCACCGGCGCGTGGACCATCGGGCAGAAGGCGTCCTGGGGCGGGATCCGGGTGATGTCACCGTCGGTGGCCCGGAGGTCCTCGCAGGCCCGTACCACGTAGGCGCGTCCCTGTGGCGGATCACAGACCAGCAGCGTGCCACGCGTGTGGCCGGAGGCGCCCTCGCCCCGGGTGACCGTGACGTAGAGCCAGCTGGCCGGGGACGGGTCCCGAGTTGTCGCCATCTGGGCGGCGGCAGGGACCGGTCCCATCGCGAGGAGGGCACAGGCGGCCGACAGGCAGGCCCGTACCGCGATCATCGTTTTCGTCATGCCCCATGCATCGGCACTTGGGGCCCCGGGGCGCAGCCACACTCACTCGAACGGCGCTTCGGCACGCGTCGGCGGCGTATACGGCCGGACGGAGCGGGCGTCGGAGCGTGGTACCGGACGAGCGCCACCCCGCCGGTTCGCACGCGTGGAGCACCCCGCCCGGAACTCGACCTGCCGCGCGACCGGGATCCAGCGCGCCTGGTGTCCGTCGTGGTAGTCAGTCCCTGGCGAGCCGGAAGACCATCCGCCCGAAGCTGACCTGATCGCCGTCCTGGACGACGGCCGGGCCGATCACGCGCCGGCCGTTCACGGACGTGCCGTTGGTCGAGCCGAGGTCGCGCAGCACCCACAGGCCACCTTGGCGGATGAGTTCGGCGTGTACGCGGGACACCGTCTCGTGGCTGAGCCTGAGGCCGCTGGCCGGGTCGCGGCCGATGCGCAGCGGGTACGGGCTGTCGGGACGGGGCAGCAGCAGCTTGGGGAGCCGCTCGGCCTGCCAGGCCCTGCGCAGCCGTACGGTGAAGCCGGAGAACCCCGCCACGGCGCCGAACACCAGGCGCGACCAGCGGCTCTCGGTGCGCAGGTCTGCGGTGAGCGCGGCGAGTTCGTCGGGCGTGCGGGCGGCGAGCGCGAGCTCCATCCGCTGGACGAACGTGTTGTGCGAGAGCCTGCCCAGAGCGACGCCCTCTCGGAGCACACTCAACGCCCTGTCACGCTCGGCGTCCGACAGCCGTGCCGGGTAGGTCTCGAACTCGAAGGACGACGTCACGCAGGTGATTGTCGGTCAGCGGGGCCGGAGTGTCCAGAAAACGATGAACTTGAGACACCTCTGGGTCGGTACGCGAACAAAACCAGGTTCAGCCCTTCGATCAGGCGGATGCAACGGCGAATTGATCGTGTTTGACGCACCATGGGACCGGCGAGACCACGGTGAACAGACGAGGGAGAACCGTTCGTGCAGTTCGAGGTGTGGGCACCACAGGCCGACCGCATGACGCTCCACTGCGCGGGCACCACGCATGCGCTGGAGCGCGATCCGGAGCGCGCGGGCTGGTGGACGGGTGAGGCGGAGGCGACGGACGGGACGCGCTACGGGTTCGCGGTGGACGACGGCCCGGTGCTGCCCGACCCGCGCTCGCGGCGGCAGCCCGACGGGCCCGACGGGCTGAGCGCCGTGGTCGATCACGAGCGCTACGCGTGGCGCGCCGAGTGGTCCGGGCGCGGGCTGCCGGGCGCGGTGCTGTACGAGCTGCACGTGGGGACGTACACCCGGGAGGGCACCCTGGACGCGGCCGCCGAGCGGCTTGGGCATCTCTCGGAACTGGGTGTCACACACGTCGAGTTGATGCCGCTGTGCCCGTTCCCGGGGCGGCACGGCTGGGGGTACGAGGGGGTCTCGCTGTGGGCGGTGCATGAGCCGTACGGCGGACCCGAGGCCCTGAAGCGCTTCGTCGACCGGGCGCATGAGCTCGGGCTCGGTGTCGTCCTGGACGTCGTGCACCACCACTTCGGACCCTCCGGGGGCCATCTGCCCGCGTTCGGGCCCTATGTGGCCAACGCGCGTCACACGCCCTGGGGTGCGGCCGTCAACCTGGACGCGACCGGCTCGGACGAGGTGCGCGCGTATCTGATCGGCAGCGCTCTGGCGTGGCTGCGCGACTACCGGCTCGACGGGCTGCGTCTGGACGCCGTGCACGCGTTGCGCGACACGCGCGCGTGCCACTTCCTGGAGGAGCTGTCGGGCACGGTGGACGTCCTCTCCGAGGACGTGGGCCGGCCGCTCTTCCTCGTCGCCGAGTCGGGCCTGGGCGACCCGCGGCTGATCACGTCCCGCAAGGAGAACGGGCTCGGGCTGCACGCGCAGTGGAACGACGACTTCCACCACGCCCTGCACACCTCGCTCACCGGTGAGACGCAGGGCTCCTACGGGGACTTCGCCCGGGCCCCGCTCGCGGCCCTCGCGAAAACGCTGACGGGCGGCTTCTTCCACGACGGCACGTACTCCACCTTCCGCGGCCGCTGCCATGGCCGCCCCCTGGACCGTACGCGGGTCTCCGCACACCGCCTCCTCGGCTACGCGCAGACCCACGACCAGGTCGGCAACCGCACCCAGGGCGACCGGCTCTCGGCCACCCTGTCCCCCGGTCTGCTGGCCTGCGCGGCCGCGCTGACGCTCACCGCGCCGTTCACGCCGATGTTGTTCATGGGCGAGGAGTGGGCGGCGAACACGCCCTGGCAGTTCTTCGCCGACCCCACGGATCCCCAGCCGGCCAAGGCGGTACGGCGGGGCATGCGGCGGGAGTTCGCGGCGCACCGCTGCGCCGAGGAGGACGTCCCGGATCCCCAGGACCCGGCGACCCGCGACCGTTCCTGCCTGGACTGGTCCGAGCCGGAGAACGGGCTCCACGCGCGCGTGCTCGCCTGGTACCGGGAACTCATCGCCCTCCGGCACGCCCAGTCCGACCTCCCGGACCCCGACCTCGCGGACGTCAAGGTCGCCTACGACGAGGGCGCCCGCTGGCTCGCGTTCCGCCGCGGCGACGTCAAGGTGGCCGTGAACCTCGGCAGGGAGCCCGCGTCGATCCCGCTCGGCACCGGCCACGCGCGTGTGCTGGCCGCGTGGGAGCCGGTCGAAGTTCCGGGGGCGGACGGCCTGTTGAGCCTGCCAGGCGAGTCGTGCGTGGTGCTGACGCAGCCCTGATCAGTCGTCTTCCCGCAGATCCGTGACCCGTTCCAGGAGGATCGGTTCCCAGGAGTGGTCCAGTTGGGAGTGCAGCAGCGGCAGGGGGCCGGTGTCGTTGCCCTGGAGGCCGTCGGCGAGGCGGATCAGCGTGTCGCAGCGGGCCAGCCACAGGCCGCGCAGGCAGGGGCGGGCGCCGTACCCTGCGAGGGTCGCCGCGCGGACGGCCGCGGGGGCGCCGACGGCGAGGGCGAGGCCGGCGATGTCCTCGGCGGGGTCGCCGACCACCGCGTCGGTCCAGCCGAGGATGCCGCCAACGCGCCCGTCGGCCCTCACCACGAGGTGCTCGCCCGTGACGTTGTGGTGGACGAGTACGGCGGTTTGGGGCTGCGCGGCGAGCTGGACGGCGGCGGGTGCGGTGAGCTGGAGGAGCCGGTCGGAGTCGAACTCGTCGGTCCTGGCGAGCCGTTCGGCGGCGCCCGCGGCGGCGGCCCGCAGCGCCTGAAGGGACCGGGGCACGGCTCGGGGCACACCAAGCGCCTCGGCCTGGCGTACGGGTACCTCGCGCAGTCCGGTGAGCAGCCCGCCCAGGTCGGCCTCGCCCACCGCGGAGACGTCGTGCCGCTCGCCACAGCCGCCTGGGATGAGAGTGTCGAGCGTGTAGGTCAGGCCGCTCGCCCACTCGCCGTGCGCGATGCTCACCGGGACGGCGACCCCAAGGTGCGGACGCACCACGTCACGCAGCCGCAGCTCGCGCCGCTGGCGCACGGAGGAGTCACGGTCCGGAGCGAGCCTCAGCACATGGTGCGTGCCGACGAACCAGGTGAAGTGCCCGCTTCCGCCCTCGCCGACGGGCCGGATGTCGGATCTGCCGCCGTCCGGAAGGAGGGAGCGGACGAGCCGTCGCACGGTGTCCGCGGTGGGTGTCGCTGCCTGCGTCATGGTCGCGCCGTCGCCGTTCGGGTCTCGGTCTCGTGTCATCGCGGTCAGTGGACGATGGCCATCTGCCGGGGGGTGTTGTTGAGGCGGCGTCCGCCGTCCTGCGTGACCGTCACCATGTCCTCGATGCGTACTCCGAAGCGGCCCGCCAGACAGAGGTCCCGGCCGTCCGTCCAGTCGCGCAGCGTCAGCGGGGGCGCGCCCCGGGCCTTCGCGGCGTCCGGGGCCTCCAGGGTGGGCACGACGAGGACGGGGCCCGGGTCCTGTCCGGCGGCGCGCATGAGGGCGTGTTTCGAAAGTGGCGTCGTCCGTCCGTAGGGCGGGCCCGGCGGCGTCTGGTGCGTGCGATCGCAAGGCGGAGGGTCGCCCCGATACTGGACGTATCGGGGCGTGCCCGACAACGCGGCGAGCGTGCGTGCCA
>CBFGQM010000318.1:0-6123 GCA_965650905.1 uncultured Streptomyces sp. | reverse complement strand
AAAAACCCCCCCCCCCCCGGTTATTTTGCCCCGATACCCCCCTTTGTGGGGGCGCCTCGCAAACCGCACCCCCCCCCCACCGCCATGTCCGCGTACGTTCGTCCCCGCTGCGAGCCGTCGTATCAACGGCGGCTCCCCATACGGGAGATCAGAGGTGTACTCGTGCGCATCGGACTGCTTACGGAGGGTGGCTATCCATATGTGAGCGGTGACGCCAGGCTCTGGTGCGACCGGCTCGTGCGCGGGCTCAAACACCATGATTTCGACATCTACGCACTCGGCCCGAGCGGGCGCCAGGAGGACGCGGGCTCGATCCCGCTCCCTCCCCGGGTCAGCCGCGTCCGCACCGTGCCGCTGTGGACCGCGGACGACGACGGTGTCGGGTACGGACGACGGGCGCGGCGACGGTTCGCCGAGTGCTATGGGGAGTTGGCGGCGGCTGTTTGCGCGGGCGGCGGCTTCGGGGATGCCGGCGCGGGTATGGCGGACCGTTTCGGCAGTGCGCTGTACGGGCTTGCGGAGCTCGCCCGCGACGAGGGCGGCGGTTTGGTCGGCGCCCTGCGCTCCGAGGCAGCGGTACGCGCCCTCGAGAGCGCCTGTCGTGCGCCCGGCGCCCTGCGCCCGGCCCGGGACGCACGCGTACTCGACCTGCTGACTGTCGCCGCCCAGGTGGAGCGCACCCTGCGCCCCCTGTCGCTCGACTGGTACGCGGAGGCGGGCGGGCTCGGTTCCGTCGACCTGTGCCACGCCACGTCCGGTGGCGCGGTGGCTGTGCCCGGGCTGCTCGCACGGCGTTTCTCGGGGGTGCCGCTGCTGGTCACGGAGTACGGGGTGCAGTTACGGGCGCACTATCTGAGCGCGCGAGGCTCTCACGGCGCCAGCGGCCCTGCTGGTATGGGTGGTTCGTGTGGCTCCTGCCGTGGCTGCCGCTGCTGTCGTGGCTCGCGTTGTTCTGGTCGTCCTGGTGGTTCTCGTGAGCCGTCGCCTTCGGCTCGGGCTCTGCTAGCGGCGTTCCACGGTCGGCTCACGGCCGAGGTCTACCGGCAGGCCGCGCTCATCACGCCCGGCAACATGCACGCCCGCCGCTGGCAGGAGCGGTGCGGCGCCGACCGCGCCAAACTCCGTACGGTCTATCCGGGCATGGACGCGTCCCGCTTCTGGGACGTGGGCGAGCGAGGGGGATGCGCCGATCCGGTCACGCTGGTCTGGGTCGGGCGGATCGAGCCCGCCAAGGATCTGATCTCGCTGCTGCACGCCTTCGCGGAGATCCGCAAGGAGCAGCCCAGGGCGATGCTGCGGATCGTCGGCGCGCCCGTCGAGGGGTCGGACGGTGCGTCCTATCTCGCCCACTGCAAGGCCCTGGCGGCCCAGCTCTTTCCCGACGAGGCGGAAGGATTGCACGCGGTCGGCGACAACCCGGTCTCCTTCGAGGAGATCGGCGGGCCGCAGATGCCGAGCGTCGCCGAGGCATACGCGACCGGGGCCGTGGTCGTCCTGTCGAGCGTCGTCGAGGGCTTCCCGATCAGCCTCGTCGAGGCGATGTTCTGCGGGCGCGCCACGGTGTCCACGGACGTCGGCGCAGTCGTGGAGGTCATCGGCGGTACGGGTCTGGTGGTGCCGCCGCGCAATCCGCGCGCGCTCGCCGAGGCGTGCGTCGCCCTGCTGCGCGACCCCGAGCGCCGCGAACGCCTGGGAGCGGCGGCACGCGCGCGTGCCCTCGAACTGTTCACCGTCGAGCAGAACATCGCAGCCTTCGACAGCATTTATCTGGAAATAGTCTCTCATGAGCCTGAGCGTCGACTCGGCGTCGACGGTACGGGTGAGCCCCTGCCGTTCACCGTACGGGCCGAGGCACATGTGCCCGGGCGGAGGGCCGAGCCGGGGACGCGCCTCGTGGCGGCGGGCGGCACACCGAGGTGGGCGGCGCGGCGATCCCCCTCGACAGCCCCCGCGGCCTGGAGCAGTTCGGAAGCCTCGAACGCCCCGGATCCGGCAGTCTCCTGCTCGGCTCAGGAGCCGGTGCCCGCCGGGGAGGGGCCGCGATGAGCACGCGGCGACCCTACAAGGACCTGCCCCGGCCGCCGGGAGGACCCGGAGCATCGGACGCGCGCTCGGAGGACTGGCTTATGACCACAGGGGCGCGAGCCGCCGCGGGCACGCCGGACGGTTCCGCCGCCGAAATTTCGGGCCGGGCCGACGCGTCCACCGCCCCGGCGCCGGCGGCCGACTCCCGTGTGCCGTCGGCACAAACCTTCCCCACGAACGAAGTCCAGGACGACCGTAAGCCCCCCACTCGCCGAGGCACCGTGGACCCCGTGAAAGCCCTGATGCACCGTCACCGCGCGCTGTGCACACGGGCCGTGGATCCGTTGGAGATCGCGGCGGAGTTGGAGGCGCACGGCGTGACCGATCGGACCGCTGCTCGCTTCCGGCACCGGGACGTCTTCTCGCTGGCGGAGGAGATGTACGCGCGCGTGCCCCGCGACGGCGAGACGGCCCCGGCGGCGGCACCCGACGTCCCGGCGGCGGCGGCCGACGTCCCGACGGTGAGCGCCGACCGTGCCCTCCTCGCCCTGCTGCCGGGCGCCCTGTGCGCGGCGGCAGTGACCGGGCTGCGGCTCACGGAGGGGCAGACGCGTCTCCTGGTCGCGGTCGTGGGCGCCCTCGCCGTCGCCCTGGGACTGCGCGTGACCCTCCGCCGCGGCCCCCTGCACATCACGCGCGCGTGGCGCACGACAACGGGCACGCGCGCGTGGACATGCTGGCTCCTCGTGTACGCGGTCCTCGGCGACGGACTGCTCAGCGCCGGCATCGCGGGCGGACCGATCGGCCTGCCCAACGGCGGCCCCAACGGCCCCTGGCCGATGGCCCTCGCGTCCGTCCTGGCCCTCACCCTGGCCTGCGCCCCGGCGGCATGGTGCGTCCACCTCTTCGCCGTACGCGCCCGGCGCAGGCTGGCCGCCAGCCGAGGCCTGGAGGAGTTCACCGCCTCCGTGAAGCCGCTGCTCCTGGGCATGTTCGGGCTGTTCCTCTGTGCCCTGGGCGGGCTGCTCGCGCTGTGCCGGGCCGTGCTGGGCGAGTCTGTCGGGTTCGCCCAAGCCGCCGGACTCGGCGCGCTTCTGCTGCCCGCCCGGCTGCTCACCGCGCACGGCTTCCCGCACGCCCCCGCCGTCGTACTCGCCGCCGTCGGCGCGACCGAGGCGACGGCTCTCGCGACTGCCTTCGCGGGCCGCCTGCCCGGTTGTTCCTTCCTGGCCGTGCCCGTTGAGACCGCGGTCGGCCTCTGGGGGCCCGGCGTCGTGCCCGCCCTCGTGTGCGGGGCCGCGGCGCTTGTGCTGCTGGTCCACGCGACCAGCAGGCTCACCCGGGCCTCGGCCCACGCGGACCGCGTCGGGACGCCGTGAACCGGGCATCACCCGGACGCGGCGGGACGCCACGAACCGCATCTCAGCTCGGTGCCGAAGCCCTGTGCCGAGCGCACACCTCCCGCGGGTCACACTCCGCGGGCCGTCCTGACGACACCACGGCAGCACTCCTGAAGGAGAACACGAATGATCACCCTCCGCATCGGAGAATCCACCCCGGGAGCCGCCCGATGAGGGTGCTGCTGATCGGAGCCAACGGATACCTGGGCCGGTTCGTCGCCGACCGCCTGCTCGCCGACCCGGCGGTGCAGCTCACCGCTCTCGGCCGGGGCGACGACGCGGACGTACGCTTCGACCTCGCCAGCGGCAGCCCGGGCGCGCTCACCCGCTTCCTGGACGCGGTGCACCCCGGCGTCGTCATCAACTGCGCCGGCGCCACTCGCGGCGGCGCCCGCGAGCTGACCCGGCACAACACCGTGGCCGTGGCCACAGTCTGTGAGGCCCTACGCCGCAGTGGCTGCCGGGCACGCCTCGTCCAGATCGGCTGCGGCGCCGAGTACGGCCCCAGCCAGCCCGGCTCCTGCACGGCCGAGGACGCCGTGCCGCGCCCCGGCGGCCCGTACGGGGTCAGTAAGCTCGCCGGCACGGAGCTCGTTCTGGGCTCCGGCCTGGACGCCGTCGTCCTGCGCGTGTTCTCGCCCGCTGGACCCGGCACCCCCGCCGGCTCGCCCCTCGGCCGCCTCGCCGAAGCCATGCGGCGCGCCATGCAGTCCGGCGACGGCGAACTCAAGCTCGGCGGACTCGGCGTGCAGCGCGACTTCATCGACGTACGTGATGTCGCGCGGGCCGTCCACGCCGCCTCGCTCTCCGCCGCACAGGGCGTCATCAACATCGGCTCCGGACGTGCCGTACGCCTCCGGGACGCGGCCGCCGTCCTCGCGCGCGTGGCCGGCTACGGCGGCGCGCTGTACGAACTTGACGCACCGCTCTCACCGATCAGGTCGGCCATCGGGCACCCGCGATCCGAACCAGAGCACACGGCCGCGACCGCGTACCCCTACCCGGACGGCTGCGGCAACTGGCAGCAGGCCGACGTGCGCACCGCACGCGACCGGCTCGGCTGGCGACCCCGGATCAACCTCGAAGAGTCCCTCGCCGACATCTGGATGGAGGCGGCATGCCGTATCTGACCAGCGCCGCAACGGTCATCGCGAGCACCGATGCAGGACTCGGCTTCGGCATTCGCGCTCGCACTGCCCGGCTGCGGCGGGGCGTCGCTGGTCGCAGGTGGCGGAGTGGACCGCCGATTTGTCCGCCCGGGCGCTTCTGCCACTTCGTGCACAGCGTGCCCCGTGGCCCTCTCGAGGAGGCGCTGCGCATCGCCCGCCGGCAGGGTGCCTCGACGATCTACGTCACCGACCGGACGGACCGCTGCGAACGCGCCGACCCGTGGGAAACCATGCCCGCTACTGGGACGAAATCGTCTCGCTGGTCGGAACGGGTGTCTCGGAATGAAGAAGGGCGTGGCAGTGTTACGGGAAGAACAACCGTAGTGATTGACCGACCAACGGAGTCCCCGTGTCGCTGCCACCCCTGGTCGAGCCAGCTCCTGAGCTCACCGTAGACGAGGTCCGCAGGTACTCCCGCCACCTGATCATCCCCGATGTGGGGATGGACGGGCAGAAGCGGCTGAAGAACGCCAAGGTGCTCTGTGTGGGCGCCGGCGGCCTGGGCTCGCCGGCGCTGATGTACCTGGCCGCGGCGGGCGTCGGCACGCTCGGCATCGTGGAGTTCGACGAGGTCGACGAGTCGAACCTGCAGCGTCAGATCATCCACAGCCAGGCCGACATCGGCCGGTCCAAGGCCCAGTCGGCCCGCGACAGCGTGCTCGGCATCAACCCGTACGTCAACGTGATCCTTCACGAAGAGCGGCTCGAGGCCGACAACGTGATGGAGATCTTCAGCCAGTACGACCTGATCGTCGACGGCACGGACAACTTCGCGACCCGCTACCTGGTCAACGACGCGTGCGTGCTCCTCAACAAGCCGTATGTCTGGGGCTCGATCTACCGCTTCGACGGCCAGGCCTCCGTCTTCTGGTCCGAGCACGGCCCCTGCTACCGCTGCCTCTACCCGGAGCCCCCGCCGCCGGGTATGGTCCCCTCCTGCGCCGAGGGCGGCGTCCTGGGCGTGCTGTGCGCGTCCATCGGTTCTATTCAGGTGACCGAGGCGATCAAGGTCCTCACCGGTACGGGGGAGCCGCTCGTGGGCCGCCTGATGATCTACGACGCCCTGGAGATGCAGTACCGCCAGGTGAAGATCCGTAAGGACCCGAACTGCGCCGTCTGCGGCGACAACCCCACCGTCACCGAGCTCATCGACTACGAGGCCTTCTGCGGCGTCGTCTCCGAAGAGGCCCAGGAGGCGGCCGCCGGCTCGACGATCACTCCCAAGCAGCTCAAGGAGTGGATCGACGACGGCGAGAACATCGAGATCATCGACGTTCGCGAGATCAACGAGTACGAGATCGTCTCGATTCCCGGCGCCAGGCTGATCCCGAAGAACGAGTTCCTCATGGGCACCGCCCTGGAGAGCCTGCCGCAGAACAAGAAGATTGTCCTGCACTGCAAGACGGGCGTCCGCAGTGCGGAAGTCCTGGCCGTGCTCAAGTCCGCTGGTTTCGCGGACGCGGTGCATGTCGGTGGCGGCGTGATCGGCTGGGTCAACCAGATCGAGCCCGAGAAGCCGGTGTACTAGG
>CBFGQM010000317.1:0-6169 GCA_965650905.1 uncultured Streptomyces sp. | reverse complement strand
CGGTCCGCCCGCCACGGATTGACGGTCCGCCCACCGGCCCCGAGCCCCCACGTCCAGGCACCCTCGGCACCCCCGCCGCCACCACAAACCAGGCCACCGCCACCCCCGCGGCCAGCGGCACCGCTCCCGCGGCCCAGTTCGGCGGCGTCCCCGGACCCGCCCCCGGTACCGCGGCCAGCAGCGGGAAGGGCGGCAACATCGGCGCGGGAGACGACATCAGCGGCCCCGTCGCGTGCCCGGTGCCAAGGAGGAAGCCCGGCCCGAGCGCGTACGCCGCGGCCCACACGGCCGCGTTCGGCAGGAGCGCCAGCGCCAGCAGCAGTACGGCGAACCTCCCCGACCACGCCTCGGTGAGCTGCAGGAACGACTCACCCGTCGACCCACCGTGCCACACCAACGACGTACCCACGAGCACGGCTCCGCCCCCGACGAGCACCGCCGCCCCGGCCCCCGCGGCGTGCCCGGCCGTCGCGAAAACACCGTCGGCGAGAAGGCGGCGTACACCGGCGGGAAGGGCGTCGAGAGCACGGCGCACGAGTGGTGGCAGGGTCCCGTGCGGGCGCCCGTACGCTGTCCACACCCCGGCACCCGCCGCGACCACGACGAGCAGCGGCGGCCATACGGCCACCGCCCACCACGACGGGCGCAGCTCACCACCCGAGGCGTACAGCGCGGCAGACGCGCCGACCGACAGGTAGCCCGCCACCACGCCGCCCCACGCGCCACGGACGGCGGCCATCGCGCTCTCTTCCTCATCCCTCTCCCCCTCGCTTCTCTCCCCCTCGTCCCTCTCCGCCGCGTCGCGCGCCGCCCGATGCACCAGCCACGCCGGCAGCGCGATCAGCAGCAGCGGGGTGACGCCTACAGGCGCGGGCACACCGGAGAGCGTGTCGGTGCGGATGAGATCGGCGCCGTGCGCGAGCAACCACAGCGCGGCGGCGAGGTGCAGCGCCCCGCCCGGACCACTGTCCGGGTAGGGCGAGCTGATCCACAGGAACATGACGAGCGTGGCGAACGAACCGAGCCCCGCAGCTGCCGCGAGCGCGCCGAGCATGAGTCCGGCGCCCAGTCCGGACGACCAGTCACGCGTCCGGCTGAGCAGGGGCGGCAACGAGGGGCTGCGGTCGGTCATGTGGGTCACGCCCGCCATGCTCCCAATGACCCATGCATTCCCGGCGCAACAGGCAAACCTGGGACGTGTCGCCCAATATACGTTTATGTACTCGCACACACGAAGGCGCACCTAGTGACACAGAACCCTGTCAGTCCGCTGCCACCCCCAAGAAAACGTCGTCGCCTGCGCGAGGCAAGCTCGCTGAGCAAGGCTCAGGTCGCCGTCATGTTGGGCGTGACCACCGAGACGGTGCGCTCCTGGGAGGCCGGCCGCTCCTCACCGCGGGGGCACAGGCGGGAAGCGTACGCAGAGCTGCTGCATGCGCCCTCACCCAGCACCGAGACCGCACCCACCACCCAGACCGCATCAACTACCAAAACCGCAAGCACCACCGAGACCGCACCACTCACGGAGGCCGCAAGCACCGCCAAGGCCGCACCAATCACCAAAGCCGCATCAATCACCGAGGCCGCACCGACCATTGAGGCCGCATCCACTTCCATTCCCACTTACGCATCCGTTTTCCCGTCCGCTTCCATGGCCGGGGCCGGGGCCGGCGCCGAGGTCGGGACGAAGCCCGAGGTCGAGACGGGAGGGGGCCCCCTCGAGCCCGCCGACGCCTTGCCCGACACGGCAGAACTCCCGGCCGCCGAAGGCCCCGACCCCGAGCATCCCACCGCCACCCTGACCCCTGCTCAGGCCTTCGACGAGCTTTACGTCTTCTGCGCCCACACCCTCGTACGGCAGACGTATCTCCTCACCGGGCGCCGCAAGCTGGCGCGTGAATCCATGGAGCGGGCGTTCCAACTGGCCTGGCGGCGCTGGCCCGAGGTGGCGGTCGACCCGGACCCCGCAGGGTGGGTACGGGCGGCGGCACACGAGTACGCGATGTCACCTTGGCACCAGCTGCGCCCCCGCAGCCGTAACCCGGAATCCCCGCCGGCCCGGGCCGACCGCCGCCTGCTCTCCGTACTGCTGGACCTGCCGCCCGCGTACCGGCGCACACTGCTCCTCCACGACGGGCTCGGCCTCGGCCTGCCGGACACCGCGGCCGAGACGCAGGCGAGCACACGTGCGGCGGCGAACCGGCTGCTGTATGCGCGCGAGGCCATCGCCGAGCGTCTCCCGAACCTGGCGGATCCGCCCACGCTGCGGCGACGGCTGATGCAACTCGCGAGCAGGGAGCGGTTCCAGGTGACCGCGAAACCTGCCGTCGTGCGCTCGGACAGCGAACGCCGCGCCCGCCTCTGGACCCGCGCGGCCCTCGCCTTCACGACCCTGCTGATCGGTTCGACGGCGCTCACGCTCACAACGGCCCCGGACCGCTACGAGCCGCCGGTGCCTCCGGGCGAGGCCGTGCGCGGCGTACCGCCCCCGCCGGCTCCGGGCACGCTCTCGCACCGTCAACTGGAACTGCGCGAAAAGCTCAAGTCGGAAACGACGAACGGCGCCGAGCGACTGGTCCCACAAAGTCATTAGTGCCTCGGCAAACGACGTTTGCCCATCAAGGAGCGGCGTCCGGTGCGTGCTCGCGGCGTGCCGGGCCGGAAGTCCTCGTACCGGACGTACTGGGGCTTTCGGCTGGTGCGGCGAGAGTGCGTGGCGGGCGTCGCGACGGGGCGAACGTTGCCTGTCGGGGCTACTTGCTGGTGCCGTGCTGCCGTACCAGCACGGGCGAGGGCCCTGCCCACCTGCCCCGGGAAACGCCAGTGGGCCCGCACCCCGGCAAGGGGTACGAGCCCACCAGACGTTCGGCCAAGAGCGCCTCCGAGAAGCCGCTCAGCCGGCGAGGATCGCGCGCGCCAGCTTCGCCGTCTCGGTCGGCGTCTTGCCGACCTTGACGCCGGCGGCCTCAAGGGCCTCCTTCTTCGCCGCGGCCGTGCCGGAGGAGCCGGAGACGATGGCGCCGGCGTGGCCCATCGTCTTGCCCTCGGGCGCGGTGAAGCCGGCGACGTAGCCGACGACCGGCTTCGTCACGTTGGCCTTGATGAAGTCGGCCGCGCGCTCCTCGGCGTCGCCGCCGATCTCACCGATCATCACGATCAGGTCGGTGTCGGGGTCGGCCTCGAACGCGGCCAGCGCGTCGATGTGCGTCGTACCGATGACGGGGTCGCCACCGATGCCGACGGCCGACGAGAAGCCGATGTCCCGGAGCTCGTACATCATCTGGTAGGTCAGCGTGCCTGACTTCGAGACCAGGCCGATACGGCCCGGCTTCGTGATGTCGCCCGGGATGATGCCGGCGTTCGACTGGCCGGGGGTGATCAGACCCGGGCAGTTCGGGCCGATGATCCGCGTCTTGTTGCCCTTCGACTTCGCGTACGCCCAGAAGGCCGCGGAGTCGTGGACGGCGATGCCCTCGGTGATGACGACCGCGAGCGGGATCTCGGCGTCGATGGCCTCGACGACGGCGACCTTGGCGAAGGCCGGCGGCACGAAGAGGACGGATACGTTGGCACCCGTCTTCTCCATGGCCTCGGCGACCGTGCCGAAGACGGGGATCTCGTTGCCGTCGATGTCGACGGAGGTGCCCGCCTTGCGCGGGTTCACACCGCCGACGATGTTCGTGCCGTCGGCCAGCATGAGCTTGGTGTGCTTCATGCCCGTGGCACCGGTCATGCCCTGGACGATGACCTTGCTGTCCTTGTTGAGGAAGATAGCCATGGCTGTGGTGTTCCCTCGTCCTTTACTTGGCCGCGGCCAGCTCGGCGGCCTTGTCGGCCGCGCCGTCCATGGTGTCCACGCGCTGCACGAGCGGGTGGTTGGCGTCCGACAGGATCTTGCGACCCAGGTCCGCGTTGTTGCCGTCGAGGCGCACGACCAGGGGCTTGGTGACTTCCTCGCCCTTGTCGGCGAGCAGCCGCAGCGCCTGGACGATGCCGTTGGCGACTTCGTCGCAGGCGGTGATGCCGCCGAAGACGTTGACGAAGACCGACTTGACGGCCGGGTCGCCCAGGATGATCTCCAGGCCGTCCGCCATGACCTGCGCCGAAGCGCCGCCACCGATGTCGAGGAAGTTGGCGGGCTTCACGCCGCCGTGCGCCTCACCGGCGTACGCGACGACGTCGAGGGTGCTCATGACGAGACCCGCGCCGTTGCCGATGATGCCGACCTCGCCGTCGAGCTTGACGTAGTTGAGGTTCTTGGCCTTGGCGGCGGCCTCGAGCGGGTCCGCCGCGTCCTTGTCCTCGAGGGCCTCGTGCTCCGGCTGGCGGAAGTCGGCGTTGGCGTCCAGGGACACCTTGCCGTCGAGGGCCAGGATGTCGCCGGAGGCGACCTTGGCGAGCGGGTTGACCTCGACGAGGAGCGCGTCCTCGGCGACGAAGGTCTTCCACAGGGTCACCAGCACCTCGGCAACCTTCTCAGCGACCTCGGCCGGGAACTTCGCCTGGGCGACGATCTCACGGGCCTTCTCGATCGACACACCCTCGTTGGAGTCGACCGGGACCTTCGCGAGGGCCTCGGGGGTCTTCTCCGCGACCTCCTCGATATCCATGCCGCCCTGGACGGACGCCATGGCGAGGAAGGTGCGGTTCGTACGGTCGAGAAGGTACGAGACGTAGTACTCCTCGAGGATCTCGGGGGCCGTCTCGGCGATCATCACCTTGTGGACCGTGTGGCCCTTGATGTCCATGCCGAGGATGTCCGTCGCACGGGCGACGGCCTCGTCCGGGGTGGCGGCCAGCTTCACGCCGCCGGCCTTGCCGCGGCCACCGACCTTGACCTGGGCCTTGACGACTGACTTGCCGCCAAGACGCTCGGTCGCCGCACGCGCCCCCTCAGGCGTGTCGATGACTTCACCGGCCAGCACCGGTACACCGTGCTTGGCGAAGAGGTCCCTCGCCTGGTACTCGAACAGGTCCACGCGCGTCCGTCCCTATCAGTGATCTCGCCGCTCTGCGCTCTGCGGTCTGCTGTCTGCGTGGGCGTGCCGCGAGGGCAACGTGACTGCGCGGTCACAAGGAGGGCGTGGGCACGGTGGCCGGCACGCGGCATGTCCGTCTCGCAGGTTATCCCCGCCGACTGCGGGGTCGTAAATCGCAGATCACACCTGCGCGGTGATAACGGTCACAGATTCTGTCCCGCCAGGGCCTCACCAGGCGGGGGTTGGCCTGGTGAGGCCCCTCGCCCCCCTGAGAGGCGCTCGACAAGCCCCTCAGGGATGCAGGGCGGAAGGTCCCCACCTCGGACTCGGGCGGAGACCTACGCCTCGGCTGGTTGCCGTACGTTCGCCCGTACCCAGGACACGATCGATGCCGTCGTCGCGCCGGGTGTGAAGATCTCAGCGACGCCCTTCTCCTTGAGAGGCGGGATGTCCGCCTCTGGGATGATGCCACCGCCGAAGACCTTGATGTCCTCGGCGTCGCGGTCCTTGAGGAGCTTGATGACGGCGGCGAAGAGCGTGTTGTGGGCGCCGGAGAGGATGGAGAGCCCGATCGCGTCGGCGTCCTCCTGGATCGCGGTGTCGACGATCTGTTCGGGCGTCTGGTGGAGGCCCGTGTAGATGACCTCCATGCCCGCGTCGCGCAGCGCCCGCGCGATCACCTTGGCCCCGCGATCATGGCCGTCGAGCCCCGGCTTGGCCACCACCACGCGGATCGGACCGGCTGCCACACCCATCACTGCTGCCTCCATGAACCGACTACCCCGGTCTGCAGAGAACGATCTGCAGAGATCTGTTTGAACCTGTTGGGACCTGCCTCGACCGCAACGGCCTGTAAAACTGATAACACTCCGCGACGGCGACAGCGACTCGTCGAATCGATCTCGTCGGCTCGCCGCGGTCTCTTCTACCTCGCCGCGTTCTCTTCTACCTCAGGTATGCCCCAGCGGACAGGGACCCAGCACCGCCGCGGTCGGGGAAGTAAACGAACGTTATCGCCAGCATCCCGCAAGCGGCAGTTTCCCGGTGGAGACCGAGGGGCAAATCACACGAGGTTCATCGAAAACCGTTCCGTGTGCGCGCTGCTGCGACGTTCCCCCTTCCAGGACGCCGGGCAGCCGATCCTCGACGGCAACGCGCGCAGGGTGCTCTGCCGGCTGCACGGCGTGGAA
>CBFGQM010000316.1:0-6188 GCA_965650905.1 uncultured Streptomyces sp. | reverse complement strand
ACGGCGGCCTGAAGGAGAATCCGGGCGTCATTGGACGGCATGGCGGCAACTCCGCTTACTGAGGGGGGCAGGTGTCGTCATGGACGAGCGTAATCCCCGGGCCGAGAGAGAACCTCACGCCTATGAACCGTCGCACTGCGGCCCTTCGGCTCTGTCCCCGGGTCTCGTGAACCGTATCACAAACTATTTGATGAGGTCTTTACCTGGTTGGTGTGCTCGTCGTCACGCGTGAGAGTGAGCATGCACGTTTGCACACCCGCTGCGGCATTTTTTCTGGTATTGGGACGTTTTTACGCTTCACGCTCAGGTAAGACTCTTACCTTGCGTCAGCGTGACGATCCGGCCTGGTGCCTTCCAGAAGGCGCGAACGGGCGCCAACAGCCGTCGCCCCATTGACTCCTGAGACACCGACGGCCACCGGAGTACGACGTCCCCCGTCGACCACCTCGCCCTGACTTTCGAAACCGCTCCGGTCGCCCAGATCGCCCCCGCCGCTCGTGGCCGAGGACGCCGCCACAGCAGCAACCGCGGTATCCCCGACCTCCCCGACCGCCTCTGCCTCCGCCGCCGCATCCGCCTCCTCGGCGATCCGCCGCCGGCGGCGGTAGCGCGGCGGCACGAAGCGCTCGGCCCAGCGCGGAGCGCTCGGGGCGAACCGCGGCAGCAGGAGCAGGACGAGACCCACCGCGCTGAGCGCCACGATACCGAGCACGATCCACATGGCCCCCGAGTTCACCGAGTAGGCGAGAGCACCGAAGGCGATCAGGGCCGACCAGAAGTACATGATGAGCACAGCCCGGCTGTGCGAGTGCCCGATCTCCAGCAGGCGGTGGTGCAGATGCCCGCGGTCGGCGGCGAACGGAGACTGTCCCCGCCAGGTGCGCCGCACGATGGCGAGCACCAGGTCGGCTGCCGGGACGGCGATGATCGTCAGCGGCAGCAGCAGCGGGATGTAGACCGGCACCGTCTGGTGCACGGCCTCCTTCTCGGAACCCGCGAACAGGTTCATCGCGTCGGGGTCGACCTGCCCGGTGATGGAGATGGCGCCGGCCGCGAGCACGAGGCCGATGAGCATCGAGCCCGAGTCGCCCATGAAGATGCGGGCCGGGTGCATGTTGTGCGGCAGGAAGCCGATGCACATGCCCATGAGGATCGCGGAGAACAGGGTCGCGGGTGCGGCGGACTCGAGCCCGTAGCCGTACCAGATGCGGTACGCGTACATGAAGAACGCCGCGGATGCGATGCACACCATGCCGCCGGCGAGACCGTCGAGGCCATCGACGAAGTTCACGGCGTTGATGGTGATGACGACGAGCGCGACGGTCAGCAGCGTGCCCTGCCACTGGGTCAGCGAGACGGAGCCGACTCCCGGCACCGGCAGCCACAGGATCGTCAGGCCCTGCATCACCATGACACCGGCGGCGATCATCTGGCCGCCGAGCTTGATGAGGGCGTCGATCTCAAACTTGTCGTCCAAAACGCCGATCAGCCAGATCAGGGCGGCGCCGGAGAGCAGCGCGCGGGGCTCGTTGTTCTCGAACACCTCGCTGAGGTTCGTCAGGTGATCGGCGACCAGGAGGCCGGCGCACAGTCCGAAGAACATCGCGATTCCGCCGAGCCGCGGCGTGGGTTCCCGGTGCACGTCCCGTGCCCGGATCTCCGGCATCGCCCCCGCCACGATCGCGAATTTCCGCACCGGTCCGGTCAACAGGTACGTCACCGCGGCCGTGATGCAGAGCGTCAGGAGGTATTCACGCACTGGCTTCCCCACAGATCTCGCTGGCCATCTCAGCCCCACACCCTAGTGCCTCGGCCGGTAACGCTTGCCCGGCACAGAGCGGCGTCCGGTGCGTGCTCCCGACATTCCGGCTGGAAGTCCTCGTACGGAACGTACTTGGGCTTTCGGCCGGTGCGCGAGAGTGCGTGGCGTAGCGACGGGGCGAACGTTGCCTGTCGGGGCACTGGCTTGGAATGCCTATGGTTGAGGGACTTCCGGGTAGAGCCGATGGTTGCACGAGTGGCTGTGCACACGTCCGCGCCCAGCCCGCCCCAGGGCTGAGTTTCCGGCCGGGCTCGCGGGGCGTGGCACACACGCTCACCGCGGCGCCGGAAGATCCTCGTGGCTCCGCCACCAGAGCCTTCCGGCGCCTTGCGACGGTACGCACCACGCCCCGCTCCCTTGGTCCGGCCCGAAACTCAGAACAGGCCCTGGCCGGGATACGGCGGAAATCCACCGGTCAGGTCCCGCACTTCCTCACGCACCCGGCGCCCCGCCTGTTCATCCCGCAGCGCCTCGGTGAACAGCACGGCGATCCGGGCCATTTCGGCCTCGCCCATGCCCTGTGTGGTGACGGCGGCCGTGCCCAGGCGCAGTCCGCGCACGTCCGGGTGGGGCAGCGCGCAGGTGTCGAGGACCATTCCGGCGGCGGCCAGGCGTCCGCGGCCGGTGCGGCCGTCCAGGCCGAGCGGGGCCGGGTCGACGGTCAACAGGTGGGTGTCGGTGCCACCCGTGGTGACCGTGAGCCCTCCGGCGGCCAGGCCCCGCGCGAGGGCTCGGGCGTTCACGACCACCTGATGGGCGTACGCGGTGAAGGCCGGCGTCGCCGCCTCGCCGAACGCGACGGCCTTGGCGGCGATCGTGTGCATCTGGGCACCGCCCTGGGTGAACGGGAAGACGGCACGGTCGACGCGCTCGGCCAGCTCCGCGCCGCACAGCAGCATGCCGCCACGCGGGCCGCGCAGCACCTTGTGCGTGGTCGCGCAGACGATGTCGGCGTACGGCACCGGGCTGGGCGCCGCTCCCCCGGCGACCAGCCCGATGGGATGGGCGGCGTCGGCGATGAGGTACGCGCCCACCTCGTCGGCCACGTCCCGGAAGGCGCCGTAGTCGAGGTGTCTCGGGTAGGAGATGGACCCGCACACGACAGCCTTCGGGCGGCGGGTGCGGGCGAGCGCGAGCACCTGGTCGTAGTCGATGAGCCCGCTCTCGGGGTCGACGCCGTAGCCGACGAAGTCGAACCAGCGGCCCGAGAAGTTGGCGGGCGAGCCGTGTGTGAGGTGGCCGCCGTGCGGGAGGCCCATCGCGAGGACGGTGTCACCGGGCCGCAGCAGGGCCGCGTACGCGGCGAGCACGGCCGAGGACCCGGAGTGGGGCTGCACATTGGCGTGCTCGGCACCGAAGAGGGCCTTGGCGCGCTCGACGGCGATGCGCTCGGCAACGTCGACGATCTCGCACCCGCCGTGATGCCGGGCGCCGGGATATCCCTCGGCGTACTTGTTCGCGAGCGGCGAGCCCAGAGGCGCGAGTTCGGCGGGCGATGTGAAGTTCTCGGCGGCGATCAGCTGAAGCGTCGCCGACTGCCGGTCCAGTTCCCCGACAAGGATCTCGGCCAGCTCGGGATCCTGCCGACCGAGCACATCGGACGGTGGCAGGCCTTCAAGCGTATGCGTGACCACCATGGAGGACTCCGGACCTCGGCGGGAACCCGTACCTGTTCTGGGTTTTCGGCTGGGCTCGCGAGGCGTGGCACACACGCTCGCCCAGGACCTTCCGGCGCCTTGCGATCGCACGCATCACGCCCCGCTTCCTGGTTCAGCCCGAAACTCGGGACAGGCCCTGGCACCAATGTAGAACCACAGCCCCCACTACGCCCGCTGTTACACCCAACCCGGTACTCCGCGGCCCCGGTGCACCGCCCCGCCTCAGGCCCGCGCAGGCCACCCGGTCAACGCCGTCACCACCGGGTCCAGGGCCTGGTGGATCTCGTCCCCCACCGAACGGAAAAAGGGCAACGGCGCCCCGTAGGGGTCGTACACCTCGTCCGCCTCGGCCGTCGGGGCCAGGAGCCACCCGCGTAGAGCTGCCGCGGCGCGCACCAGCGCTCGGGCGCGAGCGACCACGCCGTCGTCCAGGGGTGGGAGTGTCGCCGGGTCTATGGCCTTCACCAGGCGGGTGAACTCCTTGAGCGTGAAGGTGCGCAGGCCCGCGGAGTGGCCCATGGAGATGACCTGGGCCCGGTGGTCGCGGGTGGCCGTCAGCACCAGGTCGGCCCTGATCACATGGTCGTCCAGCAATTCGCGACCCACAAAGCCGGAGGGATCCGCCCCGAAGTCCGCGAGGACGGTCTCCGCGTTGGCCTCCATGGGCGCGCCCTCGTGGCCCCAGGTGCCGGCGCTCTCCACTATCAGGCCGCCCCACAGGGGGTCGCCGAGCCGGTCCGCCAGGGCATGACGGGTCAGCCGCTCGGTGATGGGCGAGCGGCACACGTTGCCGGTGCTGACGTGGAGGATGCGGAACGAGTCCCCCGAGGCCCCGTCCCAGTGAGTCCCCGCGTTCCCCGTGCCTATGCCACGCCCCGCTTCAGGGGCTGTCAATTCCCCACCTCGAGGTCGGGTACGACCTTCCTCAGCTCCTCCGCGGACAGGGCGCCCGCGCGCAGCAGGACGGGCACCGTGCGGCTGACATCGACGATCGAGGAGGGGACGTTGCCCGGGGTCGGGCCGCCGTCCAGGTAGACCGAGACGGAGTCGCCGAGCATCTCCTGGGCGGCGTCGCAGTTCTCCGGCGCCGGGTGGCCGGTCAGATTGGCCGAGGACACCGCCATGGGACCGACCTCGGTCAGCAGCTCGATGGCCACCGGGTGCAGCGGCATGCGCACGGCAACGGTGCCCCGGGTGTCCCCCAGGTCCCACTGGAGCGACGGCTGGTGCTTGGCGACGAGGGTCAGCGCGCCCGGCCAGAACGCGTCGACGAGCTCCCAGGCCATCTCGGAGAAGTCGGTGACCAGTCCGTGCAGCGTGTTCGGGGAGCCGATGAGAACGGGCGTAGGCATGGTGCGGCCCCGGCCCTTGGCCTCCAGCAGGTCGGACACGGCCTCCGAGGAGAACGCGTCGGCGCCCACGCCGTACACGGTGTCGGTGGGGAGGACCACGAGCTCGCCCCGGCGGACGGCGGACGCGGCCTCACGCAGACCTGTCGCGCGGTTGGTCGCGTCGTTGGTGTCGTATCGCCGTGCCATCGTTAGCGAGCCTCCTCGTACACGTACTGCTGGCTTGAAGTCTGCTGGCTTGAGGTCCTGGGACGCGTGCTCATGGCATCGCCCTGCGTGCGGTCGCGAACCGCGGCCGGTTGTTGAGGTCGGGGTGGTCTGCGGCGTCGGCCCAGCCCCGCACCTCGGTGAAGATCCACGGCACCTGCCCGCCCTGGGTGTCGGCGTGCTCGACGACGACGACGCCACCGGGGCGCAGCAGCCGGTGCGCGGTGCGCTCCAGGCCGCGGATGAGGTCGAGCCCGTCCTCGCCGGAGAACAGCGAGAGCCCGGGATCGTAGTCCCGGGCCTCGGGCGCCACGTACTCCCATTCGGTGAGCGGGATGTACGGCGGGTTGGAGATCACGAGGTCCACCTGGCCGTCGAGGTCGTGGAAGGCGTCCAGGGCGTCTCCCTGACGCAGGTCGACCCGGGATCCCTCGACGTTCTTACGGGTCCACTGCAGCGCATCCTCGGACAGCTCCACGGCGTGTACGCGGGAGCGCGGCACCTCCTGCGCCATGGCGAGCGCGATGGCCCCGGAGCCCGTACAGAGGTCGACGATGAGCGGCTCGACGACGTCCATCGCGCGTACGGCGTCTATCGCCCACCCGACGACCGACTCTGTCTCCGGACGCGGCACGAACACCCCTGGCCCGACCTGGAGTTCCAGATACCGGAAGAAGGTCCGCCCGGTGATGTGCTGGAGCGGCTCGCGGGCCTCACGGCGCGCGATGACCTCCCAGTACCGGGCATCGAAGTCGGCGTCCTTGACGGTGTGCAGCTCGCCCCGCCTGACGCCGTGCACGAAGGCGGCTAGTTCCTCCGCGTCGTTGCGCGGCGAGGGCACGCCGGCGTCGGCCAACCGCTGGGTGGCCTGGGCCACTTCAGCGAGCAACACGCTGCGGGGGTTTGGGGGTCGACCCCCAATATGTTGCTGCACGCTGGTCCTCCGGGGCTGAGCTGTTGTCGTTGTGCGTCAGGCTGCGGCGAGCTTCGCGGCCGAGTCCGCGTCCACGCAGGCCTGGATCACGGCGTCGAGCTCGCCGTCCAGGACCTGGTCCAAGTTGTACGCCTTGAAGCCGACGCGGTGGTCCGAGATGCGGTTCTCCGGGAAGTTGTACGTACGGATCTTCTCGGAGCGGTCGACGGTGCGGACCT
>CBFGQM010000315.1:0-6248 GCA_965650905.1 uncultured Streptomyces sp. | reverse complement strand
CGGCACACCGAGAGCACGCAACGGACGCCGCTCCTTGACGGGTGAACGTTGCCTGCCGAGGCACTGGTCGCGGTACGGGTACCTCAAGCGGTACCTCACGCAGAGCACGGGCCACGGCCGAGTAGGCTGGAGTCCGGCTCTGTGTACAGCCAAGCCTCGCTCATCGCTCATCGCTCATCGCTCACAGCTCATCCAAGGAGCACCCCGTGCTTGAGATCTTCTTCGAAGCTCTGCTGGTCCTGGTCTGCGTCGGCGTCCTCGCCTTCGCCGGGCTGACCGTGAAGAAGCTGTACCAGGGCCAGCGCTGACCCCGTCACAGCCGCCCCCGTCGTAGACGCCCCAGACCACAGACGTACGGACTTCTGAGCTGCTCATGATCGAGATCCCGTCCGACCTCCACAAGGACCTCGTCCCCCTCGCCTTCCTGCTCGGTGACTGGACCGGCGCGGGCGTCCACGACTTCCCTGGTGCCGAAAAGTGCAACTTCGGCCAGGAGGTCCGCTTCACCCACGACGGGCGGGACTTCCTCGAGTACCACTCGCGCACCTGGGTCCTCGACTCCGAGGGGAACAAGGTCAGGCCGCTGGAGACCGAAACCGGCTACTGGCGCATCGACTCCCATCGCAAGGTCGAGGTCGTGATGGTCCGCGACGACGGTGTCGTCGAGGTCTGGTACGGCGAGTTGGCCGCCAAGAAGCCACAGATCGACCTGGCGACGGACACCGTCGCGCGCACGGCCCCCTCGGGCCCGTACAGCGGTGGCCAGCGGCTGTACGGCTACGTCAAGGGCGACCTCATGTGGGTCGGCGAGAAGCAGACCCCCGAGGTGACGCTGCGGCCCTATATGTCGGCCCAGCTCAAGAAGGTCGTCAGCCCGGAGGATGTGGAGCGCTGGGCCAAGGCCCTGCCGGACGACATGCCCGACGACGGGATCGCTTTCTTCCGGTAGCCTTACCGCCCCTCCTCCCAGGCTCCGCAGTGGCCGTGCCCTGTGTGAGACCCGGTCCGATCTGCTGAAGTCCGGCCAATGCCGACCCGGCGTGATCGGGGGCGACACTTCTACACTGGACGCTGTGGTGAGCACTGGAAGCAGCACCGAGAGCGGCACCGAGAGCGGTGCCGCAAGCACGGACTGGAAGAGTGATCTGCGGCAGCGCGGCTACCGGCTGACCCCGCAGCGGCAGCTCGTGCTCGAAGCCGTGGACACCCTTGAGCACGCGACCCCCGACGACATCCTCGGCGAAGTGCGCAAGACGGCGTCGGGGGTCAACATCTCCACGGTCTACCGGACCCTGGAGCTCCTGGAGGAGCTCGGCCTGGTCAGCCACGCCCATCTCGGGCACGGCGCGCCCACGTACCATCTCGCGGACCGGCACCACCACCTCCATCTGGTGTGCCGGGACTGCCGACACGTCATCGAGGCGGACGTGTCGGTCGCCGCCGAGTTCACAGCGAAGCTGCGCGGCACCTTCGGCTTCGACACCGATATGAAGCACTTCGCGATCTTCGGCCGGTGCGAGGACTGTGCCGGCAAGAGGAAATAGAACCCGCAACTACTCGGTCTTAGGCTGTATGCCCATGAAGAGCCCCCTCCTGTCGCTGCCCGGCGCCGTCCCCGCCGAGGGCGTGGACGAAGGCGTCGCCGCCCACTATGGCGACCTGTTCCGCGAGCAGCGCGCCCTGGCCGACGGCACCGGTTTCGTGGACCTCTCGCACCGCGGCGTCGTCAGCGTCTTTGGGGAGGACCGGCTCAGCTGGCTGCACCTCCTCCTCACCCAGCACGTCGCCGACCTCCCTGCGGGCCGCGCCACCGAGGCGCTGATCCTCTCCGCGCACGGTCACATCGAACACGCGCTGTACCTCGTCGACGACGGGGAGACGGTGTGGATGCACGTCGAGCCCGGCACCCAGGACGCGCTGATCGCGTACCTGGAGTCGATGAAGTTCTTCTACCGGGTCGAGGTCGCCGACCGGACCGGCGCGTTCGCGGTCGTGCACCTGCCCGCCGGCTCCATCGCCGAGACGCCGGAGGGCGTCGTCGCCCGCGAGACGCCGTACGGGCGTGATCTGTTCCTGCCGCGTACGGACCTGGAGTCGTACGGGACAGCCGTCGAGAGCGAGGCGAAATACGGCCCGGCGGTCGGGATCCTCGCGTACGAGGCCCTGCGCGTCGAGAACCACCGGCCGCGGCTCGGCTTCGAGACCGACCACCGGACCATTCCGCACGAGCTCGGCTGGATCGGCACGGCGGTGCATCTGCAGAAGGGCTGCTACCGCGGCCAGGAGACCGTCGCCCGCGTCCAGAACCTGGGCAAGCCCCCACGCCGGCTCGTCTTCCTGCACCTCGACGGCAGCGAGGTGTATCTGCCGGTCCACGGAACCGACATCCGGCTCGCGGACGAGGGCCCGGACGGCCGCAAGATCGGTTTCATCACGACGTCCGTACGCCACCACGAGCTCGGCCCGATCGCACTGGCGCTGGTGAAGCGGAACGTGCCGGTCGACGCGCCGCTCCTGGCCGGGACGACGGCCGCGGCGCAGGAGACCGTGGTGGAGCCGTAGGTTCGTGCGGTTCGGGTCTGGCAGCGATTCAGATGTCGAGTAGCACCGTGAACGGGCCGTCGTTCGTCAGGGACACGCGCATCCGGGCACCGAAGCGGCCGGTCGCCACCGTTGCGCCCAGGGAGCGGAGTTGGGCGACGACCTCGTCCACGAGGGGCTCGGCGACCTCGCCGGGGGCGGCCGCGTTCCAGGTGGGGCGGCGGCCCTTGCGGGCGTCGCCGTAGAGCGTGAACTGGCTGATCACCAGGAGCGGTGCGTCGATGTCGCTGCACGACTTCTCGTCGCTCAGCATGCGGATCGACCAGAGCTTGCGGGCCAGTTGGGCCGCTTTCTCCTTGGTGTCCTCGTGGGTGACGCCCACCAGGACGCACAGCCCCTCGCCGTCGATCTCGCCGACCGTCTCGCCTTCGACGACGACGCTCGCACCGTCAACCCTCTGCACCACTGCACGCATACGGACCATCATGCCGTGCCTTGACTTGACCTCCGTATGGAGTCTTTTCTGATGGGCCCTTAACCCCACCATCCGGTGCCGATCGGGGTCACTCGGTCACATGGCGGCCGGCTGGGGTGGCACGATGCACACACACGCGCCGGTCGAGGGGACGGTTGAGGCGTATGAGCACATCGAGTACTACGGGGCAGCCCCCCGGGTCCGTTTCGCTGACCCGGGGGGAGCATGCGCCAGGTGCGATCGCAGGGCCACCGATCGCACCACTCGCAGTCACATCACATCCGGGTACACCACCTCCGGGCACGCCGCTTCCGGTTGCGTCGCTTCCCGTCGCGCCGCGTCCGCCCACGCAGCGGACGGACAGCCCGCAGCCCGAGCCGCAGCCCGAACCCGACGTGTCGGTGCTGCGGCTGCCCGAGCTGCGTACGCTGCGGCGGGACGCCCAGCGGGACGAGGCCGACCTCAGCTATGTGCGACGGCTGCTGCAGGGGCGGATCGACATCCTGCGCGCCGAGCTCGGGCGGCGGGCGGATCCCGGCGACCGGTCCGTTTCGGCGCCGGCCACCGAGCGGACGTCCGCCCTCTCGTCGGTCTCGTCCGTCTCGTCGGTCGTCGAGCGGCTGTCGGAGATCCTCACGGACGCGCCCGCGCGGCAACAATCTTCGGCGCGGCACGTGACGCTCGGCACGCCGCACAGCGAGGAGTTCCGGCGGCTGGCCGCGGACATGCTCGCCGAGGTGGAGCTGTCCGACCTGGTGGCCCGTACGGATCTGGAGCTGAACACCGCGATGGGGCGGCTCGTGCGATACGAACAGCAGGTCTCGCGGCGGCGGCAGCGGCTGCAGCGGACCGCCGACGGTTGCAGTGCGGAGATCGCGCGCAGGTACCGTGAAGGCGAAGCACATGTGGACGACCTGCTCATGTGACGCGACGGCCCCCGTGAGCCCGGGGTGGTCGGCGGCTTCGGCGACCCCGGCCGCACTCGGCTCCGCCCGGGAAGATCCGGGCGGCGGCGAGCTGGTCTTCGGGTCGGAAGGTCACCCGTCGCTGTCCGTTTCCGAAACACCCACCGTGCCCGCCGTGCCCGCCGTGCCCGCCGTGCCCGTACCCGCGTTCCGGTCGGTGAAGAGGCCGCCGGCGGTGAAGGCCAGCCTGGCGAAGCGTTCGCCGATGCGGCGATGCGTGGTGGCATCCGGGTGAAGCTGGTCGGGCAGCGGTAGCTCGGCGAAGTCGGTCTCGCCGTAGAGCGTGCGGCCGTCGAGGTGGTGCAGGTGGGGGTCGTCGACCGCCCGCTGCTTCGCGATGCGGGACAACTCCTCCCGGATGACGCCCAGCGTCAGTTTCCCGGCGGCGCGCTCGGCGGGGTCGCCGGTGGCCCGGAACCGCAGCTTTCCGGCAGTGAGCGCGCTGAGGTCAAAGGTGGCGGGGCCGGGGGTGTCCTCGTGGATGGGGCAGTAGAGGGGCGAGATGACCAGGAGCGGTGTGGTGGGGTGTCCCTCGCGGATGGTGTCGAGGAAGCCGTGGACGGCCGGGGTGAATGCCCGCAGCCGCATCAGGTCGGTGTTGACCAGGTTGATGCCGATCTTGAGGCTGATCAGGTCGGCGGGGGTGTCCCGCATGGCCCGGGCGGTGAAGGGATCGAGCAGGGCGCTGCCGCCCAGACCGAGGTTGATCAGTTCCACGCCGCCGAGCAGGGCGGCGAGTGCGGGCCAGGTGGTGGTGGGACTGGCGGCGTCGGAGCCGTGGCTGATCGAACTGCCGTGGTGCAGCCACACCTTGCGGCCCCGGTCCGGTACGGGCCTGATGGGGGCGTCCGTGCGCAGGGCGACGAGTTCGGTGGTCTCGTTGTGCGGCAGCCAGATCTCGACGTCCTTGACGTCGTCGGGCAGGCCGGTGAAGCGGAGGGTGCCCGGCGGGCCGGGCTGGTGCTCGGCGTTCCCGGTGGTCATGTCGATGGTCAGGGTGTTGCCGCCGGTCACGCCCGCCTGGCCGGTCGGACGGCCGTCGACGAGCAGGTCGTACACACCGTCCGGGGCGGGCGGAGCGCCGACATAGACCCGTTTGGTGGGCAGCGTGTCCAGTTCGACGGCGGTGGCACGGGTGCGGAAGACCAGCCGTACGCCGGAGGGCTGGCTCTCGGCCATGGCGAGTTGCTCGTCGTCGCACTGCGCGCGGGCCCGGGCGGGCAGCCGGTGCGGCAGCATGCCGTGCTCGGTGCGCTCCAGCTCGAGGGCGCCGCGCAGGAGGTCTGCGGTGATGGGCGTGGTGATCCAGCTGTGCTTGGTGTGCATGCTCTCAGTTTGTTGGTCGATTTTCGAATGGTCAGGATTCGATTCGAATATGCCGCCCGTCCGGAGAGGCGACCGAAGCGCCCGCCCGTCCGGAGAGGCGGCCGAGACGCTCGCTGCACGCCGTCCCAGGCCCGCGGGCGCCGCCCGATCCCCCCGGCCCGGCTCCGCGCGCGGGCGGGGGATGCCCTGGTGCACTGCGGCGAGCGCTGTCTCAGGGTGTCACGAGCGCCTCGGTCAGGAGCCGACGTAGGCCGCGAGGTGCTCGCCGGTGAGGGTGGAGCGGGCGGCGACGAGGTCGGCGGGTGTGCCCTCGAAGACGATACGGCCTCCGTCGTGGCCGGCGCCGGGGCCGAGGTCGATGATCCAGTCGGCGTGTGCCATGACCGCCTGGTGGTGCTCGATGACGATGACCGACTTGCCGGAGTCGACGAGACGGTCGAGCAGGCCGAGCAACTGCTCGACGTCGGCGAGATGCAGGCCGGCGGTCGGCTCGTCGAGGACGTAGACGCCGCCCTTCTCGGCCATGTGGGTGGCCAGCTTGAGCCGCTGCCGCTCGCCGCCGGACAGCGTGGTGAGCGGCTGGCCGAGAGTGAGGTAGCCGAGCCCGACGTCGGCGAGCCGGTCGAGGATGCGGTGCGCGGCCGGCGTACGCGCCTCGCCGGCGCCGAAGAACTCCGCGGCCTCGGTCACCGGCATCGCGAGCACCTCGCTGATGTCGAGGCCGCCGAGGTGGTGGTCGAGGACTGATGCCTGGAACCGTTTGCCCTCGCACTCCTCGCAGGTGGTGGCGACGCCGGCCATCATCGCCAGGTCGGTGTAGATGACGCCGGAGCCGTTGCAGTTGGGGCAGGCGCCCTCGGAGTTGGCGCTGAACAGCGCCGGCCTGACGCCGTTGGCCTTCGCGAACGCCTTGCGGATCGGGTCGAGCAGTCCGGTGTACG
>CBFGQM010000314.1:0-6250 GCA_965650905.1 uncultured Streptomyces sp. | reverse complement strand
TGGACACGACCATTCAGATCGGCCCGACGGGCCGGAAGCTGCTGCCCCTGACGGTGGTGAAGTAGGCCCGGCCGCCGGCTGAGATGCCCTCGCCGGGCCCTCGTGGGGCGCGGCACACTGAGGTGATGCCGTACTACCTCATCGGCCCGATTCCCGTTTCCGTGTCTCCTTCCCGGAGGCCGTGCAGGAGAACATCGCTGAGGACGAGTACGTCGGCGACACCCTCGAGCGGGGAATCGCCGTATACGGCGACAGCCGGCGCCAGCCGGACGGTTTCCGCGCTGTGTCACCGAGCCCGCATGCTCTAGGGGCGCCGCGGCAGCCTGCGCCGGTCTCCCTCAGCAAGGGGGGAGTGCGGGAACCCGCCGTGCTCTCTGCGCGTACTCTGGGTGGTAAGTCCGCACGGGGCGACCCAGGTCCACCCGTACGTCCACGAGGCGGCGCACCGCGTACCGCCTCACACCGAGGAGAAGAACCACTGGGCAAGCGACAGCCCGAAGGCCCGCCGCCCGCACCCGCGGTGCAGCGCATACGACTGCGTTACACCAAGCGCGGCCGCCTCCGGTTCACCAGCCATCGTGACTTCCAGCGAGCCTTCGAGCGTGCGCTGCGCCGCGCGGAGGTGCCGATGGCGTACTCGGCGGGGTTCACCCCGCACCCGAAGGTCTCGTACGCCAATGCCGCACCCACCGGCACGGGCAGCGAGGCGGAGTACTTGGAGATCGCGCTCACCGAGGCGCGCGATCCCGACAAGCTGCGTGCGCTCCTCGACGAGTCGCTGCCCGCCGGGCTCGATGTCGTCGACGCGGTGGAGACGCGTACGCCGGGTCTCGCCGACCGGCTCACGGCCTCCGTCTGGGAGTTGCGCCTGGACGGTGTGGCACTCGCGGACGCCCGGCGTGCGGTCGACGCCTTCAAGGAGGCCGGGACCGTCGAGGTCCAGCGCACGATGAAGAACGGCATGCGTACGTTCGACGCCCGCGCCGCGGTCGCGAGCCTGGAGGCGCACGGTGCCGGCCTGGAGACGCACAGTCCCCAGGCTGATGGGCCGACCGACCAGCCCTGTGCGATACTGCGGCTGGTTGTTCGGCACGTGACGCCTGCCGTTCGACCCGACGACGTCCTGTCCGGTCTCCGAGCTGTGGCCGACCTGGCGCCGCCGGTCCCCGCAGCGGTGACCAGGCTGGCGCAGGGGCTTTTCGATGAAGAGACCGGCACGGTGACCGACCCGCTCGCGCCCGACCGCGAGGCAGCGGCAGCCGCCCCAGCCGATTCTCCTGGGGTCGCGGCCGGTGCCGCCGCGAAGGCGCCGGCGTAGGGAAGGTTCCGCGTAAGGACGGACGTCGTAGCGCCGCCCTCGTACTCGGGAGCCACCTGGGTCGGGCAGCGCACCGACCACAAGACTTTCGCCAGGCCGTACGCACACATGGCGTACGGAACCGGCGAGACAGGACACAGAGAGCTCCCGAGCGGCGCCCGCGCCCCGGACGGCGGCACCGCGCAGCACGCGAGCCGCGGACGTCGCCGGATCAGGCGCGGCGCCCGGGAGCCTGACGGGAGATCCACCCGCATGCTCGAGCCGAACGAACCCGCTGAGGGCACCGAGACCAACACCCCCAGCGACACCCTGCCGCCCCGTCGGCGCCGCCGCGCGGCGTCCCGCCCCGCGGGCCCGCCTGCGGCGACATCCGAGGCCGCGGCCGTGACCGAGACCACGGCGCCGGCCGTACGACCCGTGTCCTCCGCCGATCTCGCGGCGGAGGAGATCGAGGAGACTGCGGCGACACCTGAGACGGTTGCTGCACAGGAGACAGCGGTGACCTCCGAGGCGTTGGTTGGCGAGGAGACCGCAGTCGAGGCCGCCGCGAGGGAGAGCGCCGCATCTGCGGCTGCTGCGGCTCCGGCCGCGGAGCAGCCCGCCGCCGACGAGGCGGCGCCCGCCGGGCGTACGCGCCGTCGGGCCACGCGTCGTGCGTCCGCCCCCGTGGGTGCGCCCCCGGCCGCCGAGGCGGCCGATACCGCGGCCCCCACTACCGCCTCGTCCGACGCACACGAGGCCACCGCGCCCGTCGTTGAGACGCCACAGATCACCACCCAGCCGCAGACCGAGCCCGCCGCCGTCGCCGAGCCGGAGCAGACCACCCAGACCGAGGACAGCGCCCCGCGCCGCGCCCGCCGTCGCGCCACGCGCCGCACCGCCGCGCCAGCCGTCGCGAAGACCGCTGAGACCGCCAAGACCGCGGAGCCGTCGGCCGAGGCGGAGCCCGCTGAGGCAGCTGTCCGTAACGAGCGCAGGGAGGCCCCAGTGGCCGCTGCCGAGACCGACAGGACCACCTCCGCAGCGCCGGAGGCCGCCGCCGAGGACGCCACCCCGCGTCGCACGCGGCGCCGTGCCACCCGTAAGGCGGCCGGCGGCTTCTCCGAGCCCGGGTCGAAGAGCCCCGTGCCGCAGGCCGAGGAGCAGAAGACCGAGGAAGAGCCCGCGGGGCGCCGCGCACGGCCCGCTGTCGCCGTCTTCCAGCCGCCGGTGTTCACTGAGCCGATGTTCCAGACACCGGAGCGCGCGGCGGCCGCCGCCGCTGCTGATGCAGCGGAGGAGCCGGAGGAGACCGAGGAGACGGAGGAGGCCACCGAGACCGTGGCCGAGGACCGCGTCGAGGACGAGACCGGGGCGCGTCGACGACGCCGCCGCAGGGGCGCGGCCGAGCAGCCCGCCGCCACGGCGGAGGCCGTCGAGCCCGAGGCCGAAACCGAGGCCGAAACCGAGGCCGAGGCCGCCGAGGAGGAGCCGGCCGAGGGCGACGACACCGAGGAGACCGGTTCGCGCCGCCGGCGTCGTCGCGGTGGCCGTCGGCGTCGCCGGGGCGAGTTGGCCGAGGCGGACGGCGAAGCCGCGGAGAGCGAGGGGGTTGCCGCCGAGCAGGCCGCCCAGGACGCCGAGGACACGGCGGAGCAGACCGAAGACGACGCCGAGGAGGAGCGCGAGGAGGCCGGAGGCTCCACCAGCAGCCGTCGCCGTCGGCGACGCCGTCGTCGCACGGGTGACGCGCCCGTGGACGCGGAGCCGGGTGAGGGCGACCCCGAGCGCACGGTCGTCAAGGTTCGCGAGCCCCGCAAGAAGGACGAGCCGTCCGACGAGGTGCAGTCCATCAAGGGCTCGACCCGTCTGGAGGCCAAGAAGCAGCGTCGCCGTGAAGGGCGCGAGCAGGGCCGCCGCCGCGTCCCGATCATCACCGAGGCCGAGTTCCTGGCCCGCCGCGAGGCCGTCGAGCGGGTGATGGTCGTGCGGCAGCACGGCGACCGTACGCAGATCGGCGTCCTGGAAGACGACGTGCTCGTGGAGCACTACGTCAACAAGGAGCAGTCGACCTCCTACGTCGGCAACGTCTACCTGGGCAAGGTCCAGAACGTGCTGCCGTCGATGGAGGCCGCCTTCATCGACATCGGCAAGGGGCGCAACGCCGTGCTCTACGCCGGTGAGGTCAACTTCGAGGCGCTGGGCATGGCAGGCGGCCCACGCCGCATCGAGTCCGCCCTGAAGTCCGGCCAGTCCGTCCTCGTGCAGGTCACCAAGGACCCGATCGGCCACAAGGGGGCCCGCCTGACCAGCCAGGTCTCGCTGCCGGGCCGCTACCTCGTCTACGTCCCCGAGGGATCCATGACGGGGATCAGCCGCAAGCTCCCGGACACCGAGCGCGCCCGCCTGAAGACCATCCTCAAGAAGATCGTCCCCGAGGACGCGGGCGTCATCGTGCGCACCGCCGCCGAGGGCGCGAGCGAGGACGAGCTGCGCCGTGACGTCGAGCGGCTGCAGGCGCAGTGGGAGGACATCCAGAGGAAGGCGAAGGGCGGCAACGCCCCGAGCCTGCTGTACGGCGAGCCGGACATGACCGTCCGCGTCGTGCGCGACATCTTCAACGAGGACTTCTCCAAGGTCCTCGTCAGCGGCGGCGACGCCTGGCAGACCATCCACGGGTACGTCTCGCATGTCGCCCCCGACCTGGCCGAGCGCCTGCAGATGTGGACGAGCGAGGTCGACGTCTTCGCGTCGTACCGGATCGACGAGCAGCTCGCCAAGGCGCTGGACCGCAAGGTCTGGCTGCCGAGCGGCGGTTCGCTGGTGATCGACAAGACCGAAGCGATGATCGTGGTCGACGTCAACACCGGCAAGTTCACCGGTCAGGGCGGCAACCTCGAAGAGACCGTGACCAGGAACAACCTGGAGGCGGCCGAGGAGATCGTGCGCCAACTGCGGCTGCGTGACCTGGGCGGCATCGTCGTCATCGACTTCATCGACATGGTGTTGGAGTCCAACCGCGACCTGGTGCTGCGGCGCCTGCTGGAGTGTCTGGGACGCGACCGTACGAAGCACCAGGTCGCCGAGGTCACCTCGCTGGGTCTTGTGCAGATGACGCGGAAGCGCGTCGGTCAGGGTCTGCTGGAGTCCTTCTCGGAGACCTGTGTCCACTGCAACGGGCGTGGCGTGATCGTGCACATGGAGCAGCCGACCTCGGCCGGAGGCGGCGGCAAGCGCAAGAAGCGTGCCCGAGCCGGTGCCGAGACCGTGCCCGAGCAGCTCCCCGCCTCGATCGTCGAGGCCGCCGAGGCGGTCGAGGAGGAGGCCGAGACGGAGGCGGAGGTGGCCGTCGAGGTCGCCTCGCCCGTCGCGCTGGCCGAGCCCGACTTCGTACCGGACGAGGAGCTTTACAGCAGCGCCGCGGAGGCGGAGGCTGCGGCTACCCGTGGCCGTTCGCGCCGCCGGACCAGCCGGCGCGTGTCGGCCCCAGCGGGTGCGCCGAGGTCCGAGTCCCGCAAGCCCGAGCGCAGGGCCGAGATCCCGACGGCCCAGACCGTGACGGTCGAGGACGAGGTCGCGCGCCCCGTGCAGCCGGAACCGGCAGCCGTGGCCCAGTCGGAGCCCGCCGCCGCCGAGGATCCGGTCGTCGGGGCTCCGGCCGCCGACGAGGGCGCACCCCGGGGCCGTACGCGCCGCCGGGCGACCCGCAAGGTCTCCGCGCCCGCCGGTTCACCGAAGGCGGCCAAGGAGGCCGTGGTGACGGTCACCGAGCCGGTCGCGGCGCCCGTCGCCGCCGAGCCCGGGCACAGGCCCGAGCCCGAGTCGCAGCCCGTCGCGGAGCGGCCCGAGCCGCAGCCGGAGCCTGCCGCCGGCAGCGCGGCTCCGGCCCGTCCGCGCCGCCGTGCGGTCCGCAGGGCCACCGCCCCCACGGCGTCAGAGGAGACCGCCGTCGTGGTCGTCCCCTCGGCCCCGGTGGAGGCCGCTGCGGCGGGCGCCTCGGCGGGCGCCGAGGCGCCTGCCGAGGCGCCCGCCGAGGGGGCGGCTCCGGCCAAGAAGACGGCCCGTAAGACGGCCAAGAAGGCACCCGCGAAGAAGGCCGCCGCCAAGAAGACGACGGCCAAGAAGACGGCCGCGAAGAAGACCACGGCCAAGAAGGCGGCGAAGACCACCAAGACGGCGGCGAAGGCGACCTCGAAGAAGACCGCGGCGGCCGAGCGGCAGGCGCCGTCGACCGTCACGGCCGCCACCGACGATCACTGACAGCGATCACTGACAGCGAGGACTGACGGAGAGGACTGACGGCGAGGCGACTGAAACGCCTCGGCCGACGCCTCACCCCAAGACGCTCCCTGACCAGCGGTGAGTCCGCCGGCCAGGGAGCGTCTGCGTACCCGAGCAGCCTTGAGGGGACGGCGGGAGGCCGACGACCTGAGGCCCCGGCCGGCCCGAGCTCGGACCAGCCCGGGTCCAGATCCGGGCCCCGGTCCGGTTCGGTCTGGGCGCGGTTTGACCCCCAGGTCGGGGCACCGTAACCTTGACCCTCGGTGTGTTTCACTGACATGCCGCATCCCCGTAAACCTCTTCCTCCCGGTGCCGCGCGCCCTGGGAGAGGCCGCCTGCTCTGCGGGCGGCTGGACTGCGGGGATTCCGAGTCGAGCGAGAGAGAGATCCGCGTGTACGCCTTCGTGCGCAGCGGTGGTCGCCAGCACAAGGTTGCTGTGGGCGACATCGTTGAGGTTGACAAGATTTCCACCGCCCAGGTCGGCGACACGGTCGAGCTCTCGACCCTGCTCGTTGTCGACGGTGACGCCGTCACCAGCGACCCGTGGGTGCTTGCCGGGATCAAGGTCCAGGCCGAGGTCGTGGACCACCACAAGGGCGCGAAGATCGACATTCTTCGCTACAAGAACAAGACCGGCTACCGCCGTCGTCAGGGCCACCGCCAGCAGTACA
>CBFGQM010000313.1:0-6252 GCA_965650905.1 uncultured Streptomyces sp. | reverse complement strand
TCACCGGACGCCGCGCCCTGGTGGTCGGGGCCAGCAGCGGCATCGGTCGGCAGACCGCCCTGGAACTGGCGGGCAGGGGCGCCGATGTGGCTCTGATGGCCCGTCGGGAGAAGATGCTGCACGAGGTCGCGGACCAGATCACCGCGCTGGGGCGACGAGCCCAGGTGTTCCAGCAGGACGTGTGCCGGGTGGCGGAACTCGACGCCGCGCTGGATGGGATCTGGCAGGCGGGCCGGATCGACGCCATGGTCTACGCCACCGGGCTGTTCGCGGTCGACGAGCCGGGTACACGCGGTGAGCTGCGTGAACGCTCCCTGGACGTCAACTATCGCGGGTACGCCACGCTCACGGACGCCCTGGTGCGCCGGTGGACCGCAGACGGACAGGGCGGCTCGGTCGTCGGAGTCTGCTCGGTGGGCTCGGAAGTGGTGCCGATCCCGAACATGGAGAGCTACGGGGCGAGCAAGGCGGCCATGGCCCAGTACACCCGCTGTGTGGCCGCCACCGCCGGACGCCATGGAATCCGGGCCAACTGCGTGGCCCCCGGCATCGTGGAGACGCCGATGGCCACGTGGGTGTCGGAGGACTTCCGGCAGGCGTGGCTGGCGCGCATTCCGGCCGGGCGGGTCGGCGAGCCTCGGGATGTGGCCGCGTTGGCAGCGTATCTGGTCGGCGACAGCGCCGGGTATGTCACCGGTGCCCTGCTGCATGTCGACGGCGGCTACGCACTCGGCGGCCTGCCGCCGCTGTCCTGGAGTGCGGCGCAATGAGGGATCCGGTGCCCACGGTCAAGCCGACGGGGGCTTGGGGCGCTGCTCTCGACCCGCCCCGCTCCGAAGGCCGGAACGCTGCTCCGTACCCCGCAGGTCTGCGGGCGGAGCCCACCATGCGGCGGAGCCGCGTGTCGACAGGATCGGAAAGGGGCGGGATCGGGGAGGGATCCACCGGACGCACCCTGCACGGCACCGCGCTGGTGACGGGCGCCTCCTCGGGGATCGGCGCGGCCATCGCCGAGGCCCTGGCCGCGGCGGGCGCGCACGTCGTGCTCGTCGCGCGCCGGGCCGCCGCCCTGACGGCCGTGGCCGACGAGGTGCACGACCGCGGCGGGCGGGCGAGTGTGCTGGTCGCGGATTTGGCCTCGGACGGAGAGCCGCAGCGGGTGGTCGCCGAGACGGTTGAACTCTTCGGGCCGCCGACTGTACTGGTGAACTGCGCGGGTGCGGTACGGCTCGCCGAGGTGCATGAACTCACCCCGAAGCACTGGGAGTTGATGTTCCGACTGAATCTCACCGTGCCCTATCTGCTGACCCATGAGGTGTTGCCGTACATGCGTGGACGGTCCACAGGGACGATCGTGAACATCGGTTCGGCCGTGACGCTGGAGACGATCAGCCACACCGCGGGCTACGCGGCGAGCAAGCAAGGGCTCAACGTCCTCACCGAGCTGGTGGCACTGGAGAACCGGGACCTGGGCATCCGCGCGGTGGCGATCTGCCCCGGCTGGGTGCACACCGACATGTCCCCCGACCCGGATGAGCTGGGCGCGGACCCCGAGGAGCTGCTCACCCCGCGGGACGTGGCCGACGCGGTGCTGTGGACGGTGACCCTGCCGCCCCGGGTGACTGTGGGACCGGTGATCCATCTCGCCCCCATGAGCGGGCGGGCCGGAACCCGAGCGTCGATCACCCGGCTCACCGGCACGAAGGGCCGTTAGTTGACCAGAGCCAGGACAAGGACCAGGACCGGGCCGCTGGCCGGGATGCGCGTGGTCGAGCTGGCGGCGTACGGGCCTGCACCGTTTTGCGGAATGCTGTTGGCCGACCTGGGCGCCGACGTCGTCCGTATCGTCCATCCCGATCCGCCGAGCGTTAAGTGGGATCTGCCGACGGACGGCCAGGCGGTGCTCGACCGGGGCAAGCGCTCGCTGGCGGCGGACCTCAAGGACCCGGAGGGCACCGAGTTGGTACGGGCCCTGGCGGAGCGCGCCGACGTGCTGATCGAGGGGTTCCGCCCGGGGGTGGCCGAGCGGCTCGGCTTCGGCCCCGACCGGTGCCTGGCCCGCAACCCCCGGCTTGTCTACGGCCGGATGACCGGCTGGGGACAGACCGGACCACTGGCACGGACCGCAGGGCACGACATCACCTATCTTGCGGTGACCGGGGTGCTGGACGCCATCGGCCGGGCCGGCGGGCCGCCGCAGATCCCGTTGAACCTCCTGGGTGACTTCGGCGGCGGCGCCATGTATCTCGCGGTCGGGGTGCTGGCCGCGTTGGCCGAGGTCGCGCGGACCGGGCGGGGGCAGACCGTGGACGCGGCCATCGTGGACGGGGTCAGCCACCTGAGCACCATGGTGTTCGGCATGCTGGGAGCGGGCGAGTGGCGCGATCGGCGCGGCGTCAATCTGCTGGACTCCGGCTGCCCGTACTACAACGTGTACGAGACGGCGGATGGACGGCATATGGCCGTGGGCGCTCTGGAGCCCACTTTCTACCGGGAGTTCGTCCGGCTCCTCGGTGTGTGGGAGATGGTGCCCGGACACCGGGAGCCATCGGTCTGGGACGATCTGTACCGGATCTTCGCGGGGACCTTCCGCACCCGCACCCAGAAGGATTGGTGCGAGGTGTTCGACGGTACGGATGCCTGCGTTACCCCGGTGGTGTCGCTGACGGAAGCGAGCAGCCACCCGCAACTGGCCGCCCGGCGCACGGTGACCGTGGTCGGCGGCAGAGCCCAGCCGGCGCCCGCCCCGCGGTTCTCACTCACCCCGGCCGCCCCGCCCGCCCCCGCGGAGAACGGCGTCGACCAAGCGGAGATCCTTGCGGAGTGGGGCGTGGGGCAGGTCGGCAAGCGCCATGCCTGACAGCCAGGCCGACGCCTTCGTCGATCGAAGACATCGCCGGTTCATTCGCGGCTGCGGCTTGCCGCTGAGCGCGGGCCGCGTCATCGGGCACCTGCTGGTGTGCGAGCCGGTGGAGTGCACCGCGGGACGGCTCGCCATGGAGCGCTCGGCCGGCTCTGCGGAGCCGGCGGAGGTGCCGGGTATGGCCTATGGCGTGCACACCCGTCTTTTGGGCTCACTGTATTTCGGTAATCCCGTTCCCAGGCCACAGACTAAGCCGAAGGGGCGGAGGTGCGGAAAAAAAGCTCCCGCCGGTTCCGTATACCGACCTTTTGCAGAACGTTGCTGACGTGATTCTTTACTGTTTGGCCGGCCAGCGCTAATTCCTGAGCGATCTCGGCGTTGGTATAGCGACGTAAGAGCAGCGCGAGAATCTGCTCTTCTCTCGCGGTCAGTGGGGTCAGCGGGGTCACTGGGATCAGTGGGGTCAGCGGCAGACCGGCCGGATCCCCACGCTGCCCGTCCTCCCTGAAGAGCCACACGCGCTGACCTCGTGCGGTCCGCCGGATCGCGTCCACCAACTCGGCGATCGAGGCGCTCTTGTGCACGAAGCTGTCGGCCCCCGAGGTCAGAACAGTGGCGATCTCATTGGGCGAGCTGCAGCTGGAGAACACCATGACCCTGGGTCGCAGCGGGAGTGAGTGAACGCGTCGGCACAGTGCGGCGCCCTCGCCAATATCACCAAGCAGTAATTCAGTGATGATGACGCTCGGGCGCTTCTGTTGAATTTCTGACAGGGCGTAATGTGCGGTAGCGGCGGTGCTGACGACAGGCATCTCCAGCTCGGACTCAATCAACGTACGGAGCGCCAGACGCATGGACGGATGGCTGTCTACGATCATCACTCCCATAATATGGAGAGTATCCCGTCGGGCGGTGTAGGGGATCAAGGTGGTGAAGGCGCAGGTCACGGGCGCAATCGGGTCGCCCGACGCTCCGGAGCCGCTGACGGAGCACTGGTTTGCTGTGGCGCCGTCCGGGGCCGCGTCCTGACGACGGAGCGCCGAGGCGAGAAGTTCCCGGCCTGGTCCCCGGGAGGTCGTCCTCGGTCAGGTTCCGTCCGGCTCACATCGGCTTCGCCCAGATCCCGTCCGCGCATCACGCGCGGGTCCGGGCCGAGCAGGGCCGCGATGCTGTGCGGGGTGCCCAGCGCGCGCCGCGGATCGAAGCGCCGTGGTATCCACTCCCACTCCTGGACAAAGCGGAAGAACGTGCGGACCGCGGTGAGGTGCCCGGCCTTGGACGCTGTACGTGCCTTCCAACCCCCTTCTCACACTCTTGTCCCGGCGGCTCAGTCGGCGGCGTTCCGGTTGCGGATGAAGAACCAGGCGAGCAGTGCGGACAGTGCGTAGGCGACACCGATAGCGAGGAAGTCGGCGGCGGCCCCGTGGTGGATCGTGTCCCGCCCTCCACGGCTGGCCTCTGGCGCACTCCGAACGCCTCGGCCGCTCACCGGTCGTCCGGCGCCGCGGCCAGTGGTGGCTGGTCACCGGTTCCGGCTCGATCCGTCGCCAAGGGCGAGCAGTTCCTGCTGGCGGTCCGGTCGAGCGGGCCCAAGGCGATGGACGAGGCCGTCGGCAGGGCGAGGGAGGCGCCATCGCGCCCCGCCCTCACCCCCCTTCACGCGTGTCGCTCCGGGCAAGAAGCACCGAGCCTGCGTAATCGGGCCCTTCCTGACGCCGCAGCCGACTTTCCGGTGGGCTGGCACCGGCTCCTGGGCCGTTACCCGCTCTTGGGGAACACGAGGGCTCCACTGGCGTTGTAGACCCTGTTGGTGTTGTCGAACACGAGTGAACCGCTACGGGGCGGCGGCCCCTTCGGGCTGCTGTCGTAGGACTGCGCATTGTCGGTCAGGATGATGCGGTTCATGCGCATGACCCCGTCGTTCCGGTTCGTTCGTTTGACGAGGCGCCCGTCAATCCGGTCCGTCCAGGTTCCACCCCAGTTGTTGAACACGCCGCCATCCTTGATTTTCGTCTTGTTGTTTCGGTGAAGGCGGTTGTTCGCCACGACCAGGCCGGTGTTGCCTCGTGGCCAGGTCAAGTCGCCGCCCATAAGCAGGATGGCGGGGCCGGCGTTGTCGTGGATGTAGCTGTCGCGCAGCGTGACGTCATGATTGTCGGCCTCGAAGTCGAACCCGTCGCCATCATGACGCTTTTGGGGAGGGACAACTTGGCCATGCAGGATGTTCATGGTGTTGCGGAATTCGCTGTCGCGCACCATGTAGTTGCGCACGCCGACCATCCCGAAGGCGGTGGTGCCCCAGGGGTGGCCCCAGGAGCCGGCGCGGTCCACGAGCACGTGACTGGTTGTCCCCCGGGTCACGTGGTACAGGCTGATGGCGCTGTAGTAATTCTGCCAAAACTGCGAGTAGCCGATGTTCACGCTGCGCCACATGCCGTAGTTGATCCTGCCGCTGGGCACCATCTCGACGCCTGTGTCAGTGCGCACGAACGTGCAGCCCGTGATGGTGACATCGGACAGCACCGTGCCGCGCCCGTTTCCCTTGCCCGCGAGCGAGACACCGGTGCCCCACTTCAGGTCGAGTGCGGGGTAACAGGTCCCGCACTTCCACCAGTTGGGGTCCTTGGTGGGGACGGGTGAGTTGAAGCCGGTGTCCTTGCCGGTGATGTCATGGAAGAAGACGTTCTGGATCCACAGGTATCGGTGGTTGTACGTGTCGTGCGCGTAGGAGACGATCCCGCCGTAGGTACGGCTCAGCTCAAGATCCGTGATCTTGTAGCCGGCGTTGTTCACCAGGTGGATGGCGTAGGTGATGTACTTCCGCGGATGGCTGCCGGGGATCAGGCCGGGGCTGATGTGGGGCCTGGGCCCCTTCCCGTAGGCACCGATGTGGATCGGATGCTTCGGGATACCCGACCCCTTGGGCCACAGCGACTGTCCCCGCCACGTGTCGCCCCGGGCCAGCAGCACCGCGTCCCCCGGACGCAACCGCACCCTCGACGCCTTCGTCAGCGTCTTCCACGGCGTCGCCGGACTCGTCCCGGCATGGGCATCATTCCCCGCGCTCGCACTGACGTAATAGGTCGTCCCCGACACCACGTGAGTCGCTTCGGTCGCTGGTTGGGGGATGTACTGCTCGGCCGCGGAGCTGAACCCCGCAGAAGCCGGCAGCACACACAACGCGGCGACACCCGCTAATAATCGCCGCCGCCAGGACGTCTCATACCTCATGACGCATAACCGCCTCTCATAGCAAAACCCGCCAGCTATCCCGGGCAGGATGTGAAGGCTTCCGGCAAGAGGCCAAGCGGCGCACTTCCAAGCAGAGTAGCCCTGCCGGAGGAGGACTGGTAGGCAGCTGCCGCCCGGGCTCGACGCCACCGGCGCGC
>CBFGQM010000312.1:0-6270 GCA_965650905.1 uncultured Streptomyces sp. | reverse complement strand
GACACACCCAATGCGCGGGTGGCGGAATAGGCAGACGCGCTGGATTCAGGTTCCAGTGCCCGCAAGGGCGTGGGGGTTCAACTCCCCCCTCGCGCACCATGGAGCACCGACGTTAGGTGCTTCTGAGCAGCGACGAAACGGTCGTCATCGTGATCACGGTGGCGGCCGTTCTGCTTGGTCGTGGTGGGGCGGGGATTGGGCGGTGCGGCGCACGCCTGGTTGGCCCGGGGTCCTGTGGTCCGGACTGGTCGCTGTGTGATGTTTCTGGCGGTGTGAGGTCTCTCTCACTGGGGTGAGGTGGCCCGTGGGGGTCCAGCTGCCGAGTGGTCTGGTGGGTCGGCCGTGGCGGGTTGGGTGCCGGTGGGGTGGGTGGCCGTCGGGCGGGATGGTGGCGAGCCAGCGGTCGATTTTGCGGAGATTGGCGTGGGCGAGCTGGAAGGCCAGGCCTCGACGGCCTCGGTGCGGAAACCGGTGACCGCGTCGGCGTGACCGTTGGCGACGGCGGCCTTCGCCGCCAGCCCCAGGGCGCCGCGCCGGGGGAGTTGGTCTGCCTCTCGCCGCCGAAGGTGAGCCGCCGATGCCGCGGCGCAGGATCCACCCGCGTGCGTGCCGGGCTCGTCCCGGGCGATGTCTGCCAGGTAGGCAAGGGCGGTGAAGGCGGAGGCGCCCGAGCCGGTACGGCGGGTCCTTCAGGTCCGGGACGACTAAGGGTCGTTGAGGGAGCACACGGCGGCTCCGCACTGCGCGTGGACGCCGACCGCGGCGACCTGCGCACCGGTGCCGGCGCGGTCCAGGCAGTTCACGACGCCGCCTCCAACGGGTCGGCGGTGCGCGAGGTGAACTTCTTGCGCCAGGCGAGGGAGACGTAGACGAGCGCGACCAGGACCGGAACCTCGATGAGCGGGCCGACGACGCCGGAGAGGGCCTGGCCGGAGGTGACGCCGAAGGTGGCGACGGCGACCGCGATGGCCAGCTCGAAGTTGTTGCCCGCCGCGGTGAAGGCGAGGGTCGCGGTGCGGTCGTACGCCAAACCGATGGCCTTGCCGAGGGCGAACGTGCCGAACCACATCACGGCGAAGTAGACCAGCAGCGGCAACGCGACACGGGCCACGTCCAGCGGTTGCGAGGTGATCGTCTTTCCCTGCAGGGCGAAGAGGATGACGATCGTGAAGAGCAGACCGTACAGCGCCCAAGGGCCGATCGCGGGAAGGAAGCCCGTCTCGTACTTCTCGCGGCCGAGCTTCTGCTCGCCGATGCGGCGGGTGAGGAATCCGGCAAGCAGCGGGACGCCCAGGAAGACGACGACGTTGAGGGCGATCTTCCAGATGGAGATGTCGAGGTGTTCGCCGTCGCCGAGGCCGAGCCGGCCGGGCAGCAGGTCGAGGTAGAACCAGCCGAGCACGCCGAAGGCGAGGACCTGGAAGATCGAATTGAGGGCGACCAGCACGGCGGCGGCCTCGCGGTCGCCGCAGGCGAGGTCGTTCCAGATGATGACCATGGCGATGCAGCGGGCGAGGCCGACGATGATCAGGCCGGTGCGGTACTCGGGCAGGTCCGGCAGGAAGATCCACGCCAGGGCGAACATGACCGCAGGGCCGAGGATCCAGTTGATGCCCAGTGACGAAATCATGAGCCTGCGGTCGCCGGTGACCGCGTCGAGCCTGTCGTAGCGGACCTTCGCCAGGACCGGGTACATCATGATCAGCAGGCCGACGGCGATCGGCAGCGAGATACCGCCGATCTCGACCTTGGCCAGGGCGTCGCCCAGGCCGGGGATGAGCCGGCCTAGGCCTAGGCCGAGGGTCATCGCGGCGAGGATCCAGACGGCGAGGAAACGGTCGAGCGTCGACAGCTTCGCGACGACCGAGGACCCCGCGGTGGTCGCGGCTGTTTCGGTGCGGGTCACGGGCAGGCCCTCTTTTTTTCGGCGGCAGTACGAGCGGACTCGGCCAGTTCGGAGAACTGGCCGGCGAGCTGGGCGATGACGTCCGGGCGCACCTTGTAGTAGGTGTACCGGCCGCACGGCTCCGTCTCGACGACCCCGGCCTCGCGCAGCACTCTCAGGTGGTTGGAGAGGTTTGTCTGGCGGGCGCCGGTCTCCTCCACCAGGTGGGTGGTGCACAGCGTCTCTTCGGCGAGCAGGGTCACGATCCGGAGCCTGAGCGGGTCGGCCAGTACCCGGATCAGATCAGTGTCGACTGACGTCATCATGGGCTGATAGTCTCACATCAGGGGTGGCTGATTCCATCGGGTGCTGAGATCGAGTGCTGAGGTGAGCCGTGCCCGTTTCCCGTCGCGAGACAAGAGAGACCTCTGATGTCCGACAAGCCCTCCGTGCTCTTCGTCTGTGTCCACAACGCGGGCCGTTCCCAGATGGCCGCGGCCTGGCTGAGCCACCTGGCCGGGCACGGCGTCGAGGTCCGCTCCGCCGGTTCTGCTCCGGCCGATCAGCTCAACCCGGCCGCCGTCGAGGCGATGCGCGAGGTCGGTATCGACATCACGCACGAGACTCCGAAGGTCCTGACCGTGGACGCGGTCAAGGAGTCGGACGTGTGCATCACCCTGGGCTGCGGCGACACGTGCCCGGTCTTCCCCGGCAAGCGTTACCTGGACTGGGCGCTGGAGGACCCGGCCGGCCAGGGCGTCGAGGCGGTCCGCCCGATCCGCGACGAGATCAAGAAGCTGGTCGAGGGCCTGATCGAGGAGATCGCCCCCACGAAGCCGGAGACCACGGTGTGAGCGACGTGCGTGAGGTCATCGTCATCAGCTCCGGCCCCGCCGGACACACCGTCGCCCTGGGCCTGTTCTGAGCTGAAGCTGCTGGTCTTCGGTGGTGCGCCCTCCGAGGGCGGGGCGCTGACCACGACGACCGAGGTGGAGAACTTCCCCAGTTCCCCGAGGGCATCGACGGCCCGGTCCTCATGGAGAACATACGGGTCCAGGCCAGCCATGCGCTTCGGCTCGGAAATGATCGACGACGACATCGTCGAAGTGGACCTGACCGGGGCCGGGGCCGGGCCGGTTTCCGGGCTGAGGGCCGGCTCGCGGGTTTCTGGTTCGGAGCCGCTCGGTGATTGGCGCCGATCCGGGGTGTTATCCACAGGCGTGGACTTATCCACAGGAGCTCACACCGGTTGACGCCCGGCTGTACCTTCGTGGCGAGTTGATGTTCGTGCGCGGGGGAGGAGGTCGGTGTGAGCGCTATCGGTGGTGCATCTGCGACGCAGGCCGGGCAGTCGGGTCTGGAGGTTGCGCAGGCCAGGGTTTTCGGGGTGCGTGGCTTCGCGGAGTGGCCCAGGAAGGGGTCTCCCAAGGACGAGGGCAAGGCGTTGCGCGGGCGGGTGCCGCGCGGGTCGCACGCGATCTTGAATGTGAACGGTGAGCGTCCGGACGCCGTGACCTCCGTCGAGGAGTCCAACCGCGGCCGCATCCCCGAGCTCGCGGCGATACGGGTCGGCAGGATGGCGGCCGCCCCCTTCGCGTTCCTGCGGGGTTCGGCTGGACTCATGGCGTACGACCTGGCGCGTACGCCCGTGACGGGCATCGGCGCGCAGATCTGCGGGGACGCGCACGCGGGGAACTTCGGCCTGTACGCGGACGCGCGCGGCGGCCTCGTCATCGACCTGAACGACTTCGACGAGACGGTGCACGGGCCGTGGGAGTGGGACCTCAAGCGGCTCGCCGCCTCGCTGGTGCTCGCGGGCCGGGAGGCGGGAGCGGACGAGGACACCTGCCGCACGGCGGCGCAGTACGCGGCGGGCTCCTACCGGCGCACCATGCGGCTGCTCGCCAAAATCCCGGCCCTGGACGCCTGGAACGCCATCGCCGACGAGCAGCTCGTCTCGCACACCGACGCCCACGATCTGCTGGGCACGCTGGAGCGGGTCTCGCAGAAGGCGCGGGGCAACACCAGCGGTCGCTTCGCCGCGAAGTCGACGGAGGCGGTCGAGGGCGGGGGGCGCCGCTTCATCGACGCGCCGCCGGTGCTGCGACGCGTACCTGACGCGGAAGCCGCCGTGGTAGCTGCGTCGCTGGAGGAGTATCTGACCACGTTCTCAGAGGACCGGCTCCCGCTCCTCGCGCGGTACGCGGTGCACGACGTCGCGTTCCGGGTCGTCGGCACGGGCAGCGTGGGACTGCGCTCTTATGTGGTGCTCCTGCTGGACCATCGGGATGAAGCCCTTGTCCTACAGGTGAAGGAGGCCCGTTCCTCTGTCCTGCTGCCGCACCTGGCGACGGTGGGCCTGGCGCTGCCGGAGGTCGCGCACGAGGGCCGCCGTGTCGTCCTCGGACAGAAGCGCATGCAGGTGGTCAGCGACATCCTCCTCGGCTGGACATCGGTCGAGGGGCGGCCTTTCCAGGTGCGCCAGTTCCGCAACCGCAAGGGCAGCGTCGACCCCGCGGCGCTGGCCGCCGACCAGATCGACGACTACGCCCGTATGACCGGGGCGCTGCTGGCCCGGGCCCACGCCCACAGCGCCGATCCACGACTGGTCGCGGGGTACTGCGGCAAGAGCGAGGAACTGGACGAGGCGATCGCCTCGTTCTCAGTGGCCTACGCGGACCGGACCGAGGCGGACCACGCGGAGCTGGTGGCGGCCGTGCAGGCCGGGAGGATTGCGGGGGAGATGGGCGTTTGACCCTGAGGGGAAGAAGCGGGAGGGGAGGAAGCGGGGCCTGGGCTCTGGGTCAGAGGGGGCAGAGTGGGGCGAGTGGTGTCTTCGCGTGGGCGGCTTGAGCCGTGGCCTAGGCTGGACGCGTGACGACCCCGGAAGCTGAGCAGTCCCAGTCCGAGCCGCCCGTGGAGCGGGCGGCTCGAGAGCCGTCGGTGGACGATGTTCCGCCGGCTGGGGACGAGACTTCAGCCGGTGAGGGTTCCGGTGGCAAGAGTTCCGGTCAGGCCGAGACCAATGAGCGCTCCGGTGAGACCGGTGAATCCTCCGGTGAGGAGTCGGCTCGGCCCGAGGAGCGGCTGGAGCGGGCCGTGCGGGCGGCTGAGCAGGCGTTGATCGAGTACGAGATCGCAGTGGAGACCTTCCGGGTCGAGGTGGAGAACTTCTCCCGGCTGCACCATCAGAAGCTCGGGCCGACGTACGCGCGGCTCGACGAGCTGGAGGCGCAGATCGCCGAGGCCCGGGCCGCCCAGACCAGCGACCCGGAGGACGTGCGCAAGGCGCGGGAGGCGCGGGCCCGGGTCATGCCGATGCCGGGCGTAGAGGAGCTGTTCCACAACTGGCTCGACTCCGACGGGCTGTCCCCGGAGGCCTTGGCCATGCTGACGGAGCAGCCGGTGCGGCCCCCGCAGCGCGTGCGCCCGAGCGACGAGGCCCGCAGGCTCTACCGCGAACTGGCCCGTATGGCCCACCCGGATCTGGCGCAGGACGAGGACGAGCGCAAGAGGCGTGACAAGTTCATCGCGCGGGTCAACGCGGCGTACGGCCTCGGGGACGAGGTCCTGCTCCGGGAGCTCGCCGAGGAGTGGGCCGCCGGGCCGGTGCCCGAGGAGTGGCGGCCCAGTCGCAGCGAGGAGCTCTATGCCCGCCTCGAATGGCTTGCCCAGCGCAAGGAACTGCTCACGTTCGTGGCTCGTGACCTGCAGGAGAGTGCGATCGGCGCGATGCTCAAGCTCGCGCCGGACGACCCCGACCGTCTCCTGGAGGAGATCGCCGAGCAGTTGCTGACGCAGGTGAGTCAGCGGGAGGCGGAGCTGGCGGTTCTGCTGGGACAGCTTCGCCGGGGCTGAGGGCGTGCTTGCAGGCTGGACTCGCGCGCGGGAGTGTCTGGCACGGGGCGGGCCAAGCTCGTGGCCCCGGCCGTGGCCCGGTCGGGTAGCGTCGGGGGTATGCAATTCGGAGCTGGTGTGCCCGCGATCGAGGTCGGGGATTTCGCGGACGGAGACTTTCTGCTGGACGTTCGCGAGGACGACGAGTGGCAGGCGGGCCACGCGCAGGGAGCACTGCACATTCCCATCAGTGACTTCGTGGCGCGTTACTGCGAGCTGACCGAGGCGGCACCGCGGGACGGCAGGGTCCATGTGATCTGTCGCTCGGGCGGCCGTTCCGCACAGGTCACGAAGTACCTGGTCCAGCAGGGCATCGACGCGGTGAATGTCGACGGCGGCATGCAGGTCTGGGCAGCCACCGGCCGCCCCGTGGTGGACGGCAAGGGCCAGCCGGGTTTCGTTCTCTAGCGTTCTCTAGTGCCCCGAGGGGCAACGTTCGCCCCGTCGCGACGCCCGCCACGCACCCTCGCCGCACCAGCCGAAAGCCC
>CBFGQM010000311.1:0-6274 GCA_965650905.1 uncultured Streptomyces sp. | reverse complement strand
GGGGTCGGCGACTTCCGCGCCTGCTGCCCGCAGAGTCGTCCGCCAGCTCTCCATCCGTCGGTCGGCGGATGTCCAGCCCGTCGGGCCCGCGATGTGCCAGACAGTGCAGTGAGCGAGGCCCAACAGGTGTTCGGTGGCCTTGCGGGCTCCGGTCCGGGAGTCCGCGGTGACCAGTGGAGTGCCGTCTTTGAGGTCGTTCTCCAGCACCACCAGGGGCGTGTCGGGACGGACTTCCACCAGAGCCTTTCTCACCCAGCGCTGCGGTGCGATGGCGATCACCCCGTCCGCCCCCTCGGCCGACAGGCGGTTCACGGCGCGTACCACCGTGTCCCGGTCGGCCGTGTCGAGCGCGATGGAGCTCACCAGGTAACCGGCATCCTGGGCCGCGGTGTCGATCGCGGTCAGGATGGAGGCCGGCCCGTAGCGTGCCGCGTCGAAAGAGATCACGCCGAGCATCCTGGTCCGGCCGCTGGCCAGGGAGCGCGCGCTGCGGCTCGGGCGGTAGCCGAGCGAACGCATGGCGTCCAGTACCGTTCTGCGCGTTTCGGGGCGGACGGCCGGATTGTCGTTGAGCACGCGTGACACGGTTTGCTTGGAGACACCGGCCAGGCGTGCCACGTCGTCCATCACCGGGCGCGCACCCGCGAAGTTGCGTCGGCTGCGTCCCTTGGGAGCGGGAACGTCAGGGGCACTTCCGGTCATGGGGGGGGCGCTTCCTTCGGCATCGTGTCGGCGTCGTATGTCAGACCGGGTCAGCTGGGTGTGGGTGTGGGTGTGGTGGAGCGTGTGGCGCGGGTGAGCCAGAGGGTGGCGGCGAAGCACAGCGCCGAAACGGCGCACAGCAGGAGAGGTACCGCGCGGATCCCGGACCACTCGATCACCTTGCCGAGCGCCGGTCCCGCCGCGACACCGCCGACCATGGACGCGGCGATGACCACCGCGCCCGCCCTGCGGGCCTGCGGGGCCGCCTTGTTGAGCCACGGGAGGCCGGTGGGGAAGATCGGCGCGATGAACAGCCCGACACCCGCGTACGCGTACGGGGCCAACCCCGGCACCGCGGCCAGCAGCAGACAGACCGTCATGCCCGCGCACGAGACCGTGATGATGGACTGGGCCGAGAAGCGCAGCGCGATCGGCACTACCAGGAAACGGCCGACGGTCATCATCAGCCAGTAGACCGAGGTGGCGGTGGCGGCCACACCCGCGCCGTAGCCGACCGTCTCCAGATGGGTGGGCTCCCAGCCGCCGACGCCCGCCTCGATGCCCACGTGCAGGACGTAGAGCGAGACGAACACGGCGAGCACCGAGCCCAGGCTGCGGCCGAGGACGGACCCTCCGCCGGCCTCCCGTCGCGCCGCGTCGGCCGGTTGCGGTGCCCGGTCCCGTACGCCCCTCAGGCACAGCAGCAGCGGCAGGTTGGCGAGCGCGAAGCCGAGGAAGACAGCGGGGTAGTGCTCGGATCCCACCGCCGCGATCAGCACGGGGCCGAGGATGGCACCCACGCCGAAGTGCGCGTTGAGGATGTTCAGCAGCGCGGTCGAGCGGCGACCGAAGCCCACGGCGAACAACTGGTTGAGGCCGTAGTCGATACCGCCGAAGCCGAGACCGGCGAGCAGGGCCATGGCCAGGCCGACCGGCCAGTTCGGCGCGAGCGCGAATCCCGCCGCGCCGACGGCCATCAGCAGGTACGAGCCGGCGAGGATCCGCCGGTTGCCAATCCGCCCGTAGAGCCGGTCGAAGAGCAGCACACCGGCGACGCCGCCGATGAAGTGGGCGCTCAGCCCCAGCCCGGCGGCCGACGGGGAGAGACCGAACTCCTCGCGGAAGGCAGGAATCGCCGGCCCGTAGAGGGCCTGGAGCACGCCGATGAGAACGAAGCCCACGCAGGACGCGACCACCGCCGCCGTACTGAAGACGGGGGCCGTTGGGGCCGACTGGGCGTTGATGGACCGTTGTACGGTCGATCGGTCGGTCACGCGGCCTCCGGAGGACGGCCCACGGTCTCGTGGGCGAGGGACGGGGACGCCGCCAACGGCGCCCCGGCCGTGATGTTACCGGTAACATTCGCCCGTCAAGCGGCCAGGCGGAGCTGTCCGGCCGCCGACATCACGCCGTCCCGCCGCCCCCGCGAGGAACTCCTCCTGCCGCCGGGCGAGTTGACTGCGGTACGAGGTCCGGGGCGCGCCCCGCACTCCCGCGGGGACGCGCAGGCGGGACTCGAACCGCTGCTGGAGAGGACGCGGCAGACGCCGGACAACGCGGCGTTTCTGCGGCGGGTCCAGCCGACCCTGGTCGACGGTCGGTAGGGCGCTGCGGCATCCGGGTGCTCGATGCCGTGGTTCGGCCCTGGTACCTGGGGATGCGAACGGGGCGTTCCTAACGTTTGCCGGATGACCATCGGACTCTCTGCCCGTGCCGCCGTCTCCTGCTCCGCCGCCTGCGTGGTCGGTGCGTTGGCCTGCGCGCCGAGCCCTGCCGCGGCCCTCACCGGAGCCGAAGTGGCAGCCGCGCACAGCGGCGCCAAGTCGGTCGCACCGGTCGGCTCGGTCACGCCGGTCACGCCGGTCACGCCGAGTTCCTCGGCCTCGCGGCCGTCGGCGCCGCACCAGCCCGGGACGCGGGTACGGACCGGGCCCGCAGTTCCCGAGGAGCCCGATGACGTCTCCGCCCGGTCGTGGCTGGTGGCCGACGCGGGCAGCGGTGAGGTGCTGGCCGCGCACGAGGCGCACCTCAAGCTGCCGCCCGCCAGCACCCTGAAGACCCTCTTCGCCGTCACCGTGCTGCCGGGGCTGCCCGCGGCGGTACGGCACACCGTCACGGAGCGGGAACTGAAAGGGATCGGCGACGGCAGCAGCCGGGTCGGGCTCGCGCCGGGGCACACCTACCGCGCGTCCGACCTGTGGCGGGGCGTCTTCCTGAACTCCGGCAACGACGCCGTGCGCGTGCTGGCCGCGATGAACGGCGGCTGGCGCACCACGGCCGCCCAGATGCAGGCCAAGGCGCGCGTCCTCGGTGCCCGCGACACGAAGGTCGTCTCGCCCGACGGCTACGACGCCCCCGGGCAGGTGTCGTCGGCGTACGACCTGGCGGTCTTCGGGCGAGCCGGGCTGCGCAATCCGGACTTCGCGCGGTACTGCGCCACCGTGGAGGCGAAGTTCCCGGGTGACGGCCGACCGTTCGACATCCAGAACACCAACCGCCTACTGACCGGGGCCGACGGGGTCGAGCCCTATCCGGGGCTCGTCGGCGTCAAGAACGGCTACACCTCCCACGCGGGCAACACGCTCGTCGCCGCCGCGCGCCGGGGCGGGCGCACCCTCGTCGTCACGGTGATGCAGCCGACGGCGAGCGACCGCTTCGCCGTCTACGAAGAAGCGCGCTCACTGCTCGACTGGGGTTTCAGGGCCGCCGGGCGCGTCCAAGCGGTGGGATCGCTCGTGCCCTCACGCGCCGTGCCGCAGGCCGGCCCTGCCGCGCGGCCCGCTACCGCGGCGGCCGGTGACCGCTTCGCCCGGTTGACGAAGACGGAGGCTGGGGCCATCGCGGGCGCGGCCTGTCTGGGCGCGGCCGCCGTGGCCCTGACTCTGCGTCTGAACCGCCACCGGTTCACCCCTGGCTGACCGGCAGGGAGTCCGAGCAGCAGGCCGAAGGTGATCCACATGTACATGGTGCTGCCCGGGAAGCCGTCGACGCCGGACGCGTCGTCGTACCACAGCTACACCACGCTGCTGCACAGCAGCACGTACGACAGCTCGTGCGCCAACCGACCGCGGCTCAGAACACCGACAGCCCGGTCAAGGTCGTGAACCGGTCCAGGGCCGCGACCCCCGCCACCGAGTTGCCCCGTTCGTCCAGGCCCGGGCTCCATACGCACAAGGTGCAGCGGCCGGGAACGACGGCGATGATGCCGCCGCCGACACCGCTCTTGCCGGGCAGCCCGACCCGGTACGCGAACTCGCCCGCGGCGTCGTAGGTGCCGCAGGTGAGCATGATCGCGTTGATCTGCTTCGCCTGACTGCAGGTCAGCAGGCGGGTGCCGTCGGCGCGGATGCCGTGGCGGGCCAGGAAGCCGGTGGCGAGGGCGAGGTCCGCGCAGGACGCCTCGATGGAGCACTGGTGGAAGTACTGGTCCAGGAGGACCGGGACCGGGTTGTCGATGTTTCCGTAGGACGCCATGAAGTGTCCGAGCGCGGCGTTGCGGTCGCCGTGCGCGGACTCGGAGGCGGCGACGTCCTTGTTGAAGGCCAGGTGCGCGTTGCCGCTCTCCGCGCGCAGGAAGTCGAGGAGGAAGCCGGCCGCGTCGCGGGTCCGGGTCTGGAGGCGGTCGGTGACGACGAGCGCGCCCGCGTTGATGAAGGGATTGCGCGGTATGCCGTTCTCGTACTCCAGCTGCACCAGCGAGTTGAAGGGGTTCCCCGAGGGCTCACGGCCGACGTGCTCCCACAGGGTGTCGCCCTCGCCCGCCAGGGCGAGCGCGAGGGTGAACACCTTGGTGAGGGACTGTGTGGAGAACGGCTGCCGCCAGTGCCCCACCCCGTACACCGTGCCATCGGGCTCCGCGACCGCCATCCCGAACCGGCGCGGGTCGCGCGCGGCGAGCGCCGGGATGTAGTCGGCGGGCCGGCCGCGCCCCGGCGTCTTCTCGATATCGGCCGCGATGCGGTCCAGGACGGGCCGAAAGGTCAGGGAGGACGAAGATGCTGCCACGATCACCATTCTGACAGCTCAGCGGGGAGCGGCCTGTCAGGGCGCGGGGCGGTGACATCAGGCGGCTCCCCCACGTGGGCGCGACCGGCCGCACACGGCCCGCAACTGTCGTACCGCACTTGACGCCAAGCGACCCGAGCGTCTCGGTCTCAGTCGGCCCGCGAACCCGCCAGCACCTCCGGCCGCAGCAGTGCGGCCAGCCGGTCGGCGGGCAACAAGCCCTTCTCCAGAACGAGTTCGGCCACACCGCGCCCGGTACTGAGGGCCTCCTTCGCGATGTCGGTGGCCGCCTCGTACCCGATGTGCGGGTTGAGCGCGGTCACCAGTCCGATGGAGTTCTCGACGGCCTCACGAAGCACGTCCTCGTTGGCCGTGATCCCGGCGACGCAGCGCTCGGCGAGCGTCAGGCAGGCGGCGCGCAGATGCGTGACGCTCTCCGACAGGGCGTGCAGGATGACCGGTTCGAAGGCGTTGAGCTGGAGCTGTCCCGCCTCGGCGGCCATCGTGATGGTGACGTCGTTGCCGATCACCTCGAAGGCGACCTGGTTGACCACCTCGGGAATCACCGGGTTCACCTTGCCGGGCATGATGCTCGAACCGGCCTGCACCGGCGGCAGGTTGATCTCGTTCAGACCCGCGCGCGGCCCGGACGACAGCAGCCGCAGGTCGTTGCAGCTCTTCGAGAGCTTCACCGCGATCCGCTTCAACACCCCGGACATCTGGACGAAGGCCCCGCAGTCCTGCGTGGCCTCGACGAGGTTGGCGGCGGTGACCAGCGGCAGCCCGGTGATGTCCGCGAGGTGCCGGCGCGCGGCCTCGGCGTATCCGGCGGGCGCGTTGAGCCCGGTGCCGATCGCGGTCGCGCCCAGGTTGATCTCGTGGATCAGCTCGACGGCCTCGGTGAGCCGACTGCGGTCCTCGTCCAGCATCACCGCGTACGCCGAGAACTCCTGACCGAGCGTCATCGGCACCGCGTCCTGCAGTTGCGTACGCCCCATCTTCAGCACGTCGCGGAACTCGGCGGCCTTGGCGGCGAAGGCGTCCTGCAGCACGGCCATCGCCTGGAGCAGACCGTGTACCGCGCATATCGTGGCGATGTTGACAGCGGTCGGGTAGACGTCGTTGGTCGACTGGCCGAGGTTGACGTCCTCGTTCGGATGCAGGAACTCGTACGCGCCCTTCGGGTGGCCGAGCAGTTCCAGCGCCCGGTTGGCGACGACCTCGTTGGCGTTCATGTTCGTCGAGGTCCCGGCACCGCCCTGGATGACGTCGACGACGAACTGGTCGTGCAGCTTCCCGTCGCGGATCTCCCGGCATGCCTCGACGATGGCCGCCGCCTTGCGGGGCTCCAGCAGGCCGAGCTCCTCGTTGGCCCGGGCGGCGGCCTCCTTCACGGCGGCCAGTGCGTCGATCAGGTGCGGGTAGGTGGAGATCGGCGTGCCCGTGATGGGGAAGTTCTCCTTGGCGCGCAGGGAGTGGATGCCCCAGTACGCGTCGACGGGGAGATCGCGGTCGCCGAGCAGGTCGTGCTCGCTGCGGACGGTCATGTCGGTGCGCCTCTTCTTCC
>CBFGQM010000310.1:0-6276 GCA_965650905.1 uncultured Streptomyces sp. | reverse complement strand
ATGCTCGGGCATCTGTCCGGCGGGCACACCGCCGAGGAGGTCCGCGACGTGCTGGGGCGGATTCGAGGGGCCTTCTCGTGGGAGCAGGGAGCAGGGAGCGGGCAGCGGGGAAGCAGGGGGCAGGGCGCGGATCCAGGCGCCGGGGTCCCTACTTCGCCTCCGCCCTCTGCAGTGCGGCGAGTTCCTCGTCGGACTCGCGGCCGGGGGTCGGGAGGTTGAACTTGTTGATCGCGAAGCGGAAGACCGAGTAGTAGACGGCGGCAAAGCACAGGCCGACCAGGGCCAGGCCCCACGGGTTGGTCGCGATCCCCAGGTTCAGGCCGAAGTCGATCGCGCCGGCCGAGAAGCCGAAGCCGTCCTTCATGCCGAGGTCCCAGGTCAGGGCCATGGAGACACCGGTGAGGATCGCGTGGATGACGTACAGGAGCGGCGCGACGAACATGAACGTGAACTCGATCGGTTCGGTGACACCGGTGACGAACGAGGTCAGCGCGAGCGAGAACATCATGCCGCCGACGACCTTGCGGCGCTCGGGACGGGCGCAGTGCACGATCGCGAGGCAGGCCGCGGGCAGCGCGAACATCATGATCGGGAAGAATCCGGTCATGAACTGGCCTGCGTTCGGGTCACCGGCGAGGAAGCGGGCGATGTCGCCGCTCTTGCCGTTGTACTCGCCGGCCTGGAGCCACGGGAAGGAGTTCAGCAGGTGGTGCAGACCGACCGGGATCAGCGCGCGGTTGGCGACACCGAAGATGCCCGCGCCCACGGCGCCCGAACCGACCAGCCACTCACCGAAGTGGTGCAGCCCGGTGCCGAGTACCGGCCAGACGTAGCCGAAGACGATGCCGATGACGAGGCCCGCGAAGGCGGAGAGGATCGGGACGAGGCGGCGGCCGCCGAAGAAGCCTGCCCATTCGGGCAGCTTCTTGCGGTAGAAACGCTGGTAGAGCAGGGCGACGACGCTGCCCATCACCACGCCGCCGATCACCTTGGCGTCCACTGCCTGGTCGACCATGACGATCTTGCCGTCGACGATCGCCTCCTCCTGCGGGAGGCTGCCGTCGGTGAACGTGCCGAGTACGTTCCTGAAGACCAGGTAACCGACGACGGCCGCGAGCGCGGTCGAGCCGTCCGACTTCCTGGCGAAACCGATCGCGATGCCGACAGCGAACAGCAGCGCCATGTTGTCGAGGATCGCGTTGCCGCCCGCGGACATAAAACCGGCGATCTTGATGAAGAACGACGAAAACGACTCCCGGCCGAGCATGTCGGTGTCGCCGAGGCGCACCAGGAGCGCGGCTGCAGGCAGCACGGCGACCGGCAGCATCAGGCTGCGGCCGATGCGCTGCAGGACAGCCATCGCGCCGGAGCCCTTCTCCTTGTTGTCGACCGCGGGAGCGGCGCTGGCCGTGGACACAACTTCCTCCAGTGGGCAGGGTGCCCCCCGGCGAAAGAGGGGAGGGGGCGGCGGATCTCACCCAAGCATGGAAACGCAGCAGTTGCCCTCGCTCTCGGCCATATGGTCTACACCATTTCAGTGGCGTAGGCCTGTTCGGCGCGAGGGGGGTGCGAGGAAACCGAGCCTGGGCCGACTAACTGTTAAAAAGTGGTGTAGACCAGTTGTGAAAAAGGTGCGGTGACGTGCGTCGTGTCGCGTGCTTCGACACATCAGGGAGAAGAAATGGCCACCAAGGCAGAGAAGATCGTCGCCGGACTTGGCGGCATCGACAACATCGAAGAGGTAGAAGGCTGCATCACGCGGCTGCGGACCGAGGTCCTCGATCCGGACCTCGTCGACGAGGCCGCCCTGAAGGCCGCCGGCGCCCACGGCGTCGTCAAGGTGGGCACGGCGATCCAGGTCGTGATCGGCACGGACGCGGACCCCATCGCCGCGGACATCGAGGACCTGATGTGAACACAGTCGCCTGACCCCCCGCACCCCTCCCGCACCACCCCGCACCCGGAGACCGGCCGCTTCCACCAACGGAGGCGGCCCCTCCCGCATATCCGGCTAGGCTCATCGCATGTCTCGAATCGACGGCCGCGCGCCCGAACAGCTCCGCCCCCTCACCATCGAGCGCGGCTGGAGCAAGCACGCCGAGGGCTCCGTTCTCATCTCCTTCGGCGACACGAAGGTCTTCTGCACGGCCTCTGTCACCGAAGGCGTCCCGCGCTGGCGCAAGGGCAGCGGCGAAGGCTGGGTCACCGCCGAGTACTCCATGCTGCCCCGCGCCACCAACACCCGCGGCGACCGCGAGTCCGTCCGCGGCAAGATCGGCGGCCGCACCCACGAGATCAGCCGACTCATCGGCCGCTCCCTGCGCGCCGTCATCGACTACAAGGCGCTCGGTGAGAACACCATCGTCCTCGACTGCGACGTACTCCAGGCCGACGGCGGCACCCGCACCGCCGCGATCACCGGCGCCTACGTGGCACTCGCGGACGCCGTCTCCTGGGCCCGCGGCAGGAAACTCATCAAGGTCGGCCGCCAGCCGCTCACCGGCACGGTCTCAGCCGTCTCCGTCGGCATCGTCGGCGGCGTACCGCTGCTCGACCTCTGCTACGAGGAGGATGTGCGCGCCGACACCGACATGAACGTCGTCTGCACCGGCGACGGACGCTTCGTCGAGATCCAGGGCACCGCGGAGGCCGAACCCTTCGCCCGCGAGGAGCTCAACGCCCTGCTCGACCTGGCCGTTTCGGGATGTGCGGAACTCACTGTCGCCCAGACCAAGGCACTTGATACGGTCCTCGAAAGGTAAAGGGAGCACCAAGAGGAGCCCCACGCCACGGGCAACCCCGGAGCCGTTCCTCGCGTCCCTACCAGTACCGGCGTACGGCACACCGCCGTACGCCTCGTCGTACCAGACGGGCCCTGAGGCCTGAGCAACGGGAGGACCCTTCCATGGCCGCGAGCCGCCGGCGACTCGGACGTCGCAGTACCCTCTTCGCCGCCACCGCGGCAGCCGTCGCGCTGACGGCCGGACTGACCACCGGCTGCGATGCCGTCAACAAGGCGCTGGACTGCGTCCAAACCGCCGACGCCATCGCCGACAGCGTCACCGAGCTTCAACAGGCCGTCGAGAACGCGGCGAACGACCCGACGCAGGCCGACGAAGCGCTCGACTCCATCGACAAGAACCTCGACAAGATCGGCGACAAGACCGACGACGCCGACCTCAACAAAGCGGTAGACGACCTCCAGACCGCCGTCACCAACGTCCGCGACGCCATCAAGAACGGCGACGAGACGCCTGACATAAGCCCGGTGACGAGCGCGGCGGGCGAACTGACGAAGGTCTGCACGCCGTAGCGGAGGCCGCGGGCGGGCAGGGTGGGCGCTTGGGCGGGGTGCCGGCGCGGGGCGCTGGGGCGCTCGATCCTGGGGGCCAGGGGTGCTGGGGCTCTGGCGGCGCTTGGCAGGCTGTGGGAGTACGAGCATGCTGGGGGCGCTGGGTCAGCTGGGAACACCGAGCAGGCTGGGGCTATTGGGGATGCTGGGGCCCCCGAGCAGGCTGATCAAGTGCCGCGCCCCCGCACCGGTGACTACTGTGAGAACCATGACCCGCCTGATCCTCGCCACCCGCAACCACGGAAAGATCACAGAATTGAAGGCGATCCTCGCCGCCGCAGGTCTCAGCCACGACCTCGTCGGCGCGGACGCCTACCCAGATGTCCCTGACGTCAAGGAAACCGGCGTCACCTTCGCCGAGAACGCCCTGCTGAAGGCCCATGCCCTCTCCCAGGCCACCGGTCTACCGGCCATTGCCGACGACTCGGGCCTCTGCGTCGACGTCCTCGGCGGCGCCCCCGGCATCTTCTCCGCCCGCTGGTCCGGCTCGCACGGCGACGACCGCGCCAACCTCACGCTCCTGCTCGACCAGCTCAGCGATGTCCCGGACGAACACCGCGCCGCCCACTTCGCCTGCGCCGCCGCCCTCGCCCTCCCGGACGGCACGGAACGCGTCGTCGAGGGCCGCCTCCGCGGCCGCCTCCGCCGCGAGCCCGCCGGCTCCCACGGCTTCGGCTACGACCCGATCCTCCAGCCCGACGGCGACACCCGCACCTGCGCGGAGATGACCCCGGAAGAGAAGAACGCGATCAGCCATCGGGGGAAGGCGTTCCGGGGACTGGTGCCGGTGGTGCGGGAGTTGGTGGGCTGAGGGGGCGCATGGGAACGGCCTGCGTACCAATCCTTCGATACGCAGGCCGTTCGCTGTGCGGCGGAAGGGATTCGAACCCTCAAGCCCGGTCAGGGGCCACAGATCCTAAGTCTGCCGCGTCGCCGTTGCGCCACCGCCGCTAGCCGCCTGCCATGCTACCGGGCAGGCGGCTCGCGGCGAGCAGGGGTTTCCTGTGTCGACGCCCAGCTTCCGCATGCGGTCGAGTAGATACCGCCGCGTCGAACTCTTCGGGATCCACCCCCAACCTCTCCAACGCCTCCGACAGTGTCCGCGACGCCCTGGCAGCCTCCTCCAGACGTTCCTTGGTGTACGGGCTGACTCCCAAAAATTCCCTCCGTCCCAGCCACGTGTTCGCGACCTCGTACGGAGCAATGAGCCGCTAATCGGACAGTCACGCCCGGAATGTGGAACGGCCCGTACTGGATCAGTCGGTAGGCGTCAGGAAGGAGGGCGCCAGGACTCAGATCCCCAGATCCTTGATGATCTTGGCGACATGGCCCGTCGCCTTCACGTTGTACAGCGCTCGCTCGACCTTGCCCTCCTCGTCCACGATCACCGTGGAGCGGATGACGCCGACGACCGTCTTGCCGTAGAGCTTCTTCTCGCCGAAGGCGCCGTACGACTCCAGGACGGTCTTGTCGGGGTCCCCGAGCAAGGTGACCCTGAGGGACTCCTTCTCGCGGAACTTGGCGAGTTTTTCCGGCTTGTCGGGGGAGACCCCGATGACCTCGTAGCCGGCGCCCGCCAGGCGGTCGAGGTTGTCCGTGAAGTCGCAGGCCTGCTTGGTGCAGCCGGGGGTCAGGGCGGCCGGGTAGAAGTAGACGATGACCCTGCGGCCCTTGTGCTCGGCCAGGGAGACCTCGTTGCCGTCGGCGTCGGGCAGGGTGAAGGCGGGGGCGGTGTCGCCGGGCTGGAGTCGCTCGCTCATCTCGGTTCGGTCTCCTTGCGGGGTTGTGGGTACGGACCCGAGCGTAATGGGGGTGCCGGGCGGTGGGCCGCGGGCCGAGCTGACAGACTGTCGACCAGAGAAAGCGACCACAACGACCGTGACCGTGACGACCGGACCACAACGATCACGGTCATGATCAGGGTCACGACCACGACCACGACCACGGAGGCAGCGCGGTGTCGGATACGTCGAGCACGCCGGACATCAGGACTCCGGCGCAGATCGAGGCGGACATCAAGCGCCGTCGCGAGACTCTCGCCGAGACACTTGACGAGATCGGCGTGCGGGTGCACCCGAAGACGATCGTCGGCGACGCGAAGGCCAAGGTCGTCTCCAACATCGACCACACGCTCGGCCGCGCCTACGTCGGCGTGAATCGTGCGGTCAGCGATGTGAAGGGGCAACTGGTGACCGAGGACGGCGCGCCGCGGCTCGAGCGCATCGTGCCCGTGGCCCTCGTCGCGGTCGGGCTCGTCGGTCTGCTCACCCTGGGCTCCCGGCGCCACAGGGGCTGACCCCGGGTCGATCCCACCTTGACCGACCCCACCCGCGTGCGTTCCGGGCAAAGCCAGGTAGGTTCAAGGGCGTGAGTGAGAACCCCCGACACGACAAGCTGCCCATCCGGATGCTGCACGACCGCGTTCTCGTGCGTCAGGACACGGCCGAGGGCGAGCGCCGCTCCGGCGGCGGCATCCTGATCCCCGCGACGGCGGCCGTCGGCCGGCGCCTCGCGTGGGCCGAGGTCGTCGCGGTCGGGCAGAACGTACGCACCGTGGAACCGGGCGACCGCGTCCTGTACGACCCGGAGGACCGCGCCGAGGTGGAGGTCCGGGGAGTCCCGTACGTGCTCATGCGCGAGCGTGACCTGCACGCCGTGGCGGCGGACCGGTTCGAGGGCTCCGAGGACTCGACGGGCCTGTATCTGTAGGACGGACGTCAGAGGGGGAGGGGGAGGGGTCTGGTCCTCACGGCCGCAGCCCCTGGGGGGCGGCCCCCTCGATCGTGCCCATGGTTCCGCCGCCCGTCGTGTCGCCGCCCGTGGATGTGGTGTCGCCGCCTGTGGTCGAGGTAGCTCCGTCGGTCGTGCCCCTGTCGGTGGTACCCCCGTCGGTCGTACCCCCGGTCGTGCCGCCGTCGGCCGTG
>CBFGQM010000309.1:0-6284 GCA_965650905.1 uncultured Streptomyces sp. | reverse complement strand
ACCGGGACGAACGAGGCCACATTGTCGATGTGGCAGTGGGTGAGGATGACCGCGACGGGTTTGAGCCGATGCTTCCGAAGCGCGTCCTCGACTCCCTGGGCGGCCTGATGGCCCGGGTCGATGATCACGCACTCCTCGCCTGCGGCGGGGGCGACCAGGTAACAGTTGGTGCCCCAGGCCCCGGCGGGGAACCCGGCAATGAGCACGATCGTCCTTCGGTATGTCGTACGAGGGTGAGTGACTGTGGATGAGAGCCTACCGGCGCTGCCGGAACCACAGCGAACCCATATACGGTACTGGGCACACGCAGGCGGTCGGCTCACAAGACGCACGCGTCCCACCTGACGTACGAGACGCATGAGGAGAGAACCCGGTGGTCAGCCAGGAACAGAGGCGGCGTCAGCTCGCCCGGGAGAAGTTCTTGCGGCAGCAGCAGCGGCGTACGGCCGCGCGGCGCAAGACACGTATGCGCAATGCCGTGATCGCGTCGGTCCTCGGCGTGATCCTCGCCGGCAGCCTGGTGTCGTACACGGCCGGGGTCTTCAAGAACGACGACGACCAGACCAACGCGGGCGCGGAGGCGACTGCGAGCGCCGACCCGACCAGCAAGGCGCAGGATCCCTGCGACAAGCCCGCCGAGGGCAGGGTGAAGCCGCTCAGCTACAAGAAGGAGCCGCCGATCACCATTGACAGGTCGGCGGAGTACACGATGAAACTGCAGACGACCTGCGGCACCATGGACATCGAGATGCCGGCCTCGAAGGCACCGCACACGGTGAACTCGTTCAACTTCCTGGTGAACAAGGGCTACCTGGACCACACCAAGTGCCACCGGCTCACCACCGGAGGCATCTACGTCCTCCAGTGCGGCGATCCGAAGGGCGACGGCACGGGCGGGCCGGGCTACACCATTCCGGACGAGAACCTGAAGGACACGCGTCTGAAGCGGAACGTGTATCCGGCGGGCACGGTGGCCATGGCCAACCAGTACAACGGGCAGGCGAAGGAGGGCCGCAACACCGGTGGCAGCCAGTTCTTCCTCGTGTACCAGGACAGTCAGCTGCCGCCCGACTACACACCGTTCGGAACGCTCTCCAAAGCGGGCATGAAGGTCCTGAAGAAGATCTCAGCCGCCGGCGCCCAGCCCGCCGACCCGGCGACCAGCAACACCGCGCCGAATGCGACGGTCGTGATCAACAAGGCGACGGTGGCGAAATCCTGATCGTCGAGTGGGAAATTTCGGTCGCGCGGTATGCGGACAGCCGCGACGCCGGTCGCCTATGTTGGCCGTGACGAAACTGTGGACGATGCCCGGGGGTACAGCACCCCTACGCAGGCATCATGTGGAGGAGGCGCTGTGAGCAGCGACCCGTGGGGCCGCGTCGATGAGACGGGGACCGTGTACGTGCGTACGGTCGACGGCGAGGAGGTCGTCGGTTCCTGGCAGGCCGGCTCTCCCGACGAGGCACTGGCCTACTTCGAGCGCAAGTACGAGGGCCTGGTCGTGGAGATCGGCCTCCTCGAGCGACGAGTGAAGACGACCGACCTGTCGGCGAAGGATGCCCAGGCAGCCATCGACCACATCCGGGAGCAGGTCGACGCGCACCACGTGGTCGGCGACCTCGACGCTCTGCGGACCCGGCTGGACAAGCTGGTAAAGACCGTCGAGGCACGCCGCGAAGAGCGCAGGGTTCAAAGGGCGAAACAGTCGGACCAGGCGCGGCACGCCAAGGAGGAGCTGGTCGCCGAGGCGGAGCAGCTGGCGCAGTCCGACCAGTGGCGGGCGGCCGGTGACCGGCTGCGTGCCCTGGTGGACACGTGGAAGGGCCTGCCCCGGCTGGACCGCAAGTCCGACGACGAGCTGTGGCACCGCTTCTCGCATGCCCGCTCGGCGTTCTCCAAGCGCCGCAAGGGGCACTTCGCCGCGCTGGACGCGCAGCGCGAGGAGGCCCGCAAGACCAAGGAGAAGCTGGTCGCGGAGGCCGAGGCGCTGTCCGGCTCGGCCAACTGGGGTCCGACGGCAGCGCGCTACCGCGAGCTGATGGCGGAGTGGAAGGCCGCGGGCCGCGCCCAGCGCGAGCACGAGGACGATTTGTGGAACCGCTTCCGCGGCGCCCAGGACGTGTTCTTCGCCGCCCGCAGTTCCGTCTTCGCAGAGCGGGACGCGGAGCAGGCCGAGAACCTCAAGCTCAAGGAGGAGCTGGCCCAGGAGGCCGAGAAGCTCCTTCCGGTGACGGATCTGAAGGCGGCGCGCGCTGCCTTCCGCTCCGTCAACGAGCGCTGGGAGGCCATCGGGCATGTGCCGCGCGACGCCCGCCCTAAGGTTGAGGGCCGGATGCACACGGTCGAGCGGGCCATCCAGGAGTCCGAGGAAGCCGAGTGGCGCCGGACGAATCCGGAGGCACGCGCGCGTGCCGAGGGTCTGACCGGTCAGCTGCAGGCCGCCGTGGACAAGCTCCAGGGCCAGATCCAGGCCGCGCGCGCCGCGGGCAACACCGCCAGGGCGGACAAGCTCCAGAAGGAGCTCGATGGCCGTCAGGCGCTGCTGGACCAGGCGCTGAAGGGTCTGCACGAGTTCGGCGGCTGAGTTTCCCCCGTCTACGTGGAAGGGGCTTCCGTACGCACAGTACGCAAGCCCCTTCCACGTAGCGGCCGATCGCGGGCGGCGGCTTCAGGGCCTGCGCGCCGACGTCACCCGATACACGTCGTACACGCCTTCCACTCCCCTGACCGCCTTCAGGACGTGACCGAGATGCTTGGGGTCACCCATTTCGAAGGTGAATCGGGAGATGGCGACGCGGTCGCGGGAAGTCTGGACGGCCGCGGAGAGAATGTTGACGTGCTGGTCCGAGAGGACCCGTGTGACGTCCGACAAAAGGCGCGAGCGGTCCAGGGCCTCCACCTGGATGGCGACCAGGAAAACCGAGGACTGGGTGGGGGCCCACTCGACGTCGAGGATGCGCTCGGGCTCGCGGGACAGGGAATCGACGTTGACGCAGTCGCTGCGGTGCACCGATACGCCACTGCCGCGTGTGACGAAGCCGATGACGGGGTCGCCGGGAACGGGCGTACAGCAGCGGGCCAGCTTGACCCAGACGTCCTCGACGCCCTTGACCACGACGCCCGGGTCGGCGTTGGAGCGGCGTTTGCGGCCACGTCCGCGCGCGGGCGGAACGCTCTCGTCGATCTCCTCGGTGGCGGCCTCCTCACCGCCGAGCGCCTGGACGAGCTTCTGCACGACGTTCTGCGCGGCCACATGGCCCTCGCCGATCGCCGCGTACAGGGACGAGATGTCGGGATAGCGCATCTCGTGCGCGAGCGTGACGAGCGAGTCACCGGTGAGGATGCGCTGGATCGGCAGGTTCTGCTTGCGCATGGCGCGCGCGATGGCGTCCTTGCCGTGCTCGATCGCCTCGTCGCGGCGCTCCTTGGAGAACCAGCCGCGGATCTTGTTGCGGGCCCGCGGTGACTTGACGAAGCCCAGCCAGTCCCGGGAGGGACCCGCGCCGGCCGCCTTGGAGGTGAAGACCTCCACCAAGTCGCCGTTGTCGAGGGTGGATTCGAGGGGGACCAGGCGTCCGTTGACCCGTGCGCCGATCGTGCGGTGGCCGACCTCGGTGTGGACCGCGTACGCGAAGTCCACCGGTGTCGCGCCCGCCGGGAGCGCTATGACATCGCCCTTGGGGGTGAAGACGAAGACCTCGTTGCGGGACAGGTCGAAGCGCAGCGACTCCAGGAACTCGCTGGGGTCCTCGGTCTCCTTCTGCCAGTCGAGCAGCTGGCGCAGCCACGCCATGTCGTTGATGTGGTCGTCCTTGCCGGACTTCTTCGGTACGTCCGTGCGGACCTTGGAGGCGCCGGCCACGGCCTCCTGCTTGTACTTCCAGTGCGCGGCGATGCCGTACTCGGCGCGGCGGTGCATGTCGAACGTGCGGATCTGAAGTTCGACGGGCTTGCCGTTCGGCCCGATCACCGTCGTGTGCAGCGACTGGTACATGTTGAACTTGGGCATCGCGATGTAGTCCTTGAACCGGCCGGGGACCGGGTTCCATCGCGCGTGCACGGTGCCGAGGGCGGCGTAACAGTCCCTGACCGTGTCGACGAGGACACGAATGCCCACCAGGTCGTAGATCTCCGCGAAGTCACGGCCGCGGACGATCATCTTCTGGTAGACGCTGTAGTAGTGCTTCGGGCGGCCCGTGACGGTCGCCTTGATACGGGCGGCGCGCAGATCGGCCTGGACCTCGTCGGTGACTATGGCGAGGTACTCGTCGCGCTTGGGGGCGCGCTCGGCGACGAGGCGGACGATCTCGTCGTACATCTTGGGGTAGAGGATCGCGAAGGCGAGGTCCTCGAGCTCCCACTTGATGGTGTTCATGCCCAGGCGGTGGGCGAGCGGCGCGTAGATCTCCAGGGTCTCGCGCGCCTTCTTCTCCTGCTTCTCGCGCTTGAGGTAACGCATGGTGCGCATGTTGTGCAGGCGGTCGGCGAGCTTGATGACCAGGACGCGGGGGTCCTTGGCCATGGCCACGACCATCTTGCGTACGGTCTCGGCCTGGGCCGCCTCGCCAAACTTGACCTTGTCCAGCTTGGTGACGCCGTCGACGAGCAGGGCCACCTGGTCGCCGAAGTCGCGGCGGAGCTGCTCCAGGCCGTACTCGGTGTCCTCGACCGTGTCGTGCAGCAGGCCCGCCATGAGCGTGGCCGGGTCCATGCCGAGCTCGGCGAGGATGGTGGTGACGGCGAGCGGGTGCGTGATGTACGGGTCGCCGCTCTTGCGCTTCTGGCCGCGGTGCCAGCGCTCGGCGACCTGGTAGGCGCGCTCGACCTGGCGGAGCGTCGACGTCTCGATCTTCGGATCGTTGCTGCGCACTATCCGCAGCAGCGGCTCCAGGACCGGGTTGTACGGGTTGGTGCGCTGGACGCCGAGACGGGCGAGGCGGGCGCGTACGCGGTTGGAGGAGCCGCCGGAGCGTGCGGGCTGGCCGACCGCCGGGCGGACCACGGGCGTGGTCGCGGGCTTGGGCGCGGGCTTCGGCCGCTCGGGCTCCCGCGGAGCGGGCTTGGGGCGCGGCTGCGCGGCAGCTTGGCCACCGGGCGAGGACTGGGCGTGCTCGACCTGCCCGCGCGTGTCGTTCTTCGCGCTCTTCGCGGGCGTGGCCGCGGAGCCCGAGGTCTTGTCGGGCTTGGCGGCGGTGAGTGGCTGGGCCTCGTCTGGCAAGAGGACTCCTCGTGCGCGATCCGGGTCCCCGGTCAGGCTCCGGAGACCCCATGGTAGCGATCCTGAGCTTCGGACTCGCCTCGGCCGGTGAGACGGCCTTGTACAGGAGGAACGCAGGAGGCGGGCACCGGATTCCGCCGGTCCCGCCTCCGCGGTGTTTTACGGTGTCTGCCCACGTGTCTCGGACCGTGTCGTACAGGTGTCTGCGGCCCTGAACACCCGGCTTTGCCTCAAGGATGCCTCAGGGCCCGCCTCAACATACTCAGACGTGTTGCTCGCACCCTTCTCAGACCTCCTCAGTCCTGGCCTGGCCGGGCTCGGACTCGGCTCGGACCTGGCCCAGACCTGGCTCAGACCTTGAGGAGCGCCTCCAGCGGGGCGCCCCCGAGGGCCGGTTCCAGTCGGCCCCGGCCGCCCAGAAAGCCGAGCTCCATGAGGACGGCGACGCCGGCCACCTCGGCGCCGGCCCGGCGGATCAGGTGGAGCGAGGCCTCTGCGGTGCCGCCGGTGGCGAGGACGTCGTCGACGACCATGACGCGGTCGCCCGCGGCGAGGTCCTCGGCGTGCACCTCGATCTCGGCCGAGCCGTACTCCAGGTCGTACGTCTGGCTGAGCGTCGCTCCGGGGAGCTTGCCGGCCTTGCGGACGGGGATGAAGCCGAGCCCTGCGCGGACCGCGGCAGGGGCGCCGAGGATGAAGCCGCGGGCCTCGAGGCCGACGATCTTCGTGGCACCACTGCGGACGCTGATCTCGGCCAGCGCGTCGGTGAGCGCCGTGAACGCCGCCGGGTCGGCCAGAAGCGGGGTGATGTCCTTGAACATCACGCCCGGCTCCGGGTAGTCGGCCACGTCACGGATGCGGCTGAGGAGCAGCGCCGAGACGTCTGGGAACTCGGTCATCGGCGCTTCCCCGAGGGTCGGCCGCGGCCCCGGCCGCGGGATGACGGCTGGGAGCGCTGGCTGCGCGGTCCGACGACCGCGGGCGCCGCATCCTCGGGCTCCTCGTCGCCGTGCTGCTCGTCGTCGTGCTGCCCGATGACGACCGGGGCTTTCAGGGACTCGCT
>CBFGQM010000308.1:0-6287 GCA_965650905.1 uncultured Streptomyces sp. | reverse complement strand
ACCATCTCGATGATGGTGCGCACCCCGCGCCCCTCGTCCCCGACACGGCGCGCCCGGGTCCCGTCGAACTCGACCTCGCTCGACGCGTTCGACCGATTGCCGAGTTTGTCCTTGAGCCGCTGGATGCGGAACACGTTACGCGTGCCGTCCTCCCGTACACGCGGCACGAGGAAGCACGTCAGGCCGCCCGGTGTTTGCGCCAGCACAAGGAAACCGTCCGACATGGGCGCCGAGCAGAACCACTTGTGGCCCGTCAGCTCGTACGTCCCGTCATCGGCGAGCGGCCGCGCCGACGTCGTGTTCGTCCGTACGTCGCTGCCGCCCTGCTTCTCCGTCATGCCCATACCGAAGAGCACACCCGCCTTCTGCGCGGCGGGACGCAGATCCTGGTCGTAGACGGTGGACGTGAGCCGCGGTTCCCATTCGGCTGCGAGCGCCGGGTCCGTGCGCAGCGCGGGCACCGCCGCGTGCGTCATCGACAGCGGGCAGCCGCTGCCCGCCTCGACCTGCGTCCAGATCAGGAAACCGGCCGCGCGTCGCAGATGCCCGCCGGGCCGCGCCCAGGCCGCGGTCAGACCCGCCGCGACGCCCTTGCCGAGCAGGCGGTGCCAGGACGGATGGAAGTCGACCTCGTCGACGCGGTGCCCATAGCGGTCGTGCGTCCGCAGCCGGGGCGGATTCTCATTGGCCAGCTCCCCCCACTCCTGGGCCTGAGCGGAACCGGCGGTGCGCCCCAGGGCCGACAGTTCCTCCCGCGCCTCGTCGAGCAGCCCCGGATCGAGATGCCGGTCGACCGCTTCCGACAGCGCCCGGTCGGTGCTGAAGACGTCATATCCGACCAGCGGCGGAGCCTGGTTGGTCACTTCGTGGGTGCCGGTTGCCATGCAGGAAAACCTACCCCCGGGTACGGCTGCGGTCACCTCCCGGAAGCAGGGGCCTCGCCGCGGGGCGCGCCGCCGGCCGGTCCGCCCCGCGATCCGGGTGCACGGCTCTGGCGGGGGTGAAGACCGCACGTCGCGCCAGATACGGTTAGGGAGTGCAGCCAGTGAGTGAAACACCAGAGGGCCCGTCCGGTCGGCTCCACCGGGCACGTGCTCTCTACCGGAATGTCTCCAAGCGCCGGACTGTCTGGCTGCTGCTCAAGGACACCGTCAATTCCTGCGTCGAGTACCGCATCCTGGGGCTCGCCGCCGAGGCCGCGTTCTTCACGCTGCTGTCCGTGCCGCCGCTGCTGCTGAGCATGCTCGGACTGCTCGGCTACGTGGACGACTGGACCGGCGCCGACACCATCGCCAGTGTGGAGACCAACCTGCTGGAGGCCTCGCGCACGATCCTCTCGGACAAAGGCGTCGCGGAGATCGCCCAGCCGATCCTCCATGACGTGATGAAGGGCGGCCGGCCCGACGTCATCTCCCTCGGCTTCCTGTTCGCGCTGTGGTCGGGCTCGCGCGCGGTGAACGTCTTCATCGAGACCATCACCGTCATGTACGGCCTCGACGGCGTCCGCGGCATCGTCAAGACCCGGCTGATGGCGTTCCTGCTGTTCATCGTGGCGCTGCTGATCGGCTCCATCGCGCTGCCGCTGATGGTCGCGGGCCCGGATGCCGTGGTGGGCCTCGTGTCGTGGTCGACGACGGTCGTGCAGATCCTCTACTGGCCTGTCGTCATCGTGCTGTCCATCGTCTTCCTGACGACCCTCTACCACGTGTCCGTGCCGGTGCGTTCGCCGTGGATCGAGGACGTGCCCGGCGCCCTGGTGGCGCTCGGGATGTGGGTACTGGGCAGCTTCCTGCTGAGGATCTATCTGACCACCACGATCGAAGGGCCGACGATCTACGGCTCGCTGGCCGCGCCCGTGGCCGTGCTCCTCTGGATCGGCGTCTCGGCGTTCGCGGTGCTCGTCGGGGCGGCCGTCAACGCGGCCATCGACCGGGTCTGGCCGGCCGCCGCCACGGCCGCCGCGCGCGCCGCCAACGAGCGGCTGCGCGAGGAACAGGCCGCCGACTTCGTGGCCCGCGCGGCCGCCGCCCGGGCCGCCGACCCCGACTACGCCGACGATCCCGACATGCCCTCCGAGTTCCCGGAGCGCTGGTCCCGTTTCCTGCCTCCGGAGGACGTGACCGCACGGCTGCGGACACACGTCAAGACCTCGCCCAAGAACGGTGAAGAGCCGCCCCCGGAGTGACGGCACCGGACTTCGGCGTCCGCACCTGACTTCGGCGTCCGCAGGTGGGGCGACCGGCCCGACGGCTCGACGGTGTGCTGATCGGTACGTATCAGGGCCGCGTGACGCCTGGGGCCGGCCCCGTGCTCTCCCGCACCACCAGCCGCGTGCACAGCTCCGTACGTGTTCCCTCCGGCTGTTCGCCCGCCATGAGCGGTCGGCATTCCACGAAGCCGAAACTTTCGAAATGTCGAACATCGGGGGTGCGGGGTGGGGTGGTGGTGAAACCCCTAAAAAAGCCGCGCCGGCCTCACCTGGCCCTGAGTGCCTCGACGATACCCGCGATCGCCTTCGGCCCCACCCGGCAGCAGCCGCCGATCAGCCGCGCGCCGGCCCGCTCCCACCCGGTGACCTGTTCGGGGGCGAAGGTGGAACGCCCGGTCCAGTCGCGGGCCTCGGCGTCCCAGGCCTCGCCGCTGTTGGGGTACACCACGACCGGCTTGCCGGTCACCCGTGCGGCGGTCGCGACCGCGCCGTCCACGTCCTCGGGGGCGCAGCAGTTGACGCCGACCGCGATCACCTCGTCGACGTCGGCGGCGAGCGCGAAGGCCTCCTCCAGCGGCTGTCCGGCGCGCGTCCGGTCCGCGGCGACGCTGTACGACAACCAGGCCGGTACGCCCAGCCCGCGCACCGCCCGCAGCAGCGCCCGGGCCTCGTCGGCGTCCGGCACCGTCTCCAGGGCGAGGACATCGGGAACGGCGGCGGCCAGCACCTCCAGCCGGGGCCGGTGGAACCGCTCCAGCTCGGCCACGCTCAGCCCGTACCGCCCCCGGTACTCCGAACCGTCCGCGAGCATCGCCCCGTACGGACCGACCGACGCCGCCACCCACAACGGCCGCGGCACGCCCTTGGCCTCGGCCTGCCGGGCGGCCTCGCGGGCGAGTTCGACACTGAGCCCGAGCAGCTCGGCCGCACGCTCGCGGACGATGCCGTGTCGGGCGAACCCCTCGAAGGTCGCCTGGTAGCTGGCGGTGATCGCGACGTCCGCGCCCGCCTCGAAGTAGGCGAGATGCGCCTGAGTGATCGCCTCCGGCTGCTCGGCGAGCAGCCGCGCCGACCACAGCTCGTCGCCCAAGTCGTGCCCATCCGATTCGAGCTGGTTCGACATGCCGCCGTCGAGAACGACAGAGCCGGTGGCGAGGGCATCGGCAAGGGTGTGGGTGGTGTCGCTGGCCATGTTGTGAAGCTACTCGAAGCGACGACCGACGGGTCCAGTGCATGAAGAGATCGACCACCATGTGGGATCGCGGGATACGATCACGTTCCTCCCCTCTCCCCTGGACAGACTCATGCCTGCCGCAGACACCACCGAAGCCGCCGAGCCCGCACCGCCGACCGACGAGGCCCCGGCGTCCATACGCCCCAAGGGCTTCGGTCTCGCTGCCGCCACCGCCCTCGTCATGGGCAACATCATCGGCGGCGGCATCTTCGCCCTGCCCGCCACCGTCGCCCCGTACGGCACGGTCAGCCTGCTCGCCCTCCTCGTCCTGTCCGTGGGCGCGGTGCTGCTCGCGCTGCTCTTCGGGAAGCTCGCGCGCCGCAGCCCGGTCACCGGCGGTCTGTACGTGTACCCGCGCGACGCGTTCGGCGAGTTCGCCGGCTTCCTGTCGGCCTGGTCGTACTGGACGATGGCCTGGGTCAGCACCGCCGCCCTCGCCGTCGCGACCGTCGGATACGCCGACGTGCTGCTGCCGCTGGGCGACAACAGGGCGCTGGAGGCGGCGGTGGCACTGGCCGCACTGTGGCTGCCCGCCGCCGCGAACTTCGCCGGCACCCGTTGGGTCGGCGGCGTGCAGATCGTCTCGACCGTCCTGAAGTTCGTCCCCCTGCTCCTCGTCGCCACCGTCGGCCTCTTCTTCATGGACACCGACAACTTCGGCCCCTTCAACGCCTCCGGCGACAGCGTGCCCGGTGCCCTGGCCGCCTCCGCCGCGCTGCTCCTCTACAGCTTCCTGGGCGTCGAGTCGGCCGCGATGAGCGCGGGCGAGGTGCGCGACCCGGAGCGCACGGTGGGCCGCGCGAGCGTCCTGGGCACGCTCGCCTCCGCCCTCGTCTATCTGCTCGGCACAGTCGCGGTCTTCGGCCTCGTACCGCACGGTGAACTCGCCGAGTCCGGGGCGCCGTTCGCCGACGCCGTCGACGCGATGGCGGGCGGCCACTGGGGCGGTACGCTCATCGCCGCCGTCGCCCTCGCCTCGATGGTCGGCTGCCTCAACGGCTGGATCCTGATGAGCGCCCAGATGCCGTACGCCGCCGCCAGGGACGGACTCTTCCCCGCGCTCTTCGCCCGCGTCGGCAAGGGCGGTGTCCCCGGCTTCGGCGTGCTGGCCTGCACGGTCCTCGGTACGCTCCTCATCGCCCTCAACTACGCGGCGGGCCCGGACACCACCTTCCGCGCCCTCATCCTCATCACCACCTTCACCGGCTGTGTGCCCTACCTGCTGTCGGCCGCGGCGCAGCTGTACTGGCTCGCCCAGGGCACCCGCGAGCGCGTACGTCCCGCCGGCCTGGCCCGCGACCTGATCGTCGCCGTCCTGTCCTTCGCCGTCTCCTTCTGGCTGATCGCCGGCGCGGGCTACGCGGCGGTCTACCAGGGGGTGCTGTTCCTGTTCGCGGGAATCCCCGTGTACGTATGGCTGCGGGGGCGGCGCGCCTAGGCTCAGACGGGCTCAGACGGGCTCAGACGGGCTCAGACGGGCTCAGACGGGCTCAGCGGGGTCCGCGGCTTCAGGATCCGGCCGCGGACGTCCTCGACGGGCAGTGGATCGAGGCGCCGGCCGTCCGGTCCACGGCCTGGCGCCCAGTCGGCTCGCGTTCGCAGCCCGCACCGACGACCGCCGCCGCCGCGACGTCACTTCGCCCGGTGGAGGAGCAGCTGTGCCGACTCCTCCACCAGGCGGCTCAGCACGGGCCCATAGTTTCCGTCGTCACCCAGTTCGCTCAGGATGCGCCGAGCTTCCTCGCGAAAGCTGTTCAGATCCTCATGGAACCGATGAAGAACGGAAGGCGCGAGAAGTGTCTTCGTGAGTTCTGAGCGTGCCCTTTCGCAACTCCTTGAGGCGGCGTGCAGGTTCAGTACTTCCTCCTTGGCGTGCGGAGACGCTTCCTCGATGGCACATGCGAGCAGGAACGTGACTGTGCCGTTCCGTAGATCCTCGTTGCGGCCGGAAAGGATATCTTCCTGGTCGTTGAACATCTGCCACAGGATTCCGAAGACACAGCCGAACTCGCGCCACAGCTCTATTCGTTCACTTGCGGCGCCGGCTAATATCGCACCCATCGCCGTGATCATGCCGAAGGGCGCGCCGGACTTGCCGCGGTATGTCGTGACCACCGAGTTCCGGCTGGCGTGGTCGGTGTCTGGGCGCAGGTCGCTCAGTTGCCCTTCGGTGCCGACGATCCAGCACCTCACGAGCTCGGCCGTCAGGGCGTTGTGCACGGACTCGGGAACCTGCTGTGCCTGAATGATGTGAAGGGGAAGCGCGTTTCCGCTGATGATGGCTGCGGCCAGTGCCTCGCTCTCGCCGAGTTCACCGGAAACGCTCGTACCCTGCCCATCGGCCAGGTCGTCGAGATAGCACGCGGAAGTCCAGCACAGCACATGCACCACAGACAGCGGAACGGCAGGTCTGGGGTTTCCCGTCTCGATGCCGTGCACCAGGAGCGGCAGAACCTGCAGGGGATACTTGAATTTCTGATGCCGCAGGAGTTTGGTGACTGCGTTCCTGACCGCGTCGGAGGACGGGCCGAGCCGTTCGATACCGGCTCGCATCTCCTTGTCGATCTCCGAGGAGAACTGTCTGTGCAGGTCCAGATACGAGGTGGAAGTCACGGCTCTCGTTTCTCTGCTTCGCGCACCGATGTGTAGGTAACGATTCGATCACCCTGAATAGCCCTGCATCCAGAGCGATTTCCAGCCTTGGTCATTTTCCTCGTCAGTGACGCCTGCCCCGAGGTGTGTCGCAGGCATTCAAAACCAACAGGACCGCGGCCGGCCGGCGGAGGAGCCGGCCGGCCGCGGTCGCCACGACGGGTGGTGTGTCAGTCACGCATCTTTCGAGAA
>CBFGQM010000307.1:0-6301 GCA_965650905.1 uncultured Streptomyces sp. | reverse complement strand
GCTGGACCATCGCCCCCACCCCACCCATCTCCACCTACCTCGTCGCCGTCGCCGCCGGACCCTGGCACTCCGTCACCACCCACCACGCCGGACTGCCCTTCGGCATCCACTGCCGCCGCTCCCTCGCCCCCCACCTCGACGCCGACGCCGACGAGATCCTCGACGTCACCCGCGCCTGCTTCGACCGCTACCACGAGAAGTTCACCGAGCCCTACCCCTTCGACTCCTACGACCAGGCGTTCGTCCCCGAGTTCAACGCCGGCGCCATGGAGAACCCCGGCCTGGTCACCTTCCGCGACGAGTTCGTCTACCGCTCCGCCGTCACCGACACCGAACGGCAGACCCGCGCTATGGTCATCGCCCACGAAATGGCCCATATGTGGTTCGGTGACCTCGTCACCCTCCGCTGGTGGGACGACATCTGGCTGAACGAGTCCTTCGCCGAGTACATGGGCTACCAGACCCTCACCGAGGCCACCCGGTACACCGGCACCTGGACCGACTTCGGCGTCACCCGCAAACCCTGGGGCTACGAAGCCGACCAGCGCCCCTCCACCCACCCCGTCGCCCCCGACCCGGACGCCGTCCCCGACACCGCATCCGCGCTCCTCAACTTCGACGGCATCTCCTACGCCAAGGGCGCCTCCGCACTGCGTCAACTCGTCGCCTGGCTCGGCGAGAAGGACTTCCTCGTCGGCATCAACACCCACTTCGCCCGGCACAAGTTCGCCAACGCCACCCTCGCCGACTTCATCGACTCCCTCACCGAAGCCACCGAGCGGGACGTCCACGCCTGGGCCGACTCCTGGCTGCGGACCACCGGCGTCGACACCCTCACCCCGAAGATCGCCCCAACCGACAACGGCACCTGCACCCTCACCGTCGTCCACGAGGGCAGCCGACCACACCGCATCGCCGTCGGCCTGTACGACAAGGACCTCACCGAGGAAAGCCGCCTCACCCTCCGCGAACGCCTCGAGATCGACCTGCCCCCAAGCGAGTCCGCTCCAAGCGAGTCCGCCCCGAGCGAACCGGCCCGGGCCATCGGCAAGCGGCCCGCACTGCTCCTCCTCAACGACGGCGACCTCTCCTACGCCAAGGTCCGCTTCGACCCCCAATCCTTCGCGACCGTACGCGCCGAACTGTCCGCCCTGCCCGAACCACTGACCCGCGCCGTCATCTGGAACGCCCTGCGCGATTCCGTGCGCGACGGTGAACTCCCCGCCACCGCCTACCTCGAGGCCGCCCGCACCCACCTCCCGCACGAGACCGACCTCGCCCTCGTCCAGGGCGTCCTCACCTTCGCCACCACTCACGTCGCCGACCGCTACCTCCCCGCGCCCGACCGGCCCGCCGCCCTCACCACCCTCGCCGCCCTGTGCCGCGACCTGATCCGCCGCACCGAGGACGGCTCCCACCCCGGCCTGCGCCTCACCGCCGTACGTCACCTCATCGACGTCGCCGCCCAACCCGACACGATCACCGCCTGGCTCTCCGAAGGCACCGTCCCCGGCGGCCCCGAACTCGACCCCGAACTGCGCTGGCGCATCCTCGGTCGCCTCGCCGTCCTCGGCGCCATCGACGACAGCGTCATCGAGGCCGAACTCGTCCAGGACCCCAGTGCCACCGGCCAGGAAGGCGCCGCCCGCTGCCGTGCCGCGCTCCCCGACCCCGTCGCCAAACGTCAGGCGTGGCAGGACATGTTCGCCACCGACGACCTCTCCAACTACCTGTTCACCGCCACCGCCCAGGGCTTCTGGCAACCCGAACAGTCCGACCTGCTCAGGTCGTACGTCGAGCGCTACTGGACGGACGCCGTCACCGTCGCCGCCCGCCGAGGCCCTGCCATCGCCAATGCCGCAGGCCACTGGGCCTTCCCGGTGTACGCCGTCTCCGTCGACACACTCCGCCAGGGCGAGGCCTGCCTGCGCGACGCCGACCCCGTCCCGGCCCTGCGTCGCCAGCTGGTGGACCAACTCGACGACCTGGCACGGGCCTTGCGGGTGAGGGAGGCCTAAGCCCAGCCATCTCTCAGGTGCTCATACGGGGGCTGCTCGTACAGCGGCCCCCGTACCGGGGGTCCTCGTACAGCTGCTCGTAGGGGTGCGCTTCCCAGTCAGCGCCCCCTACCACCCCGCCGGCCCCCACACGTTTTCCCGCACGGCCGTACCCCCGTTCGGTTTCCGGTCGTTGGCCTCTTCGGACGCGTTGAGCCACAACGCGTACAGGCTCGAAACCCTTGCCGCGCGCCCCGGAGGACGTCCATGAGCCCGCTTGCCTCAGGCCCTCAAGGGCCGGACACCCTGCGGCCGCTGCTCACGACCGTGCTCGACGCGCTGCGGGACGGCGCCACCGCACGAGGCGGCCCACTGCCCGCCGGAGGCCCCGAAGCGGTCGCCGCACGCATGCGCGCCGCCCTCGGAAAGGCCCTGCCCGAGCTGGGTGACGAAGACGCCCTGCGCACGCTCGTCCACACCTTCGCGGCAGGCGCCGCCGACCCCGCAGACCCCCTGTGCACCGCCCACCTGCACTGCCCACCCCTTGCCGTCGCCACCGCTGCCGACCTCGCCGCCTCCGCACTCAACCCGTCCCTCGACTCCTGGGACCAGGCACCCGCGGCCTCCGAACTGGAAGCGCTCGTCACGGCGGCGTTCGCCAAGGAGGTGTACGGCAAGGGGGTGTACGGCAAGCAGGCCGACGCACTTGTCACGACGGGCGGCACCGAGTCCAACCAGCTCGCCCTCCTCCTGGCCCGCGAACTCCACGGCCGCGTCCAGCTCGTCTGTGCGGCCAACGCCCACCACTCCCTGCACCGCGCGACCTGGCTGCTCGGCCTCCCCGAACCCGTCACCGTGCCCGCCCCCGCAGGCACCATGAATCCCGCCGCCCTCGACGAAGCCCTCGCGCAGCTGTCCCGTCCCCTCCTGGTAGCCGCCACCGCGGGCACCACCGACGCCGGACTCATCGACCCGCTCCCCGACATCGCCGACCTGTGCCAAGCCCACGGCACCCGCCTGCACATCGACGCCGCCTACGGCGGAGGCCTCCTCCTCAGCGACCACCACCGCACCAAGCTCCACGGCCTCAACCGGGCCCACACCGTCACCCTCGACCTGCACAAACTCGGCTGGCAACCCGTCGCCGCAGGCCTTTTCGCCGTCCAGGACCGACACGACCTGCGCGTGCTGGAACACCACGCCGACTACCTCAACGCCGACGACGACACCGAAGCCGGTCTCCCCGGCCTCCTCAGCCGCTCCCTGCGCACCACTCGCCGCCCCGACATCCTCAAAATCGCCGTCACCCTCAAAACACTCGGTCGACAAGGAATCGGCGCCCTCGTCGACCACGTCTGCGCCCGCGCACAGGAGCTCGCCGACCTCATCGGCGCACACCCCGGCTTCGAACTCCACGACCGGCCCACGATCAGCACCGTCCTGTTCCGGCCCACCCACGTCAGCGACGACACCGTCGCCGACGTACGACGAAAACTCCTCACTGAAGGCCGCGCAGTCCTCGGTCGCGCCCGCCTCGACAACCGCCTCTGGCTCAAAGCCACCCTGCTCAACCCGTACACCGGCCCCGGCGACCTGGCCGCGCTTTTGAAACTGGTGGAAGGACACACACTCCGATGAGCCCGACGCCCACCCCTGCCACCCCCGCACAGCACGAACCCGACGCAGCCCGAGACCTGGTGGGTATCGGCATCGGCCCCTTCAACCTCTCCCTCGCCGCCCTCGCCCACCCCCTCACCGAACTCGACACCGCTTTCTACGACCAACGCCCCGCCTTCGACTGGCACCCCGGCCTCCTCATCGACGGCGCCACCCTCCAAGTCCCCTTCCTCGCCGATCTGGTCACCCTCGCCGACCCCGCCAGCCGCTGGTCCTTCCTCACCTACCTGCGTGCCCACGACCGACTCTTCCCCTTCTACTTCGCCGAACGCTTCCACATCCAACGCGCCGAATACGCCGCCTACTGCCACTGGGTCAGCGAAAACCTCCACGGACTCCACTTCGGCCACCACATCGACGCCATCCACTGGAACCCCGAACGCGACCTCTTCGAAATCGACTTCACCCGACTCGACTCCCAAGACCACCCCGCAATCCACTCCGCAAGCCACCCCGAGGGCCATGCCCGGTGCACGGCGCCGATCCGGGCTGGCGCATCCCTCGGACGCACCTACAGCAAGAACATCGTCCTCGGCATCGGAACCGCCCCCCACATCCCCGATCCGCTCCGCTCGCTCGTCGAAACGCCCGGCACGCCCGTCATCCACGCCGCCGACTACCTCGAACACCGCGAACGGCTCCTCACCGCCGAACACATCACCGTCATCGGCTCAGGACAATCCGGCGCCGAGGTCTACCTCGATCTCCTCCGACACCGCCCCACCGGGCGCGAAAAGATCCACTGGCTCACCCGCACCGAAGCCTTCGCCCCGATGGAGTACTCGAAGCTCGGCCTCGAACACTTCACACCCGACTACACGCGCTACTTCCACGCCCTCGCCGAACCCGTACGCGACCGGCTCGTCCCCGCCCAGTGGCAACTTCACAAAGGCATCGACGCCGACACCATCGCCGCCATCCACGACGAGCTCTACCGCCGCACCCTCCACGGCGGTTGGCCCGACACCGTCCTCACCCCCGGCGTCCACGTACACGCCGCCGCCCGCGCCGTCCCCACCGGAATCAAACTCCAGCTCGAGCATGCACAGCAAGGCACCCGCTCCTGCCTCACCACCGACGCCGTCATCCTCGCCACCGGCTACCGCCAACGCTCCCTGGGTCAACTCCTCGCCGGCCTCGACCCCTATATGCGCCGCGACACCGCCGAACGACCCCACATCGACGACCAGTACCGCCTCACCCTCGACCCGACCGTCACCGGCTCCCTCTACGTCCAGAACGCCGAACTCCACACCCACGGCATCGGCACCCCCGACCTCGGTCTCGCCGCCTGGCGCAGCGCCACCATCCTCAACTCCCTCACCGGCAAAAACCCCTACCCCCTCCCACGGCGTACCGCCTTCACCACGTTCGGCCTCCAACAGCAGCCACAGAACCCCGGCACCGGACAGCGAAACCACATGCGGGAACGCCCACATGCTTCGATCTGATGACCAGCAGACCCAGGAAACCGGCCACCGGTGCCAGAGTGGGACGTATGGCCCCACCTGCAGAGGAACCCCGCACCACACTCCCAACCTCCTACGGCACTCCAGAAGCCCCCCGCATCGCCGTCCGAGGCGAAGCCCACCTCGAAGTCGACCCGGAAATCGCCCGCATCAGCATCACCGTCAGCGCTCGCGGCACCGACCGACGCTCTGCCCTCGACGACCTCACCCGCCGCAACACCACCGCACTCGACCTCATCAAGACATATGGAGAAGCCGTCGAAAGGCTGGAGACAGGAGCCTTCTCCATCAGCCCCGAACTGACGAAACACGGCCGCGGCGAACGCATCCGCGCCTACCACGGCCGTGTCCACACCACCGCCGGACTCACCGACTTCACCGCACTCGGTGAACTCACCACCCAACTGGCCGACTTGGACCTCATCCGCGTCGACGGGCCCTACTGGGCACTGCGCCCCGACTCACCCGCCCACCGCGAAGCCCGCCAGCAAGCAGTACGCGAAGCCGTCCAACGAGCCCGCGAATACGCCGAAGCCCTCGGCACTACCCTCGCCGCCCTCCTCGAGCTCGCCGACATCGGCGCCGAGAACGCCCACCCCTTCGAAATGGCAGACCAGTCCCGCTCCATGCGCACCGCCGGCTACGCCGGAGGCGCCGAAGACGCCGCCACCCCTTTGGACCTCGAACCCGAACGCCAACACGTCTACGCCCAGGTCAACGCCCGATTCACGATGGCACCACCGAAGCTGTGATGACGAACGTCCTCTCCCACGGCGGACCGGCGAACCCCGACGCTCAAGCAGCCTGACATTACCGGCAGGTAGGGACATTTGACTCTAGCGGTCATACAGGATCCCTGGAGAGACTCATCGCCCAGCGCTGGAATGACCGATCGTGCGGTTATGGCCGGAACCGGCCGGCGCAGTCGGCGCAGACGGGTGGGATGAACGGTGCCGGCGGCCATGACGGCGACCCCTTGGCTGGTGCAGCAGGGCTGGTGCACCAGTGTTTCCACCCACCGGGACACCCCACCCACCGCCCCCGGACCTCACCCGGCCTCGCAAAGGAACACCCTCTATGCATGCACGCACCCCCCGCCGGCGCCGTACGGCGGTCGTCGGCACCGTCGCCGGCGCGCTGACCCTGCTGGCCGTCGCC
>CBFGQM010000306.1:0-6385 GCA_965650905.1 uncultured Streptomyces sp. | reverse complement strand
CCTGGCTCCTGCTCGTACGCGGTGTGGTCCAGCGCCGTGGCCCGCGCAGCCTCAGTGTGGTCGGATCAGCGGCCTGGAACCTCGCCGACCTGATGGAGCTGCGGCGCGAGGAGGGGCTGGACGGAGTGGCTCTGCGGCTGGCGGATCCCAACAGGGACGCCGGGGCGCCCGCCGGCTCCCGGGGCGCCGGCTCCCGGGGGGAGGGAGGTTCGACGGGCGGCCGTCGAGTCCATTGGCCTACGGGATACGAAATGCATCCGTGGGCGGATCTGCGCCCGGCGGGCGAAGGGCCCGCGAGCGGAAGGAAGTTGTGGCACCAGAGTCCGGGGAGTGCCGGATGACCATCCTCTGCGTACGTTTCCAGCTGCCTCCGATCTACGAGGCCGCCCTGCCCCAACTCATCGGTATGCTCGAGGGGTTCACGCCCGTCGTCGAGGCGCTGCCGCCCGACCGCGCGCTGGTGGACCTGCGGGGCGCCGAACGGTACTTCGGCCGGGATGCCGTGGAACTGGCCGCACTGATACGGGTACGGGCGCTCGCGTGGTACGGCATCGACTGTGCGATCGGGGCTCGGGCCCGGGCCGATGTTCGCACGCATGGCCCTGCGCGGCACCGGGCCCGGAGAGACCCGCGTGGTGCCCGAGGAGCCCGGCGCCGTCGCCGGCTTCCTGGACGAACAGCCGGTCGCGGCGCTCCCCGGCGTCGGCGCCGCCACCTCCCGCACCCTGTGCGAGTACGGCCTCGACACCGTCGGCAGGGTCGCCGCCGCGCCGCTGTCGACCCTGCAACGGCTCACCAGTGCCCGTACCGGCCGCGAACTGCACGAGAAGGCCCAGGGCGTCGACCGCGGCCGGGTCGTGCCCCATGCCGTCTCCGGCTTCCTCGCTACCGAACGCCCCTTCTGCCGCGACGAGTTGGACCCTGTCCGGCATCGGCGTGCCCTGCTCTCCGCCGCCGAGGAACTGGGCGCCCGGCTGCGTGCCCTGGAGAAGGTGTGCCGCACGATCACCCTCATCGTGCGCTACGCCGACCGTTCCACGACCACCGCAGCCGTACGCTCCCCGAGCCGACCGCCCACTCCCCGGTGCTCACCGAAACCGCGTACCGCATGTACGAGGCGCTCGGTCTCCAGCGTGCCCGGGTCCGCGGAATCGCCCTGCGCGCCGAGGGGCCGACCCCCGCCGAGCAGGCCTCCCGCCAGCTCACCTTCGACGTACTGGACGAGAAGGCCCGCCGTATCGAGGAGGTGGCGGATCAGGTGCGCGCGAAGTTCGGGCCGCGCGCGGTGCTCCCGGGGACGCTGGCTGTCGCGTGACTCCTGCCATGGAAGGTCAGTCGGCCCCCGGCGGACAGCATGCTGCCCGGAAAGCGAGTCCTCAGATCTCGGGCGGCGCTGCTGCTGACCGCCGGTGCTCATCCGTCGGGCCACCAGGTGCGTTGAATGTCTTTCCGGACCTCCGGGCGCTCGGCGGGGCGCTCGTCGGCTTCGTCCCGTACGCGGCGGGAGTCCGACTTCCTGAGGGGTTTCTGCATGGTCACACGGCGCATGACGGCCTCCTTGTGTCTACCCGGTTCCGTTTTTGTACGGAGGTAGACCTTTTCGGGGAGAGTGAATCATCGGTGGCCGCCTGTCAGTGGCGACGGTCACGCTCCTGCCTGGTTTGTTAGTGGCGGGCGTCACGCTCCCGTCCCCGCGTTGTCAGTGGCTGGTGTCACTCCGGGGCACATGACGAGTAACGGTGACATGTCCATCAGTAGTGACATCGAAACGCTTGCGGACGTCGACTGGGACGCCGAGTCCACCGATTTCGAGCCGAACCACTTGTTGATGGCGAGCATCGGGCCGTTGCCGCTGTCGTTGCCCGTCCATCGGGGTGGGCGTGCGCGACGTCGATCACTGTCAGGTGGCCGCACGGTAGGCGTGGGTGTGGCCGAGGGCCCTCATTCTCGCGGGGGGTGCGGGACAATCACTGCGTGACGTTGAAGATCGACATCGATGACGATGCGGGGGTCGCGCCCTATGAGCAGGTGCGCGCCCAGATTTCCGAGCAGGCGCGGTCCGGTTACCTGCCGGTGGGCTGTCGGCTGCCGACCGTGCGAGGGCTGGCCGAATCGCTCGGCCTCGCGGCGAACACCGTCGCCAAGGCGTACCGGGCGCTGGAATCCGACGGGGTGATCGAGACGCGGGGTCGCCACGGAACGTTCGTCGCGTCCGCCGGTTCGGCGGCCGAACGTGAGGCCGCGTCCGCTGCGCGGACCTATGCCGAGCGGGCCCGCCGCCTCGGGCTCGCCGAGGCGGCGGCGCTGGACGCCGTCCGGGATGCGCTGAGCGCGGTCTACGGCGACTAACCACGAACCACTGCGCCGGCCACTGCGCCAGGAGCTCCGCGGGAGGGCGGTTCGACAGCTGCGGGTTGTCTGCGGCTGGTCGCGCTCGCGCGGCGGAGCCGCACATGTCACAGCCTTGTGCCCCTTACGGAGCGCTCAGGCGGCGTGGGGTGCGGGTGACGGTCAGGCCTGCGGCCGTGGCGGCCCGGGCGAAGGCCAGGGCGTCCTGGACTGCCGCGGCGTGCGGATCGTTGTTGAAGTACACGTACACCTGGCGGTCGTCGGGCCAGGCGTCCGCGATGCGGCGCGTCCAGCTCAGCAGGGACTGACGGCCGTAGTGCGGCCACCGGCGGGCGCGTCCGACGTGGAAGCGCACATAGCCCCAGTCGGCGGTCCGCCACAGGGGGGTCACCGGCCGGGCCAGGACGTCCGCCCAGCAGAGCGCGGCTCCCCGCGCCTCGAGCACCTCGCGTACTTGGGGCGTCCACCAGGAGTCATGGCGCGCCTCTACCGCGACCCGGGTGCCGGAAGGGAAGCGGGCGAGGCAGTCGTCGAGAAGCCCGACGTCGGCGCTCAGTGTGGGCGGGAGCTGGAGCAGCACAGGTCCGAGCCGGTCGCCGAGTCCGGCGGCGTGGCTCATCAGGCGGTGCACCGGCTCCTCGGGGTCCCGCAGGCGCTTGATGTGGGTCAGGAAGCGGCTCGCCTTGACGGCCACCACGAAGTCCGGCGGTGTGCGCTCCCGCCATGCCTCGAAGGTCTCCCGCGAAGGCAGCCGGTAGAAGGCGTTGTTGATCTCGACCGTGGCGAACCGCGCCGCGTACTCCTCCAGCCAGCGCCGGGTCGGCACCCCTGGCGGGTACAGGACGCCGCGCCAGTCCTTGTACTGCCATCCCGACGTGCCCACGAAAAGGGTCATACCCCCATCAAAGCACCAATCGCCCTGCGGTCCGTCGCTGCGGATCCTCCGTGGCTACAGGTGCAGGCCGGCGTCCGCACCCTGCCGAGCTCCGGGAACCGACGCCGGGGACGCGCCCCGGCGCAGTCGTACAGCTCTGCCAGGGTCGCCCCCTCGCGGCCCACCCCCTCCTCCGTGCCCAGCCAGTTCACCGACTTGCTGGGTCAGGGGGCCGATTTCGAGGCGAGCCAGGCAGCGGCCGGGGCGGCCACGGCCCATTCGACTCCTGCCGTGAGTGCACGGGCGAACCCGGGGTGAAGGTGCCAAGTGGGTTCCGGTAAGGCCAGAAAAGGTTTTTGGCAATTCCTGTCAACACGCGTAGCTGCTACCACAGTTAGGTGCTGAGATCTGCTAAAGGGAGGTTCCATGAGACGTTCCCGACTCACGGCATACGTGACCACGCTCCTCCTCGCCGCCGGATTCGCCCTCACCGGGGCCACGGCCGCGCAGGCATCCCAAGAGGCCACGGCCACCGGCTATGTGGCCCTCGGCGACTCCTACTCCTCCGGTCTCGGCTCGGGCGGCTACATCGCCTCCAGCGGCAGCTGCAAGCGCAGCACGAAGGCGTACCCGTACCTCTGGGCCGCCGCCCATTCACCCTCGTCGTTCCACTTCACTGCATGCTCGGGTGCTCGCACGGGTGATGTCGTGGCGGACCAGCTGGGTCCGCTCGGCTCCGGCACCGGTCTGGTCTCTCTTACCATCGGCGGCAACGACGCCGGTTTCGCCGACGTCATGACGACCTGTGTCCTCCGGTCCGAGAGCGCCTGCGTCGCCCGCATCAACACCGCGAAGGGGTACGTCGACTCGACGCTGCCGGGCAGGCTCGACTCCGTCTACTCGGCGATCAGCGCGAAGGCTCCGGCGGCCCATGTGGTCGTCCTGGGCTACCCCCGCCTCTACAAGCCGAACGGCGGTTGCGTGGCCGGCCTCTCCGAGACCGAGCGGGCCGCCATCAACAACGCCGCCGACTACCTGGACAGCGCCATCGCCAAGCGTGCCGCCGACCACGGCTTCACATTCGGCGACGTCCGGAGCACGTTCACCGGACACGAGATCTGCTCGGGCCGCCCCTGGCTGCGCAGTGTCAACTGGCTGAACATCAGCGAGTCGTACCACCCGAACGCGGCCGGCCAGTCCGGCGGCTATCTGCCCGTTCTCAACGGTGTGACCTGAGCCCAGCTCGACGGGGAGCCGGGCCAGGCACGTGAGATCGCACACGTTCTCGCGGTACCGGACGCCGTCGCGACCGCCGGACACGACGCAGACGGGCGGGGGACAACGTCGTCGCGTCCGCCTCGCAGCGCACCGCTCTCGTGACCGCCGCGGGCCTCGGCACACCTACGAACGGAAGGGTCCACCAGCTGTGGCTCATGCGACCCGAGGTGAAACCGCGCTCCCTGGGCCTGTTCGATGGGGACAGGCCCCTTGGTGGCCACCGACCTGCATACGTACGTGACTCACTTGCTGTCACGGTAGAACCGCAGGGGACTCTGCACAGCCCGCTACCGCACCTGTTGTCCAAGTCGCCGCGAAGTCGGCTGCATTCGAAGAGTGATCGTCAACAGCCTTACAGGGCAGGTGAATCCTGCGCCTGGGATGCACGCGTGTGATGCGGGAGCGATAGGGTTAACCTGCCCGGGCCGGGTGCCCTCGTATGGGTGGGGAGTGACATGGAACAGATAACAGTGCGTGGCAGGGCGCGAGTCCCTGCGATCACCTGCGGGAGCAGCGCGAGCAGTTCGCGCCTCGACCGCCATCTCTCGGTGATGGGTGGCCCTGCCATCCCACAGCGTGAGACGGTCGAGGCGATGTCGCTGATGCGTGAACTCACCGCGCGTGACAACGCGCACGAGCGCACCGGCAGGGGTGCGCGGGTGAGGCGGGTCTCGCTCTTCGCGCCACTGCGCCGACTGCGTCGTTCCCTGTTCGGCGGCCACTGATCAGCGGCCCCGGTCGCTGACAGGCGAGCCGACCCAGCAGGATCCCCGACCCGCACTCAGGCGACCGCACCGACCCGGCGCAGCGCTGCGATCTCATCGTCCGTCATCCCCACGGCACGCAGCGGCGCCCCGGTGTGCGCTCCGAGCGCGGGTACGGTCTCCCCTTCGCACCCGACAAAGTCCTACTACTGGGCGTCGAGGGTGACCGTGAAGGAGAACCGGTCGCCGCGGTAGTGGATGACCGCCACGTCGATGACCTGTCCGCCCTCGTCGTAGGCGATGCCCGTGTAGTGCAGGATCGGGCTGAGTAGCGGCACTTGGAGCAGGCGGGCCGTCTCCGGGTCCGCCAGCCGGGCCTCGACGGTGTCGGTGATGCGGCTGACGAGTATGCCCACCACGTCCCGCAGCACCTTCGTCATCGGCCGGCGGACCAGGTCCTCCAGGTCGATGCGCTCGGCGAGTTCGGGCCGCACGTAGTTGCGAGCGTGGTTCGTCGGTTCGCCGGTCTTCTCGTCGCTCCGCAGCCGGTGGTACGTCGCCACCTCGGCCAGATGGGGGAAATACTCGGTGAGTTCGCCCGACACGGGCGCCGTGCCATGGCCGATCAGCTCCGTCGTCATACCCGACTGCTGGGCCACGATCGCGTCTACGGAGCCGAGCAGCCGCACCGGCGCGCCCCGCTGCGCCCTCGGTTCGATGAACGTACCGCGCCTGCGATGACGCGTGATGAGCCTTTCGTCCTCCAGCTCCTTGAGCGCCTGCCGCATGGTCAGCACGCTCACCCCGTAATGCCCCGCCAGCTGTTCCTCGGTGGGCAGGCGCAGCGGGTCCTCCGGTGACCGCCCGAGTATCGAGGCACGCAGGGACTGTGAGACCTGGTACCAGAGCGGCAGTTTGCGGTTCAGGGCGATCGAGTCAGGGGCGAATGCGGTCACGGCGGTTCCGTATCCGTCACGGGCGTTCAGTGCAACGGGCCGAAGTGACGCTTGAGGCCCTGCCACACGTCGTCGTACCCGTGCTGCAGGTGCTCCGCCTGTGCCGCCTGCGCCGTGGCGGTCACCGGCCATCGGGTCTCGAACATGAATGCAAGGCCGTCGTCGACCTGCTGCGGTTTCAGCTCGGCGGCGCTCGCCCGGTCGAAGGTCTCCCGGTCCGGCCC
>CBFGQM010000305.1:0-6404 GCA_965650905.1 uncultured Streptomyces sp. | reverse complement strand
ACGCCGTGTACGGCAGCCCCGCTGCCACCGCGCACACCACTGCATAGCGGGAGTCAGTGTATGACGGATCTGACCTCGGTAATGCTCTGCCCCTCCTGGCTGGAGTTAGGCGATCGCAATGCCAGGATGGGCGGTATGACGACGATCGACGGTGAGGTCGCACAAGCAGATTGAACGACAGCCGTACGAGGAGGGACTTGATGGGCTGCCAGCCCTCCATCGGCACTCGCTCACCGCTCGCGCGCATCCCTCCAGTAGTCATGGAGCATCTCGGTCGGCCACGAAGGCTGTGTGACAGGGCCGCGCGGGAGCATCTCCTTGAACACGGCCACGAAGTCGATGACCGGTGTGCCGTCGACGGCGTCGAGGTCCGTCACGTGGAGGTCGCGCCCGTCCACTCCGAGCAGGCGGGGGAACGACGTCGCGATCCGGGCGGGGCGACGGTGGTTGCGGTGTACGAACGTTCCGGTCGCCGGCCACTCCGGGTTGTTGCGAGGGCTGCGGGCATGCAGCGCGACGTCGCTGGGTGAGCCCTCGGAGAAGTACCAGGTGACCTGGAGATGCGAGAACTCCTCGATCCCCTGCAACGTGTCGAGGGGGTAGTCCGGGCGCAGCCGGATGATGGATTCCACGCCGCCCTGGAAGTCGTCACCGACCTTCAGATGGCCCCCGACAACCGTGGCGACGATCGGCACCTCGATGGACTGTGCGGTCACAACTGCCCCTTCTTTCCTTCCAGATGGAATGCCCGGTACGTGTCCGCACCGCGCGCCCCCATCGTCATGGCGCGGTCAGGCTACTCGCCTGAGCACGGCCTTGGCTCGTTCGTCGATCTCCGCCGCTGCGCTGATCCCGCGGTTGCGGTACGGGGAGAGAACCCGGCGCATGTTGATCACCGCCTCGCGGGCTCGACCGGAATGGACGCCGTTCATGGCGTCCAGGGCTTGGGCCCAAGTGCCGCACGCCGCCTCGACATTGCCCTGACTCGCCTGCGCGGCGCCCAGATACCCCAAGGTCACGACGTGAGTGCGACCGAAGGCTTCGGTCTTCCTCGTGTGGACGCTGCGCCAGAACTCGTCCTGGGCCCCCTGGAGGTCGCCGAGAGCCCAGAGCGTACGAGCTGTTTCGTGCGCCAGGCTGGCCTCGGAGAAGAACCAGACGCGGGCGGGCTCGTCATCCCCGGGCTTTGCCGCCGCGAGGTCGTCCTCAGCCCGGAGGAGAGCTGTACGCGCGTCTTGCCGCCGCCCGGCCGTGGCCAGGCTCCGCGCCCGCACGACGCCTAGCAAGGCTCGTTCGCGGGGAGTCGCCAGGGTGTACCGCTTGTGCTCGACGGAGGCCGTCGCGATGGCCACGGCTTCCTTGGGGTGGCCGAGATCTGTCGCCTGGTGGGCCATGGCACGCAGGACGTGGCCGGCCAGCGGTGCGTCCTCGGCCTCGGCCGCCAGCTTTACCGCCAGGGTGAAGTACCGCCGGGCGGCCTCGTGGTGCGACGCGTCGAAGCTCATCCAGCCGGCGACGTACACCAGCTCGGCAGCGGCGGCGAAGAGGTGGCAGCGCGTCTCGTCACTGGCGAAGACACCGCCGACGTACGTCGCGACGTCGTCGTAGATGTACTGGTAGAGGGCTGTCCGGCCGTCCACTCCGCCTTGGCGTTGGTCGCGCTTCGAGAAGAACTCGGTCATCTCCTTCAGCGCGTTGATCTCGGCAGTCCCGATTCTCCGGCTCGTCGAAGCGGGGCGCGATCGGGCACGCTCGGGGGCCTCGTCCCACCACGCCTGTCCTGGCAGGGCAAGTCCGGTCACCGAGTAGGCCGTGCCAGCCAGCACTCGGCGTCGTTCCAGATCCACGTTGCTTCTCCCCAGATCCACCAACGCGCTCACCGTATCGACGTGCCATTCGGATGCCATGACCACACCCGAGCTCGGTGAGATGAGGCCGATCTCGGCGGGCGTGATGGGGCGTTGGAGCCGACGTGACAACGTCTCGCTCAAGATAAGGGGCGCTCTGCCGGAGGGTTCCGTTCCCGCGATCCACATCGCGATGTGCGAGCGGCTGGTGCCGAGCAGCTCGTCGGCGCCGACCTCGGCCGCAACCCGTACGAGGGCAGCGGCGACTTTCGGCTGCGACCAGCGGGTTTCCGCGATCACAGCGGCCAGTCTCTCGTTCCGCTCGCGCCTCATCGTGCGTTCCTGTCCACAAGACGATCTTTGACGGGTTTGACGGCATCGCCGACCGGTCGGGGATACCAACCCACCGTGATTCACGGTTCGCTCAAGGTCAACGAAACCACCAACTGACGTTCCCCCGGGAGGAATTCGGTGAACGCAATCCAGACGCACGGCTCTGGTGACCGAATGCCGCCGGGTGGGCAGGGCCATGTCTCCGAGCCGGCCCAGGCCAGAGAACGAGGTCCGAAACGGCGGTCGACGCGCACCTCCGCGGCTTCGACGCCTCCACCGGAACCTGCCGCCGAGTCCTTGACGGACTCCGGCGGACGCTGTGAGGAGGCCGAGATGATGCCCATCTGGAGCCTGCAGTCCGTCATCGAGTTCCCCGAGTACCAGGTGATCCTCACCATGGTCTCAGACGACAGGGCACCCGGGGCGGCACGGACCTTCACGCGGGAGACGCTGTCGGCCTGGGGACTTGAAGACCTGATGGACCGCACTGTCTTGATCGTCAGTGAACTCACCACGAACGCCGCGCGCCACGGCGGTACGCCAGGCGGCACCGCGCGCCCCGCGGACGCGAACGGCCAGATGGTGGCCGAGCACATCACGCTGACCCTCACCGCCCAGAGCGGAACCGTGGGCATCGAGGTGGAGGACAACTCCTGCTTGCCGCCGATCCCTCGCGCCAGTGGCCCGGACTCGTTGGACGGACGCGGCCTGCTGCTTGTCACGGCCGAGGCCGACGCATGGACGTCTTGTGCCAACGAAGACGGCAGCGGCAAGCGGGTTCTCGCGGTCGTGAAACGCCGAGAGCCCGCACCCGGCGACCTGACCCCCACCGCACACACCTTTCAGCCCCACTCGCTCGCCATGGAGGCGTTCGCCATGCCCGCTCAACACGCGCCCGTCGCCGCGCCCTTATCCCCGAGGAAGAAGATGGAAGACGTAGTGACGCAGCACGTGCTGCTCCTCGACCTGGACGGTGTCCTGGTCGATACGCGCCCCGTCATGCAGGAGGCGTGGCGTGCGGTCCAGCAGAGTCACGGCATCGACCTGCCGTTCGAGATGTACGAGCAGCACCTGGGCCGTCCGTTCAACGACATCATGGAGCGGCTCGAGCTGGCCGAGGCCGATCGGATTCACCAGACGTATGCGGAGGCTTCGAAGGCCGCCTCCCCTCTGGCCCGACCGTTCGAAGGCGTAGAAGAGGTGCTCCACGCCTTCGCCGCCGCCGACTGGCGCCTCGGCGTCGTGACGTCCAAGCCCTTGGACCGAGCCGCTCCACTCCTCGCCCAACTCGGGTGTCCCTTCGCCACCGTCCGCGCACCCGGCGGTCCAGGGGGAGGCAAGCCGGCCCCGGACCCGCTGCTGCTCGCCCTCGTTGACCTCGCGGCCGATCCGGCGTCCGCAACCTACGTGGGCGACATGGAAGTCGACGCTGAGGCCGCGCGTAGAGCCGGTGTCTCCTACGTGCACGCCGCCTGGGGCTACGGCGCCCCCGGCACTCCGGAGTCCCAAATCGCACAGTCGCCGGTGGACCTCCTTCGACTGCTCCACGTGAGCGAGAAGAACGCGCCCCTCATCGAGGGGAGCCTGCTGTGACCCACCCTCGCCAAGTTGTCGAGGCGCTGATGGCCGTGCTGGAAGCCGAGTACGGCGATGCGCTCGTGACGGCCGGCGGCGTGAGCTGGCTGTCGGTCCACCACGTACCGATCCGCCGCCTGGTCACCCGCCTGGTGAGGCAGCTCCTGGAACTGGACGAGGTGCCGACCACCACGGTGTTCGGCGCAGCCGAGGATCTGGTGGTGGCCGGCGGCAGTACGTCCCTCGGCTACGTCGCGTACGAAGTGTCCGAGGCAGGTCTTTCCTTTCTCCTCGGGCACGGCGAGCCCGGCCAACTCACCCTGGACAGTGGCGAGCCCGGCGTGCCGGTCCAGCCTCACTTGAAGGTCACCACCGCACCCGTGTGCGCCGTCTCCTGGTCATCCCGTCATGCGGAGACTCTGCTCCCGGTCTCTCCGCCCTCGCCGGCCAAGGGGTGAGGAGCACCGTCGTGGACATGGCCTCCGAAGTGGATCAACGTTTCCCCGATACGTCGGAACCGGGAATCACCGTGCTCCGCCTGCCAGAAGAAGCCCTTGGCCGACACAGCGACGTACCTGCCCAGAGCGCTTTCTGGCCCGAAAACGAGCGCACGGTACGAGCGGGACAGCACGAGATCGGCATCGGCCGACTGGCGTGGCTCGCCGCCCGAGTGCTTGTGCGCAGCGCCGGCTGCACCCAACCGTCTTGGTCGGCAACGCTGTACGTCGAGCAGTGGCTCGACGCCGTTCTCCTCGCATCCCACAGCCGGGTCCTGTTGTGCAGCAACGACTCCAGCCCGCTCGGGGTCCTCGCCGTTCGCGCCGCCGAACGTGCTGCCGCGGACACCGTCTACGTCCAGCACGGCGCGTGGATCGAGGGGCAGACCTCCTCGCACGCCCAGCGCTGCCGCCATGTCGCGGTCATGGGGGCGCGTGATGTGCGCGCGGCCCAGGCGCGGACTCGACGCGCTGACGCTCGTACGTACGTCGTCGGCCAGCCGCGGTTCGACGGGCTCACCCAGGTTGACCGCCTCGGCCAGCGGTCCTACCTGCAGAGGATGTTGAAGGAGCAGACGGGTTCAGCGCCGACCAGGATCGTCGTGTGGGCGTGCCAGCCGTTCAACGAGCAGCGGCTTCTTGGCCAGACGGAGGTTCTGGTTGAGGGGCTACGTAACGCGAATGGCGGCTGGGGCCTTGTGGTGGCGCCACACCCCGCCCAGGACGCCGAGACGCTGTCGCCTCTGCTCGACGTGCTGAACGGTGTCCCGGTCGCCTTGATCGGCTCGGAGGTCGGAGCCCGCGGATGCCTGGCTGGCGGGGATGCCCTGATCAGCGTTTCATCGACGTGCGGGATCGAGGCTCTGCTCCTCGAAGTGCCCGTACTGGAACTGGCGCTTCCTGCCACGCGCACGTTGGGACTCGCCGACCACGGGGCCGCTTGGCGTTGCGAGTCCAGCCGGGATATCGCCAGGTTCCTGACGCGTATCGACGAGTCTCCGCAGACCGTACGCGTACCGACGGCGGCCAGGGAGTCGATCTGCCACTGGGACGGCCGCAGCGCCGACGCCGTCGCGGACATCGTCACCCAGGCGCTGTCCGACAGCACAACTCCCCACTACTCAGCGCGAGGGACCGACAGGCGATGACAAACACGTTCACCGGCGACAGCGTCGCCGAACTCTTCATCGGTGCGGTGATGTTGGCCAAGAGCGGGGACAAGGCCAGCCCGCGCGGAATGGCCACCCGCGAGGTCTTCGACGTCAACATGACGCTGACCCAGCCGAGGGCCCGTCTGTTGTACGCGCCGCCCGTCCGAATCCTCAATCCCGCCTTCGCGGTGGCCGAGACCGTCTGGCATCTCTCCGGGACCGACGCCCCGTGGATCTACGGATACAACGAGCGGCTGCGGCAGTACGCCGACGACGGGATCCTGCAGGGTGCCTACGGGCCGCGGATGCGGAACTGGGGCGGGAAGGTGGATCAGCTCCACCGCGTGGTCGAGATCCTCAAGGACGACCCCGACTCCCGCCGCGCCCTGATCCAGCTGTACGACCCGGCCCGCGACACCGCCGGGCACAAGGACGTCCCCTGCACGCTCGGCTTCCGCTTCCACCTGCGCGCGGGCCGCCTGCACATGTCCACCACGATGCGTGGCCAGGACGTGTGGATCGGCCTGCCGTACGACCTGTTCTTCTTCACCACGCTGCACGAGCTGGTCGCCGGCTGGCTCGACGCGGAGCTGGGCGAGTACCACCACCACGTCAGCTCGCTGCACATCTACGAGCGCGACCTCGACAGGGCCGACGGACTGACCGACGTCGCCGCGAGCCCGCTGATGCCCGAACTCACCACGCCGTGGGAGGGCTTCGACGAACTCCTCGGCCGAGTCGAGGAACGTGACGAGACCGGGCATCCGGGCTGGGACTCCATGGCCGAGACGATGTGCAGCTACCGGCTGTGGAAGGACGGGATGCGCGAAGAGGCGTGGCGCGTCGCCGACGCCATCGAAGGACCGCTCGGCGAAGCCCTGACCGCCTGGTACGGCGAACTGACCTGCCGCACCGGAACCTCGGCCGCACAGGCTGCCGCGGGAACGAGGTGACGACCGCGATGGACCACGTGCCCGCCGTCGTTCTCGGACTCTGCTCCT
>CBFGQM010000304.1:0-6411 GCA_965650905.1 uncultured Streptomyces sp. | reverse complement strand
GGGCCACCCGACGAAGCGGAACTCAGGACGACCCGCTTAACACCAGCCACCTAGTCTTCTGAGTCAGGAATTCTGTTCAGATATGCGGCGAGGCGTTCGAGAATCTCGTCTGCGGTCTTCGTCCAGACGTAGGCCTTGGGGTCGCTGTTCCAAGCGGCGATCCAGGTGCGGATGTCCTTCTCTAGGGCCTGGACGGTCTTGTGGACGCCTCGCCGTATCTGCTTGTTCGTGAGCTCGGCGAACCATCGCTCGACGAGGTTGAGCCAGGATGATCCGGTGGGGGTGAAGTGCAGGTGGAAGCGAGGGTGTGCGAGTAGCCAGTTCTTGATGGCGGGTGTCGTGTGGGTGGCGTAGTTGTCCAGCACGAGGTGGATCTCGAGGCCCGGCACCTCCTTGTCGAGCTTGCTCAGGAACTTCTTGAACTCCTGGGCTCGGTGGCGGCGGTGCAGTGAACCGATCACCTTTCCGGTGGCTACCTCCAGGGCCGCGAAGAGGGTCGTGGTGCCGGCGCGGACGTAGTCGTGGGTGGCCCGTTCGGGGACTCCGGGCATCATCGGCAGTACGGGCTGGGACCGGTCCAGCGCCTGGATCTGCGATTTCTCGTCCACGCAGAACACCAGCGCCCGCTCCGGCGGGTCCAGGTAGAGGCCCACGACGTCGTGGACCTTGTCGATGAAGTATGGATCGGTCGACAGTTTGAACGTCTCCGAGCGGTGCGGCTGCAGGCCGAATGCCCTCCAGATCCGGGACACCGTCGACTGCGACAAGCCCGTCTCCTTCGCCATCGCCCGTGTCGACCAGTGCGTGGCATTCTTCGGTCTCGATTCCAGCGTCTTGGTGACGACCGCAGCGACCTGTTCGTCCGCCACCGTCCTGTGACCGCCGGAACGTGGCATGTCCCCCAGGCCGGCGATCCGGTGCTCGACGAAACGGGCCCGCCGACCGGCCCACTGCATGAGGTGTCGAACCGAGCTGGGCAGCAACGTCCTTGTTGGAGGCGCCCTCCGCGCACGCCAGGATGATCCGACAGCGCAAAGCCCACGCCTGCGGCGTGGAACGACGCCGCACCCACCCCTCGAGCACGGCTCGTTCCTCGTCCGACAGCGTCAACTCGGCCTTCGGCCGCCCCATACGAGCCATGCCGCTAGCCTACATATATGAACAGAATTCCTGACTCAGAAGACTAGTGCGCCGCCGACTCCCAGTCGTGGCCGGAGCCCACGGACACGTCGAGCGGTGCCCTCAGACGCACTGCGTTCGCCATTTCGCGGCGGACAAGTTCCTCGGCCAAGACCCGCTCCCCCGGGGCGATTTCGAGGACGACTTCGTCGTGGACCTGAAGGAGCATGCGGGAATTGAGGTTCGCCTCGGTCAGTGCGCGGTCGACGTGCAGCATGGCGATCTTGACGATGTCGGCGGCGGTGCCCTGGATGGGCGCGTTCAGCGCCATGCGCTCGGCAGTCTCGCGGCGCTGACGGTTGTCGCTGTTCAGGTCGGGGAGGTAGCGGCGGCGGCCGAACAGCGTCTCCGTGTAGCCTGTGGCCCGCGCCTCGTCCACGGCCCGGCGCAGGTAGTCCCGGACACCTCCGAAACGCTCGAAGTAGGTATCCATCAGCGCCCGCGCCTCGCCGGCGTCGATGTTCAGCTGCTGGGACAGGCCGAAGGCCGACAGACCGTACGCCAGGCCGTACGACATGGCCTTGATCTTGCGTCGCATCTCCGCGTCGACCGCGGACCGCTCCACGGAGAACACCTGTGAGGCCACCGTGGTGTGCAGGTCCTCCCCCGAAGTGAATGCCTCCAAAAGGCCCTCGTCCTCGGAGAGATGGGCCATTACACGCAGCTCGATCTGGCTGTAGTCCGCGGTCATGAGGGTTTCGAAGCCCTCACCGACGACGAAGCCGCGGCGGATCGCGCGACCCTCGTCCGTGCGGACCGGGATGTTCTGGAGGTTCGGATCCGTGGAGGACAGGCGGCCCGTGGCGGCGACCGTCTGGTTGAAGGTGGTGTGGATGCGGCCGTCCGCGGCGATCTGCTTGATCAGCCCCTCGACCGTCACACGCAGCTTGGCCTGTTCGCGGTGGCGGAGCATGATGACCGGCAGTTCGTTGTCGGTCTGGGTGGCCAGCCAGGCGAGGGCGTCCGCGTCCGTCGTGTAGCCCGTCTTCGTCTTCTTCGTCTTGGGCAGGCCCAGTTCGCCGAAGAGGACTTCCTGAAGTTGCTTGGGCGAGCCCAGGTTGAACTCGTGCCCGGCAGCCGCGTGCGCCTCCTTCACGGCCTGCTGCACCGCGCCCGCGAACATCTGCTCCATGGCTTCCAGATGCGCCCGGTCCGCGGCGATGCCGTGCCGCTCCATGCGGGCGAGCAGCGCCGACGTCGGCAGCTCCATGTCACGCAGCAGATCGGCCGCGCCAACCTCCTTCAGCCGGTCGCCGAAGGCCTCGCCGAGGTCGAGGACGGCGCGGGCCTGCACCATCAGGGCATCGGCCTCGGCCTCTTCGTCTGCGCCGAAGGCGAGCTGCCCGTCGGCCGCGGCGGTGGGCGCCAGCTCACGGTGGAGATACTCGAGCGACAGGCCCTCGAGGTCGAAGGAGCGGCGTCCGGGCTTGACCAGGTAGGCGGCGAGCGCGGTGTCCATGGAGCCACCGGCGATGCTCCAGCCGTGCTCGGCGAAGACCCGCATGGCGCCCTTGGCGTTGTGCAGAACCTTGGTCTTGTGCGGGTCGGCGAGCCACTTGGCGAACGCGTTCTCGTCGACCTCGTCCAGCTGCGACGGGTCGAACCACGCGGCGGGCCCGGCGGCCGCGGCGAGCGCCACCTCGGCCACCGCGCCCGTACCGAGCGTCCAGGTGTCGACCGTGGCGACACCAAGGGCCGCGTTGCCGTGCTCCTCGAGCCACGGATTCAGCTCGCCCGCGCCGAGCACCGCACCGTCCAGTGCCACGCCCTCCGCGACGACCTGATGGGAGTCGGGCTCTTCGGCCCCCGGGTCGACGGCCAGCAGTCGCTCACGCAGCGACGGGTTACGGATCTCCAGGGTGTCCAGGACCATCGCGAATGCCTTGCGGTCGTACGCGGCGCGCTCCAGGTCGGCGACCGTCCTGGACAGCTCCACATGCCGCTCCAGCTCGGTCAGCCGGCGGTTGAGCTTGACCGCCTCCAAGTGGTCGCGGAGGTTCTGCCCGGCCTTGCCCTTGACCTCCTCGGCGCGCTCGACCAGCTCCGCGAACGACCCGAACTGGTTGATCCACTTCGCGGCGGTCTTCTCGCCGACACCCGGGATGCCCGGCAGGTTGTCGGACGGGTCGCCGCGCAGGGCCGCGAAGTCGGGGTACTGGGCGGGCGTCAGCCCGTACTTCTCGAAGACCTTCCCCGGTGTGAACCGCGTCAGCTCGGAGACGCCCTTCGTCGGATACAGCACGGTCGTGTGCTCGGAAACCAGCTGGAAGGAGTCGCGGTCGCCGGTGACGATCAGCACCTCGAAGCCCTCGGCCTCGGCCTGCGTGGCGAGCGTGGCGATGACGTCGTCCGCCTCGAAGCCGTCGATGGCGAACCGCTCGGCGTGCATCGCGTCGAGCAGCTCGCCGATCAGCTCGACCTGGCCCTTGAACTCGTCCGGTGTCTTGGAACGGTTCGCCTTGTACTCCGTGAACTCCTCGGAGCGCCAGGTCTTGCGGGACACGTCGAACGCCGCTGCGAAGTGCGTGGGCGCCTCGTCGCGCAGAGTGTTGGCCAGCATCGACGCGAAGCCGTAGATCGCGTTCGTCGGCTGTCCCGTCGCCGTCGTGAAGTTCTCCGCGGGCAGCGCGAAGAACGCTCGGTACGCCAGCGAGTGCCCGTCCATGAGCATCAGCCGCGGGCGCCCGCCGCCGGAGGTCTTCTCGGTCGTCTTCGATGCTGTTTCTGCCACGTCCCCGATCCTGCCACGCCCCACTGACAACGCGTCCCGCCCGCTTTCCGATCGACGGTAGCCCGACAGCCGCTGAGCTTGAGATTCAACCTCTCCGTTCGAACACGACCTCAGGTCGGCTCCGCAGACCCGGCGCACGCGCCGCCTGTCCCGGTTTACCCTGATTCCGACCGCGCTGTGGAGCCTGCCTGTGCGACGGGAAGAGCTGGTCGGCGCCGTTCGAATCCGGAGGTCACATCTCAAGCTGAGGCCCGGCCAAGATCGCTGTCACTGCCACGTGGCAGGATCGGAGATGTACCTCACACATGTGCTCGAAGAGGAGGCCCGCGATGGCCGGCAAACCGCCCCAGGGTGATCCGGTTCAGGACGCGCCGCAGGTCGCCGAGCCCAAGCACGCGGCGGCCGGACTGCCCGCCATCGGCCACACCCTGCGCGTCGCCCAGCAGCAGATGGGTGTGCGGCGCACCGCGCTCACCCTGCTCCGGGTCAATCAGAGGGACGGCTTCGACTGCCCGGGCTGTGCCTGGCCCGAGCCGGAGCACCGGCACACGGCGGAGTTCTGTGAGAACGGCGCGAAGGCGGTCGCCGAGGAGGCCACACTGCGCCGGGTCACGCCGGACTTCTTCGCCGCGCACCCGGTGACGGACCTCGCCACCCGCAGCGGCTACTGGCTGGGCCAGCAGGGCCGCCTCACACACCCCGTGTATCTGGCGGAGGGCGCCGACCGCTACGAGCCGGTGCCCTGGGAGCGGGCCTTCGACATCATCGCCGAGGAGCTCACCGCGCTCGACTCCCCCGACGAGGCCCTCTTCTACACCTCGGGCCGCACCAGCAACGAAGCGGCGTTTCTGTACCAGTTGTTCGCCCGCGAGTTCGGCACGAACAACCTGCCGGACTGCTCCAACATGTGCCACGAGTCGTCGGGTTCCGCGCTCGGCGAGACCATCGGCATCGGCAAGGGCAGCGTCCTCCTCGACGACCTCTACAAGGCGGACCTGATCATCGTCGCCGGGCAGAACCCGGGCACGAACCACCCGCGCATGCTCGCCGCCCTGGAGAAGGCGAAGACGAACGGCGCGCGGATCATCACCGTGAACCCCCTCCCCGAAGCGGGCATGGAGCGCTTCAAGAACCCGCAGACCCCCCAGGGCATGTTCAAGGGCGCCACGCTCACCGACCTGTTCCTGCAGATCCGCATCGGCGGCGACCAGGCACTCTTCCGTCTGCTCAACAAGCTCATCCTGGCTGAGTCCGACAGCGTCTCCGGTGCGGGGAGCGGTGCGGTCGACGAGGACTTCATCCGCGAACACACACACGGATACGAGGAGTTCGCGGCCGCCGCCCGCGCCGCCGACTGGGACGAGACGCTCACCGCGACCGGCCTGGAGCGCGCGAAGGTCGAAGAGGCCCTGCGCATGGTCCTCGCCTCCCAGCGCACCATCGTGTGCTGGGCCATGGGCCTGACCCAGCACAAGCACTCCGTACCGACCATCCGCGAGGTCGTCAACTTCCTTTTGCTGCGCGGCAACATCGGCCGCCCGGGGGCGGGCGTGTGTCCGGTGCGCGGCCACTCGAACGTGCAGGGCGACCGCACGATGGGCATCTTCGAGCGGCCCGCGCCGGACTTCCTCGACGCTTTGGAGAGGGAGTTCGGCTTCGCGCCGCCGCGCGAGCACGGCTACGACGTCGTACGGGCCATCGGCGCGCTGCGCGACGGCAAGGCGAAGGTCTTCTTCGCGATGGGCGGCAACTTCGTGTCGGCCTCCCCCGACACCCAGGTCACCGAGGCGGCCATGCGCCGCGCCCGCCTCACAGTGCACGTCTCCACGAAGCTCAACCGGTCACACGCCGTCACGGGCACGCGTGCCCTGATCCTGCCCACCCTCGGCCGCACCGAGCGTGACCTTCAGGTCGGCCCGAAGGGGAAAAGCGCGGAGCAGTTCGTGACGGTGGAGGACTCCATGGGCATGGTGCACGCCTCACGCGGACGCCTGGAACCGGCGAGCCCGCACTTGCTGTCGGAGCCGGCCATCGTCTGCCGCCTCGCGCGCCGCGTCCTCGGCAACGACAGCAGGACCCCCTGGGACGAGTTCGAGAAGGACTACGCGACGATCCGCGACCGCATCGCGCGCGTCATCCCCGGCTTCGAGGACTTCAACGCGCGCCTGACTGATTCCGCTGGACGCGTCGCAGGCTTCGCCCTGCCGCACGCCCCGCGCGACGAGCGCCGCTTTCCCACGGCCACCGGCAAGGCCAACTTCACGGCCGCGCCCGTCGAGTACCCGAAGCTGGCCGAGGGCCGTCTCCTCCTGCAGACCCTGCGCTCTCACGACCAGTACAACACCACGATCTACGGCCTGGACGACCGCTACCGAGGCATCAAGAACGGCCGCCGGGTCGTGCTCGTGAATCCCGAGGACGCCCGCGAGCTGGGCCTCGCGGACGGCTCCTACACCGACCTCGTCAGCGAGTGGAAGGACGGTGTGGAGCGCCGCGCCCCC
>CBFGQM010000303.1:0-6427 GCA_965650905.1 uncultured Streptomyces sp. | reverse complement strand
AGGATCCCGAGGGATCGGAACGTCGTAGTCAGGGTGCTGCCTCTTCTGTGTACGCGGCGCGAGGCGAGCGCGGGGGTCGTTGAACCGTGCCGGGGACGTCGGCCCCTTGACGGGCGGGCCGTGGTGGCATGGGACCACTGCCGACGCTCGAGCGCTCTTGCCGCTGAGGGTCCCTCCGGATGCCGTACGCACTGTGCCGTACGGACGAGGAGAGCTGTCGGGTCGGAGCCGATCGGGCCACCGACCGGGCATCCTCATTCATATGGCCCGTCGAGATACGTAGATCAACTCAGCGGGCGCCTTACCACCATACCCTGGAACCGCGCATATGCGATGGCCGATTTGGTCACGTAGTCGTCATCACACTGATTGACCAGGGACTTACGTGTTGCTGTGAGCGGACTATTGTGCGCTGCATGAAGACGCCCGACTGCACGCCCGACAGCACGCCCGACACCGCCGATTCCGCCGCCGACAGCGCTGCCGACACCTCCGTCGGACACAGCGGAGTCGCCGCCCAGGACTGGGCGAAGGCCTCCGTCGACCCCCAGTACCGCGCGGCGGTCGTCGACCTGCTCGGAGCGCTCGCGTACGGGGAACTCGCGGCGTTCGAGCGGCTCGCGGAGGATGCCAAGCTGGCGCCGACGCTCGCCGACAAGGCGGAACTCGCGAAGATGGCGTCGGCGGAGTTCCACCACTTCGAGCAGTTGCGGGACCGGCTTGCCGCGATCGGGGCGGAGCCGACGGCGGCGATGGAGCCGTTCGTTGCGGCGCTCGACGGCTTCCACCGGCAGACGGCGCCGTCGGACTGGCTGGAGGGCCTCGTCAAGGCGTACGTGGGCGACTCGATCGCCAGCGACTTCTACCGCGAGGTCGCGGCCCGGCTCGACTCCGACACCCGCGCGCTGGTGCTCGCCGTTCTGGACGACACGGGGCACGCGAGTTTCGCCGTCGAAAAGGTGTGCGCCGCGATCGAAGCGGACCCGCGCGTGGGCGGGCGGCTCGCGCTGTGGGCGCGGCGGCTCATGGGCGAGGCCTTGTCGCAGTCCCAGCGCGTCGTCGCCGACCGCGACGCCCTGTCCACGATGCTCGTCGGCGGCGTCGCGGACGGCTTCGACCTGGCGGAGGTCGGCCGAATGTTCTCCCGCATCACCGAGGCCCACACGAAGCGGATGGCTGCGCTGGGCCTGGCGGCTTAGCCTTAGGGCGGGTTTCGAAAGTCCCGCCTGCCCCGCGGCGTCTGGCACGCAGGGGATTTAACCTCGCCGTTTTCGAACACGCACGGTGTGATGCGGACCCTTTGGATCCGCATCGGGGGTCCGCATCACTTCGCTCGCCCACTCGGCGTCGCGTCGGCCGTGTCCGGGCCGGCGGGCTACAGCCTATGAACCCGCGGTCGTCGGCTGGGCATTCCGCTGGGGGGAGCGGCGGAGCCCTCCCGACGAGGGGCGTAGGAGCAGGGAGAGGGACGCCGTGGCGACGGCCAGGGCGCCGATGAAGGGCAGCAGGAAATGGTCGGGGCCCAGCGAGTTACGGGTGAGGAAGGCGCCGAAGAGGGCTCCGGCGACGCCCGTCGACAGGACCAGGCGGCGGGCGGGCAGGCGGTGCGGCAGGCGATAGGCCGCCACCCAGGCCAGTGCCAGACCGAGGATCGCGGAGCCGAGCGCTTCCAAGATCATGGTGAGGTCCCTCCCGCACGGCCGTGTGCTCTTCGGTCGTAGCCCGTCCTACCCGTGACCTGCGGAACGCAATCATTCCCTGTGGACGATCCGTGCTCCATTTGTGGAGATCGCCGGGCCGTGCCAGGCATGGAGACCAGTGGCCGTGTCAGGCACGGAATCCGATGGCTGCGTCGGGCGCGGAAGCCAGGGCCGGAACAGGTCACGGAAAGGGGCCGCTGGCGTTGACTTGGGGGATGCCACCGGGCCCTTTCCGCGACAGAAGAACGCGCGACGTATGACTACAGCGCGCCGAAGCCCACCTTGCGCGGAGCCGGCTCGCCGAGCTCCACGTACGCGAGCCGGTCGGCCGGGACCAGGACCTTGCGGCCGTGGTCGTCCACGAGGCTGAGCAGCTGCGACTTGCCGGCCAGTGCCTCGGACACCGCTCGCTCGACCTCTTCCGGGGTCTGACCGCTCTCCAGAACGATCTCGCGAGGCGCGTGCTGCACGCCGATCTTGACCTCCACGGCTATGTCCCTCCGACGGTCACTGATGTGCGCGTTCGTCCGCGCCGTACGCAGCACACATTAGCCCGGTGAGGGGACGTATACGCTCCGTCCAAGAACGCCAGGAGCGAACAGAGGCGGGAACAAGGGCACGGTTGGTGCTGCTGTGCACGGTCAGTGGTGCTGCTCGCTGCCGTGCAGCGGGAAACCGGCGATGCCGCGCCAGGCCAGCGAGGTCAGCAGATGCACCGCCTGGTCGCGCGGGATGCTGCGGTCGCTGTGCAGCCAGGAGCGCGCCACCACCTGGGCGAGCCCACCCAGACCCGAGGCGAGCAGCATCGACTCGGCCTTGGAGAGGCCGGTGTCCTCCGCGATGACCTCGCAGATCGCCTCCGCGCACTCACCTGTGACCTTGTCCACGCGCTCGCGCACGGAGGGCTCGTTCGTCAGGTCCGACTCGAAGATCAGCCGGAAAGCACCGCCGGCGTCCTCGACGTACGCGAAGTACGCGTCCATCGTGGCCCGTACGCGCTGCTTGTTGTCGGTCGTCGAGGCCAGGGCGCCCCGGACCGCCTGCAGCAGGGACTCGCAGTGCTGGTCCAGTAGGGCCAGGTAGAGGTCGAGCTTGCCCGGGAAGTGCTGGTAGAGCACCGGCTTGCTGACGCCCGCGCGCTCGGCGATGTCGTCCATCGCGGCCGCGTGATAGCCCTGAGCGACGAAGACTTCCTGGGCGGCGCCCAGCAGCTGGTTCCGTCGGGCATGGCGCGGCAGGCGTGTGCCCCGCGGGCGTGGCGCCTCTGTCTGCTCGATGGCTGTCACGCCGCCTCCCAAAATCGTCCATATGCGGTGTGCGCCGCGCCAACATCGTACTTTTCAGTAACCGCGGTGTGGGCGGTGCGAGCGCAGAATTTCATGGACCGGACGCTGTTGAGAACCGCGCAGAGCGCAATAAAACAGGCAGGGCGGACAGGCCGTCCCGCTGTGTGTGTACCTGGGCGGTGACCGGACAGGCCACCGGTCACCGGTCACCGGTCACCACCGGTCACCGGTCCGCGCCCGTTTCATCGATAGTCGTCCTCGTCGAGTTCGACGACTCGTGCCTGTTCCGCGCGGTCCGCCTCGTTCGCGTCCGCGTTCGAGCCGGTCGATGAGTCGTCCTCGTGGGGCGTGAGGTCCGTGTGCTGTTCGGCGGCGTCGGCCTCGGGAGCCTCCACGTCGAACTCGGTGGCATCGGCTTCCTCGAGAGTCTCGGGGTCGGTGGGGTCGACGGTCATGTGTCCTCTTCCCGAGTGGTGCGAGTGCGCTCTTGCACAAGTACGAGTGCCCTCGTTTACGAAGCGTACGAGAGAGGAGATCGCGGCGCTACGCGATCCGACCGCACCCGATCACGCTCCATCGCGGTTCGGCTCCCCTTCCGCCGGGGTCCCGCCGTGGTCCGGCCGCCGTCCCGCCGCCATCAGCCGGTACGACCGCGGCGGTGCGACCGCGGTTCGATCGCGATGCGAACGGGGGTGATCGAGGACCAATCCCGAGCTGTGACGGCGAACACGTGATCCAGCGCGTGATCGTCTCGTAACATTGCCGCATGTCTTCGACCGAACCGCCGTCCGTCTTGGCCACGACCGTTGCGCCGAAGGTCAGTTCCGTCAGGGTGGCGGCGGGGGAGCGGCTGCGCACGGTCGGGCTGCCAGGGGTCACGCTCACGGTCCGCTCGAGACCGCCGGTCCGCGAGGGGCTGGCGCCGGCTCTGTATGTGCACGGGTTGGGCGGTTCCTCGCAGAACTGGTCGGCGCTGATGCCGCTCCTCGACGGTCTGGTGGACAGCGAGGCCGTCGATCTGCCGGGCTTCGGCGACTCGCCTCCGCCGGACGACGGCGACTACTCGGTGACCGGGCACGCGCGCGCGGTCATCCGTTACCTCGACTCGGCCGGTCGTGGTCCGGTGCACCTGGTCGGGAACTCGCTGGGCGGCGCGATCACGACGCGCGTCGCGGCGGTGCGGCCCGACCTCGTACGCACGCTCACGCTGGTGTCCCCCGCGCTGCCGGAGATCAGGGTGCAGCGCACAGCGGTGCCAACGGCGCTGCTGGCGCTGCCCGGAGTCGTCGGCGCCTTCACCCGGCTCACCAGGGAATGGTCCGCAGAGCAGCGCGTACGAGGCGTCATGGCGCTCTGCTACGGGGACCCCACGCTGGTGACGCCCGAAGGGTTCCGCAACGCGGTCGAGGAGATGGAGCGGCGGCTCGCCCTCCCCCACTTCTGGGACGCCATGGCGCGGTCGGCGCGCGGCCTCGTGAACGCGTACACACTGGGCGGCCAGCACGGGCTGTGGCGGCAGGCCGAGCGGGTGCTTGCGCCGACGCTCCTCATCTACGGCGGTCGTGACCAGCTGGTCTCGTTCCGCATGACCCGGCGGGCCGCTCGCGCGTTCCGTGATTCCCGGCTGCTGACTCTGCCGGACGCGGGGCATGTGGCGATGATGGAACATCCTGAGGCCGTGGCCACCGCCTTCCGCGAACTCGTCGCGGAGATGGGCGAGTCGACCGATCCCGGCACGACGACGAGTGCGGGGAGCTGAGGCGGCGGGTGGGACGTCACAGCCGACGCGGACCGGCCCGCAAGGGCGGCGACACCCCGGACACACCTGTGGTTCCGGTTCAGCACGGTGGTCGCCCGGAGACAAGCGTGGGGCGGCGCCCGGCGCCCCAGGGACAACAGCCGCCACCGATGGGCGGCGGCCCCGCAACTTTGGCGGGCGGGGCGCCGCGGTTGCCCGAGGGCGCGCCCGCGCGCGGGGCGCCCCGGGTTCGCGGCGGGCACCCGCAGCAGCGTGAACCGGGTGGCGGCTGGGGGGAGTTCAGAGGGGCGGCCGGATACCGCGCGACTGAGGTGTCGCAACCAGGCATACCAGAAGTACCAATGGCACCAGGTGTTCCGGAGGTACCAGGCGTACCAGAAGTGCCAGGCGTATTCGGAGCGCAGGGCAGACCAGGTGCGCCGGGCGCCAGTCCGGGGCGGCGAGGGCCCGTGGTTCCCGGGCAGCGGCAGACGCCGCCACCCTCGGGCCCCCGGCAGGCCTACCTCGACGCGTTCGACGAGGACGGCGACGTCTTCGCATCCCGTTCCGCCACCGCGGGGCTCCGCGCGGACCCGTACGCCTCCCTCACCGACTGGAACACCGACGTCGACGGGCACGTCGAGGACGAGGCGGCCCCGGAGGGGGAGGACGGCCGACCGAAGAAGGACAAGGGCGGCAAGGGGCGTACCTTCACCGGGATCGCGGCCGCAGCCGTCACCACCGTGCTGGCCGTCGTCGTGGCCGGGCAGGTCACCGACGGCCGCGAGGGCACCTCCGCGTGGTCGCAGACCGAGGGTGGCGCGGACCGGGGGGCCGATGACTACGCCTCCCGCGGCGACGAACGACCGACACCGTCCGAGACGGCGAACGCCGACGTGGTCCCGCTGACGTACGACCAGAAAATGGCGAAGAAGTACGCGCTGGACGCGAATCTGAAGGGCAGCGGCGAGTTCGAAGCGATCGGCGGAATGGACCAGGCTCCCGGCACCGGTCAGAAATTCACCTATCGCGTCGACGTCGAGAAGGGCCTCGGACTCGATGGCGAACTCTTCGCGCGGGCCGTGCAGAAGACCCTGAACGACGAGCGGAGCTGGGCCCACGGCGGCGGTCGTACCTTCGAGCGGATCTCCTCCGGGGAACCCGACTTCGTCATCACACTGGCGAGCCCCGGCACCACCGCGACCTGGTGCGCCAAGTCGGGCCTCGACACCACCGTGGACAACGTCTCCTGCGACTCCGCGGCCACCGACCGCGTGATGATCAACGCGTATCGCTGGGCCCAGGGCGCCGAGACGTACGGCGACAGGATGTACACGTACCGCCAGATGCTGATCAACCACGAGATCGGTCACCGGCTCGGCCACGGCCATGTGACCTGCGACAGGGACGGTGAGCTCGCGCCCGTCATGCAGCAGCAGACCAAGTTCCTCGATCACGACGGGATCCGCTGCCGGGCCAACCCCTGGCCTTTTCCCGGCAGCTGACGCGCGGCGGGCAGGATCGCAGGCCACATCGACTCGGCCCAGAACCGAACTGGGCGCAGCACGACGACGTGGGTCCACCTGATCTCTTGGCGCTACAAAACGCCACCCGCACGGGAAAGTTACGACCGTTCACCCCTTTTGGTGGCGCGATGGTCAACCGTCCCTCGCGCCCCCGCCCTGTCCGCGTTCGGTCGTCCC
>CBFGQM010000302.1:0-6438 GCA_965650905.1 uncultured Streptomyces sp. | reverse complement strand
GGACACGCTGGGGAGTCCACTCGCCGCCCCATGCGCGGATGGCGGTGTCGAGGACCTGGTCCCAGTCAGCGGGCCACGTGAGAGCCGGCCCGGCGGCCGGGACCGTGGTGGCCCCGGCCTGCGCGATGGTCGTCATGCGTCGGCCTCCTCGTCGCACTCGGAGGCGACCGTCAGCGGCGTCACGAGGTAACCGGTCTCCAACTTTTCGCCGTTGACCGTGACGACCAACTCGGCGACGCCGTCCTCCTCGTCCTCAATCCAGTCGAACCACGCGGTGGGAGACTCGCGGCGAAGGAACGCCTCGCAGTGCTTCCGGGCCCCGGCGGCCGTGGTGTACATGCCCATCACGATCGAGTCGTGCGATGCCTGGTAGATCGTCAGGCCGGGAGTGGCCGTCGCCCCCGCAGGGGCGGCCTTCTCCCCAGCCATCCGGCGGACTTCGTCACGGGCCCGGCGGATGCCGGTGTACTGGGCGTACATCATCGACGCGGAGTCGGCGCCCTCGTTCTCCATGGCCTCGGTCTGCTGGTCGGCTTCGTGGGTCATATCGGCGAGACGGGCCTCGACCTCGGCGAGGACCTCCGCCTTGTAGGCGCCGAGGAGCTGCTCCGCGTGGGCGACATCAGCCAGGGTGGCGATCCCGCCGTAACTGTCCTCGGACAGGGCGGCGATGATCTGACGACGGGCACTCATGCGGTCCTCCGCTCGCGCTGAGCGGTGACGCCAAGCGTCGAGGCCGCACGCAGACGCTCCGCCAGCCGCACCAGAGCCTGACCGCGCACCGGCACCTCGTAGCCGACCCGGAGTGCCAGCCGCTCCATGCACAGTCGCTCCGGCTCCCACCCGTCGTGCTCGCGTGAGATTCGGCGGTCGTCGACGAGTTCCATGAAGAGGGCGAACGCGTCCTCGTTGTCGGCGAGGGTGGTGACGACGTGCTCGAAGTACTCCTCCAGGTCGAGGAACACTCCGTCGGGGGCGGGGCGTGTGTAGAAGCGCATCGGGCCGGTGGGGTTGGGGCGGCGGAAGATGTTTCGGAGGGCGAGGCGGACGCGGGTCATCGTGCGGCTCCCTTCGGAGCGGTGAGGCGGGAAGCCAGCCGGTCGGCCAGCGCGTGACGGGCGTCGTACGTCGCCGGGCCGAGGGCGATCAGTAGCGGGTCGAGGCGGCCGGACTCGACGGCGCGGGCTAGCAGCGGGCGCGGGTCGAAGTCCGTACGCGACGCGTCGACGAACAGCCAGAACGGGATCGACGTGGCGGCCGAGATGCTGAGGCCGAGGGACAGGAACGCCGCCCACTCGCCGAGGTCGTGGGTGTGGCTCATCGCGCACCACCCGCCCACTGCGCCATGGCCTCGTCGAACGACAGCGACGTCAGCCACAGACCGAGGATGTGGTCGTGCATCCGGCACTCGTCGGCCTCACACCGGTACGGATCGACGACCGGCGCCAACGGCTGCTGCTGCCACGGCTCGACACACCGGCACACGGCCTTCCGTGCGTTCCGGCGGGCGACCATGCGGGCCTTGATCTGCGCCTGCGTCGGCTGTGCCCACTTGTGGAAGCCCCGGCCGGGCAGCCACCACTGCCTGTGGCCGTACTCCTCAAGACCACACCAGCGGCAGCCGCCAGGAGTCGGGGCGGTTCCGTGGGGCCAACGGATGTGGCCGTGCAGCATGCCCGTGGCCGCGTCACGGCGGCCGTAGCCAAGGAGGTGCTTCGTCGGGTCGCTCGGGTTCGCGACGCGGGCGTTCACGATGCACCGCCCATCTCGTCTCCCAGGGCATGCCCGGTGGCCAGCGGCAGGCGGGTCACGGTGTACCCCGTCGTCTCCTCGTCCCCGCCAGCCAAAGCGAACAGCTCGGCAACCGACTCCTCGAACACCCGCCACACCAGCTCGGTGCCGTCCGGGTAGTCGCGGCGCGCGTCGTGCTCGCAATGCGCCCGCGCCGCATCCTCGCCCGCGTACAACGGCCCGCACTGCTCCGTGTCCCACACCGCCCGAAACACACACGGGCCGTCAGGTCCGGCCAGGTCATCGCGCAGCACGGCTGCCTGGCTGGGTTCCAGCTCCAGCGTGTACGGCTCACCGTCCGGGCCGGACAGCAGCACGATCGTGGAGTCGTCGTCGACCCATTCCACGTCGTTCAGGCCCCACCGCAGCGGGATCGGGTCACGCTCCAACTCGGCGGTCACCGGGCACCGCCCGTCTCGGGCAGGTCGTGGCCCACGCGGTAGTCGTGGCGCAGCGGCGACTCGTACCCGTCGTCCTCACGCAGCGCCTGCGCCGGCGCGATCAGCCGCGTCAGCTTGTCCGCCGGCTCCTCAGCCTTCTCTGTCAGCACGTACGCGATCGGGTCCTCGTCGGCGGGCTGCTCGTACTCTGCGACCTCCGCCTCCAACGCGGCGATACGGGCCCGCAGCCGCTCAATCACGGCCTGGTCGTCCTTCCGGTGCGTACCGAGGACCGCCTCCAGCTCCGCCGTCCGCTGCTCCGCACGGATCAACCGCGCACCGTCTACACAGGACGACTCCACCTCGCGCCGCAGCCGCTCCAACTCGGCGGCTCCACCCTCCGGGACCAACATCCCCAGACCGATCAGCGTGTCCGCCGCCTGCGACGCCAACTCCTCCGACGACAGCGCCCACGCGGCCCACATGTGCTTCCGCGCCTGCGACATCAACTCCTCGCGCGTCATGCCTGCACCGCCGCAGCGATCTCGTGCATAACCGGCGCGCCCGTCAACTGCACCACCGTCACGTGCACCGGCACTACCGGGAACTTGTCCGAGTCCGACCACGTCGTCGTGAGCAGCGTCCACGCCGTCTGCCCCGACGGGAGGTCGACCGTCGTGATCGTGCCGCCCATCACGAACAGCCACTCGCCGATGACGTTCATGTCCGTCGCCGTCACCACCACCGAGGTCGGCGTCGCCTCGAACGCGACGTGCCCCGACTGCGGCAATTCCTTGACGTCGACGGTGCAGCGGTACGAGAAGTCGTTCCGCTCGCGGTCGTCCTGTGCTTGCCACCGCGCGATCTGCTCGGCGGTCGGGGTCTGAGAAACTGTGGTCACGGTGACCTCTGCTTTCGTGTGTTGTTGGGGTTGCCGAGTCGGGGGCTGCTCAGGCCGGGAAGTCGGAGCGGCCCTTCGGCGCGTTCAGGTGGATGTCAGGCGGCGCGCTGCGCGAGCGGGTCAGCCGCCTCTTTCGCGGCGAGCCATGCGGCGACGGCCGCGCGGGGGTAGAGGACGCTGCGGCCCCGACGGAATCCCTTGGGGGCGTCACCGCGGTGGCGCATGATGCGGACCGCGTTAGGCGTCGTGCGGAGGATTACCGCGAGCTCCTTCGTCGTCATGTACGGCGAGGCGGTGATCGTCTCGCTCATCGTTGGGCTCCGTTCGGTTTCGTTGGAGGTCTTCGATGCGGCAGCCAATTACTCCCGCTATCCGACTCATGACCTCAGGCTGGGGATCTCTCTGGCCGCGTTCTATGCGGGAGAGGTAGGGGTGCGAGATTCTGGCGGCTGCGGCGAATCTGCGCAGGCCATAGCCGTGCTGTTCGCGCTGCCTTCGGATTTCGATTCCATCGGCCTGCACGAGAAGAACAATACCCAAAGACACCCAACGAAGCAACGACACGCGTAACGAAACGTATCCGGGCCTACTTTGTGTGCGTTGGTGTAGAGATGAGGCGGCTCTCATGCGCGGGGTTACCGGATCTGGCCCCCCTCGTTCGCGATCACCCTCTAACCTGGTGCCTAACGGTGCCTACCGGTGCCTAGCAGGATGTGGCGGGGCGACCGAAGAAGAGAGGCGGCCATGAACCGCGACGCACAAGCCTGGACGCGGCTCGGCAAGGCCCTCCAGCAGGCCCGGCTCGCCCAAGGGCTGGACCAGAAGGAGCTCGCCGGCCGTGCAGGCGTCTCGCTGAGCAGCGTGCAGAACGCAGAAGCCGGCGCCGTGCCAAAAACCCGGATGCCCTACACCGTCCCGGCGATCGCGTCCGCGCTTGGCTGGTCAACTGGGACTGTTGAGTCCGTCCTCGACGGCGCCGAACCGCCCGGTGGCTGGCAGCAAGTGTCCGTGCAGCCGCTCGTTGACGCCGAGCGGATGGAGGGCATCCTGACCACGGCCTGGGTTCGCGCCACGGACGACGTGACCTCCGCCGAGATCAAGAACGCGGTGAAGATCGCATTGGACGAAATGCGCCGTCAGGGGCTCCTGTCTGAGACGGATGGCGTGCAACCCTAAACAGAAGACGCATACGGATAGCGTCCGATTGGTCACAGAGCATATTCTCCTAGGCCCGGAGCACACAGTTCCGGGGCACCTGAGGGGGGCCGTATGCCCGATCACGCATCCGTCATTACCGCGAACCTTGGCCCGAACATCGCCGCTCTCACATGCCGTATCGAAGGCAGACCCGTGGCAGTTATCAACACAGCAGCCCGCGACAATCCGGCCATGCGCACGCAAGCGGCGTGGGCGCTCGTCGGTATTGGGCTCGACGCTGGCAGCATTTTGGGGTGGGAACTGAATGGGGTATGTAGCTGACCGCTGGCACACGTCCCGGCCGAAACCGGGCGGGCCCGAGTGCGGGGAGCACAAGGGCAAGGTCGCATCCTCGGCCCACGGCAAGGGCAAACGCTGGCAGGCACGCTACGACGGCCCGGACGGCAAGGAGCGCACGAGCCTCCACGCCACGAAGGCTGAGGCCGAGGCCGAAGTCGTCAAGCAGGAGAGCGCGAAGCAGACCGGATCCTGGCTGGACCCCAAGGCAGGCAAGGTCATGGTCGAGAAGTACGCGCTGGAGACTTGGCTGCCCGCGCAGAACATCATCGGCCGCTCGGAGCGCGAATACCGAGGCGCGCTGACCCGGTACCTGATCCCTGAATGGGGTCCGCGGGAGATGCGGTCCATCAAGCCCTCGGAGGCTGGCGCCTGGCAGGCCTTGCTCGTCAGCAAGTACGGTCTGTCTGGCTCGTACCCGAACCGCGTTGCCCGGTATGTACGGAGCATCTTCAAGCTGGCCGTCATCGACCGTGTGATCCCTGTGAGTCCTTTCGACGGGATCAAGGCCCCGACGCTCGTCGAGTCGACCGTCAACCCGCCGGACCCCGTAGAGGTCCAGCTGCTGATTGAGCATGCTTACAAGGACCTGTGGCGGGTGATGATCGAGGTCGACGCGCAGACCGGGCTGAGGTCCGGGGAGCTGCGCGGTATGCGCCTGGAGAAGGTCGACTTCCTTCGCAGGCTGTACCACGTGGATGAGCAGCTGGTGCACGAGAAGGGGACGGGTTTCTACCTCGACAAGCTCAAGACTGGCGCCGGCCGTCGAGTGCTGCCGCTGCATCAGCGGACCGTCGACGTCCTGGCGGCGCACGTTGCGAAGAACCCGCCGCCGACATCGGGCCCGTGGGCGGGGCTCATCTTCACCATGCCGGACGCGACGCCGATTGGTGAGAGCACGCTGGACTGGGCGCTGAAGCAGACGTGCCGATACGCCAAGGCGCGGCCTCGGCACTGGCACGAGCTGCGTCACCACTACGCCTCGGTGTTGATCGCCGGGGGTGAGAACCCGAAGGTGGTCAGCAAGCGGCTTGGGCACAAGGACGTGATGACGACGATGCGGGTGTACGCCCATCTGTTCGCGGAGGCGGAGGAGAGGACGCGGTCGGTCCTGGATGCGGTGTGGGGGAAGCCGGGTGAGACTGCCTCGAAGGCGGAATCTTCTGAGGCGAGCGGAAGGATCCCGGAATCTCATGGTGGAAAACCGGCTTTGGTACAGGTCAATCCATGATCTGATGCAACACCGCTGGATGTTCCAGGCCGAGCGGGTGTGAGCTGGTCAGAGGGGTGTGAGGGCTGTGACCTGCACAGGAATCCATTCCTATGTATTTCATGACGGCTCACGGGGTGCCGCGAACGTACGGAAAATCCACGGAATCTCGGCACCCACCGGAACTCTCCCGGAACGCCGGATGGGTCCTGACCACCCGGAACATCCGCCCCAGACCTCTCAGAATTCACTACGGCCCCGCCCGAGTGGAGCACGGGCGGGGCCGTAGCGCGCCTCATCGTCAGATGCGACCGTTTGGGTACTGACTGAAGATCAACGACTGCCGACCGTTTGGTGGGTGCCATCCCGCCGAACGCCCCTCCCCGCCGAGGCTCTCGAAAGCCGCAGGGCCCTAGGCCAGCGCATCGCTGCCTACCGGCAAGCCGCCGGCCTCTCGCAAGACCAGCTCGCCGACCGCATCGGGATGGAGCGGCGCAGCATCCAGCGGTACGAAGCGGGCGAGCGTGACCCCCGCTTCACGGATCTGTTCCTTATCGCCAACGCGCTCGATGTGCCCCTCGCCGACCTGGTGCGGTGACCCGCCGCCGCCTCGGGGGTGGCAGCGGCGGGTCCTCGGGCAGCCGCTCTTCGGGGGTTTGAGC
>CBFGQM010000301.1:0-6480 GCA_965650905.1 uncultured Streptomyces sp. | reverse complement strand
AGGTGTCGCTGTCGTCGTCATCCGGTCAACGTCCGGTCGGCGGTAAAGATTCCCGTTCAGGGTCATGCGTCGCCGTCGTAGCCGCCCCTTGTTGTACCCACCGGTGCCCGGTTTGTCACATCTGAAAAAAGATGTGACCCAGCGTTTCATATCGTGACGCGCAGTAACGGTATGCCCGGCAGGCTAAACGCGCACACTACCGGCCTTTGGTTCCGGCTGCTAAATCGGCGCTGGATCTGCGCAGGATCTTCCCTGGAAGGGTCCTGAATATCTTGCCCGGCCTGCCTGACTCATACCGGATTGCCGGCACATGTCAACCGATCCAATCCGGCGCAGGTCGGGCATGACTTCAAAAGGTTCCTGTGCACTTCTAGAGCCTGTCCGGAAGGGGATTGCCCGCGTCCCGCACGGCCAGCCGCACCGGAACCCGCGCGAGCAGCACGAATCCGATGACGAAGAAGGCTACGAGTGAGATGATCGCGTCCCGATAACTTCCGGTCAGCTGGTAGGTGAGCCCGAACAGAAGAGGGCCCAGCCAGCTCATGCCGCGGTCGCTCATCTCGTAGGCCGAGAAGTACTCGGCCTCCTTGCCGCTCGGCACCAGATGCGAGAACAGCGAGCGGGACAGTGCCTGGCTCCCGCCGAGTACGAGTCCGATCCCGGCGGCGAGGACGAAGAACCACTCCGACGAGCCCGCGGGCAGGAAGTAGCCCGCCCCGATCGTCACCGTCCACGCGACCAGCGAGCCGAGAATCGTGCGCTTCGCGCCGTACGTGCGCGCGATCCGGCCCATTCCGAGCGCGCCGGCCACCGCCAGCAGCTGGACGAGCAGCACCGCGACGATCAGGGTGGACTGGCCGAGGCCCAGCTCTTGCGAGCCGTACACCGACGCCTGCGAGATGACCGTCTGGATGCCGTCGTTGTAGACCAGATAGGCCAGCAGGAAGGCGAGCGTCCGGGGCCGGCGGCGCATGTCCCGAACCGTGGCGGCCAGTTGACGCCAGCCGTGCGCGGCCGTCCCCGGAGCGACCGTCCCCGAAGGGGAGGTCGTACGGCGGTCGCGCAGCCGCTTCAGCGGTACGAGGGTGAAGGCGCCCCACCAGATACCCGCCGAGGCCAGACAGATGCGGACCGCGGTCGGCTCCGAGACCCCGAAGCGGTCGTGGGCCGTGAACAGCACCAGGTTCGCGACCAGGACCAGCGCGCCCGCCGCGTAACCGAAGGCCCACCCCCTGGAGGAGACCGCGTCACGCTCCTCGGGTGGGGCGATCTGCGGCAGATAGGAGTTGTAGAGCACCATCGAGACGGCCACCGAGGCGTTGGCCACGATCAGAAGGAGGCCGCCCAGCAGGTAGCGGTCGCCGTCGAGGAGGAACATGCCGGTGGTGGCCGCTGCTCCCACGTAGGCGGCGGCAGCGAGTAACGGCTTCTTGCGGCCCGTACGGTCGGCCGCCGCCCCCACCAACGGCATCACGAAGATCGACAGGATCACGGACGCGGACACGGAGTACGCGAAGAAGGAACCCGCGCGGACCGGAATTCCCAGAGGGTGCACGAACCCGTCCGCGTCCGCCGCCGACTTGGCCACCGACGTCAGATAGGGCCCGAGGAAGACCGTCAGGACACTCGTCGAATAGACCGAGCAGGCCCAGTCGTAGAAGTACCAGCCGCGTTGTTCGCGGCGCCGTTCGGCCGCCTCGCCGGCCGCCTCCGCCCGCACGGTGTCGGTGCCCACCCGTGCCCTCGCTTTCCCGTCGCAGTGCGCGTACGCCGTCCCCGTACTCGGACGCCGCGCGGTCATACCCAGGTGCCGCGGTCCTTGAGTACGCCGCGCAGCATGTCGATGTGATCGGTCATGATGCCATCGACGCCGAGGTCCAGGAGACGGTGCGTCCGATCGGGTTCGTTGATGGTCCACACGTGAACGTGCAGCCCGCGCGTGGGCGGCGCGCACGAAGCGCCCCACGACAGCTGGCGCCGCCCCAGAACACCCCGGGTCCCGTACGACGTGGCCGGGACGGCGAATGCGGCCGGGAACGGCTGGGTCAGCGGGCCGATGGCCACCGCGTACAGGACCGTGCCCACGCAACGTCGCGCTGAGCCGCGGGTGAGGTGGCCTGATGGCGGCATGGACAAGAGGTGCCCCCTGTGGTGGTAGTGGACTGACCCATGGCACTCTGTGGCTGGGGAACGCATGTCGTCGATGGCCAATTCAGGGAAGGTGGACTGAAGTCATGGCTCAGTGGACTTCGGCGGTGGGGGCGACGCAGCTCGCCCGGCTGCTCAACTCCCAGCAGAGGCGCCCGGCCGGCCCCGGCACGCGCCGTCCGCCCGCCTATCGCGCCCTCGCCGACGGCATCCGGCTGCTCGTGCTCGAAGGCCGCGTTCCCGTCGCCGCACGACTGCCCGCCGAGCGCGAGCTGGCCCTCTCCCTGTCCGTCAGCCGCACCACCGTCGCCGCCGCCTACGAGACGCTGCGTACGGAGGGGCTTCTGGAGTCCCGCCGGGGAGCGGGCAGCTGGACCGCCGTACCGGCCGGCAACCCGCTGCCCGCCCGCGGCCTGGAACCGCTGCCGCCCGAGGCGCTCGGCTCCATGATCGACCTCGGCTGCGCCGCCCTGCCCGCACCCGAGCCCTGGCTCACCCGCGCCGTACAGGGGGCCCTGGAGGAGCTTCCGCCGTACGCGCACACGCACGGCGACTATCCGGCAGGCCTGCCCGCGCTGCGTCAGATGCTCGCCGAGCGGTACACCGCGCGCGGCATTCCCACCATGCCCGAGCAGATCATGGTGACGACCGGCGCCATGGGGGCCATCGACGCCATCTGTCATCTCTTCGCCGGGCGCGGCGAGCGCATCGCCGTCGAGTCGCCCTCGTACGCCAACATCCTTCAGCTGATGCGGGAGGCCGGAGCCCGGCTGGTGCCCGTCGCCATGGCCGAGGGGCTCGCGGGCTGGGACATGGACCGCTGGCGGCAGGTGCTGCGCGACGCGGCGCCCCGGCTCGCGTACGTCGTCGCGGACTTCCACAACCCGACCGGCGCGCTCGTCGACGAGGACCGCCGGCGGCGGCTCGTCGACGCGGCGCGGTCCGCGGGGACCGTGCTGATCGTGGACGAGACCATGAGCGAGCTACATCTGGACCAGGAGCTCGACATGCCCCGGCCCGTCTGTGGTTTCGACCCGGCCGGGTCCACGGTCATCACGGTCGGCTCGGCCAGCAAGGCGTTCTGGGCCGGCCTGCGGATCGGCTGGGTGCGGGCCGCACCCGATGTCATCCGCAGCCTGGTCGCGGCCCGCGCGTACGCCGACCTGGGCACCCCCGTTCTGGAGCAGCTGGCCGTGAACTGGCTGCTCAGCACCGGGGGTTGGGAGGAGGCCGTGGAGGTGCGCCGGGGCCAGGCCCGTGAGAACCGCGGCGCGCTCGTGGCCGCCGTACGCCGTGAGCTGCCCCGCTGGGAGTTCGAGGTGCCGCAGGGCGGGCTCACGTTGTGGGTGCGTACGGGAGGGCTGTCCGGTTCACGCCTCGCCGAGGTGGGCGAGCGGGTGGGCGTACGGGTGCCGTCGGGGCCGCGCTTCGGTGTGGACGGGGCCTTCGAGGGCTATGTACGGCTGCCGTTCACCGTGGGCGGCGCGGTGGCCGAGGAGGCCGCGGTGCGCCTGGCGGCGGCGGCCCGGCTGGTGGAGGCGGGGGTGAACGGAGCGACGGAGATGCCGCGCATGTTCGTGGCGTGATGCGGCGCGTTCAGCCGGCCCACCGCGCCGCGCGTCCGGCTTCCGGGTGTGACGTGCCCCCTCCGTGGGATGCGCGCAGAGCCTCTTCGGTGAGCGCGGTCAGCTTTCCGTGGCGACGCCGACAGGCTCCGCGTCCGGCTGGGCGGCGCGCTCCGGCAGGAGGCTCAGGACTGCCTGGCGGTGGGTCTCGCTCGTCGCCTCGTCGTACGGGTCGGGGGTCGCCGGGACCTGGAGGCGGTGCACCGGGCCGGCGCCGAGCCGGGCGTAGCCACGGCCGGCGGGCGCGTCGGGGGTCGGGGTGGTGGGCGGAGGGGACCCGAGCATCACTTCGAGCTGCCGCGCCGAGGCCGGGCCGAGGACGACACGCGCGCGCGTGTGCTGCAGTACCGCGTCGGTGAGGCACTCCATGGCGTCGAACTGCTCGGCCACCACGACCGTGACACCGGCCGCCCGGCCGTGCCGCAGCGGCACCTGGAGGAGTGACTGCGGATCCGGTCGGCCGTCGGCCGCCGCCAGGTGCCCGAGCACGGTCGGGCGGTCCAAAAGGAGCCAGAGAGGGCGCTTCGAGTCATCCGGCGGGGGATGGCCCGCCTGGCGGGCGCGGTTCGCCGCGATGAGGCGGCGCTCCGTCTCGTGCGCCGCCCACTCCAGGCCCGCCAGGGCGCCCGCGAGGCCGCACTCGACGGCCAGGACGCCGTCGCGGTCCGCGAGGCACGCGTACTCGCCCGCGCCGCCGCCCTCGATGATCAGCACGTCACCGTACTGGAGGGCCTGCAGGGCCACCGAGCGCAGCAGGGTGGTGGTGCCGCTGCCGGGTCCGCCGATCGCGAGGAGGTGAGGCTCGGTGGAGCGCACGCCGGTCCGCCAGACGACCGGTGGGACATCGCGTCGTTCCTCACCGAAGGTGAGGGGGAGCGTGCGCTGGACGCCGGTCGGGTCGGTGAAACCGAGGACCGTCTCACCCGGGGCGGTGACGAAGCGCTGGGCGGAGATGTCGGTGGGCAGCGGCGGCAGCACCGTGACCGTGAGCCGGTTTCCCTCCTCGTCCCACGCGAAGCGGTACTCGCGGCCGCGGCCCAACTTCGCGTGCAGCACCTGCTCGACGCGTGTGCGGGAGGCCGGCTCGCCGTCCGTGAAGTAGGCCGGGTAGTGGATCGCCAGATGCGAGACGCGGCCGGTGTGGTGGAACTCGTACGAGCTGAAGGCCTTCGCCCACTCCCCGCCGTGCGCGAAGAGCGGAGCGGGGTCCTCGGGGACCGAGAAGTACGGGACCAGTGCTTCGTAGAGCGACTCGAGACGCTTGGTCTGTGCCTCGTCGGGGCCCTTCGGCTGCGTTGGGGCGCGGTCCCGGCCGTGCCACGCGGCCGCCGCCAGCAGCGCGATGACGGCGAGCAGCGGTCCGTGGGGCAGCACGGCCACGACCAGGATGACCGAGGCCACGAGGAACAGCAGCGGCCCGCGCCGGTCCTTGGGGGTGCCGACCCACCTGCGCCGCCCGGCCGCCACCAGCCGGCGCGTTCCACGGGCGACCGCGATCAGCGGGTGGAGGACGTCGGCGGCGCTGTAGGCCGCCGACCGGGCCAGCTCCCGGCTGCGGAAGATCCGCTCGCTGCCGGTGCTCAGAATGCGGGGGAGAGGGCGCCGGGCCACTGCTGTTGTCTCCTGACGGTGCGTGCGGAGGGAAGGGGCGGGCGTCAGAACCTGATCCCGCCCAGGAGGCCGGCCAGGCTTTCGCTGCCGGCCTTGATACTCGGGGCGAGGGCCGTGCTCGCCAGGTAGAACCCGAAGAGCGACGAGACCATCGCGTGCGAGGCCTTGAGGCCGTCCTTGCGGAAGAAGAGGAAGACGATGATGCCGAGCAGGACGACGCCTGAGATGGACAGGATCATGAGGTTCTCCTGGTTGGTGGGGGCGGTCACCATGAGTACTTCCAGAGTCACAGCATGTATCCATACGATAAAAGGTGCAAATGAGTGAAATATGCCGTATTTCGCCCAGGTGGCTCTCGAGTGCCGGGCCACCCGGACAGTCGTGGATCGGCCGACCCGACCCGTGGTGATCTTCGCCTCGAGGGGACCCGGTCATGTGTCCCCAAGAGCCAGTACGCTGGCGATTCACTCGTACGGCCGCACCGCTCGCGGTCGTACGCACCCACAGTCCCCGAGTCCCCGTGAGAGGTGGTCCGGCCGATGAGTGAAGCCCCCGAACCCGAGGTCGTGGAGCTGGCGACCAGGATCTTCGATCTGGCGCGCCGGGGCGAGACCGGAACGCTCGTCGCGTACGTCGACGCGGGCGTTCCCGCCGACCTCACCAACGACCGTGGCGACGCGCTCGTGATGCTCGCCGCCTACCACGGCCACGCCGACGCGGTGCGCGCCCTGCTGGAGCGCGGCGCCGAGGTCGACCGCGTCAACGACCGGGGCCAGACTCCGCTCGCCGGAGCGGTCTTCAAGGGCGAGGACGCGGTGGTCCGGGTCCTCCTGGAGCACGGCGCCGACCCCTCCGCGGGCACGCCGTCCGCCGTGGACACGGCCCGGATGTTCGGCAAGGCCGAGTTGCTCGAACTCTTCGGAGCGAACTGAATCACCCGCCCTGACGTGGCGAGACAACGATTTCGGGGGAGGCGGTACGAGGCCGCCGGAAATGCGGTCGCGGCAGCGAGAACGGCTGGGTCATCATGACGTCGTGCACGGACGCGATGGGCTGGGCAGGCGTTGCCGCACCGCGCGGGCCGTCACGGGCCACC
>CBFGQM010000300.1:0-6502 GCA_965650905.1 uncultured Streptomyces sp. | reverse complement strand
GAACGGCGTGCCCCCCACGTCCTCCGGCACAGGTCCAGCGTAGACCGGGGGTGTCATTTTGGGCAGACGGTAACGAGATTCCATCCGCCCGGCGAGACGGCTTCTTCGGGAGGCGGGTTCAGCGCCGGATGTGCCCGTCGCCCGTCACGATGTACTTCGTGCTCGTCAGCTCCGGCAGCCCCATCGGGCCCCGCGCGTGCAGCTTCTGCGTGGAAATGCCGATTTCGGCGCCGAAACCGAACTGGCCGCCGTCCGTGAAGCGCGTGGACGCGTTCACAGCCACCGTCGTGGAGTCCACCAGCTGGGTGAAACGGCGGGCCGCCTGCTGTGAGGTGGTGACGATCGCCTCGGTGTGGCCGGAAGTCCACAGCCGGATGTGCGCCACGGCCTTGTCCAGCGAGTCGACGACCGCGGCCGCGATGTCGTACGAGAGGTACTCGGTGTCCCAGTCGTCGGTGGTGGCCTCGACGACGGTGGCCTTGGAGTCCTTGGCGTACGCCAGCACGCGCTCGTCGGCGTGCACGGTGACCCCGGCGTCCGCGAGGGCGTCCAGGGCGCGCGGCAGGAACTCGGCGGCGATGTCCTGGTGCACCAGCAGCGTCTCTGCGGCGTTGCACACGCTGGGCCGCTGGGCCTTGGAGTTGATGAGGATCTCGATCGCCATGTCGAGGTCGGCATGCGCGTCGACGTACACGTGACAGTTGCCGGTCCCCGTCTCGATCACCGGGACGGTGGACTCCTGTACGACCGTGCGGATCAGCGAGGCGCCGCCACGCGGGATCAACACGTCGACCAGGCCGCGGGCGCGCATCAACTCCCGTACGGATTCCCGGCTCCCGCCCGGCACGAGCTGCACGGCGTCGGCGGGCAGGCCCGAGCCGCCGACGGCGTCGCGCAGGACGCGTACGAGGGCGGTGTTGGACTCGGAGGCGGACGACGAGCCGCGCAGCAGCACCGCGTTGCCGGACTTCAGGCACAGCGCGGCGGCGTCGACCGTGACGTTGGGGCGGGCCTCGTAGATGATGCCGACGACGCCGAGCGGAACGCGGACCTGACGCAGGTCGATGCCGTTCGGGAGCGTCGAGCCACGGACGACCTCGCCGACCGGGTCGGGCAGCGCCACGACGTCGCGTACGTCGGAGGCGATGGCACGGACCCGCTCGGGCGTGAGCGTGAGACGGTCGACGATGGCCTCGCTGGTGCCGACCTCGCGGGCCCGCGCGACGTCCTTGGCGTTGGCCTCGACGATCTCGCTCGTACGGACCTCCAGGGCGTCCGCGATCGCCAGCAGCGCGTCGTCCTTCTCGGCCCGCGGCAGCGGAGCGAGGTCGGCGGCGGCGGCCTTGGCGCGGTAGGCGGCCTGGGTGACCGGGGACATCGAGTCGTACGGCGAGAGGGTGGTCATGTGGGCAGCGTAATGCGCTCGGGGCCGCAGGCCAGCCGGTGTTCCAAACCCCGAGACACGTTCAGAAGGGGTGCACACCCACCGGGGTCGCGGGCAGCGGTCCGTGACCCTCGGCCACGCGCTGGTGGTAGGTCTCGCGGTCGATGACCTCCAGGCCGACGATCTCCCAGGGCGGCAGCTTCGCACTCTGCCGGTGCTCGCCCCACAGGCGCAGCGCGACCGCCGCCGCGTCGTGCAGGTCGCGGGCCTCCTCCCAGTAGCGGATCTCCGCGTGGTCGCCTGCGTACCGGCTGGTCAGCAGAAAGGGGTGGTCGTGGGCGAGCTGTTCGAGCGCTCGCCTGACCTCCTTGAGCGGGGCCTCGTCACCCGAGACGCTCAGCGTGACGTGCCACAGCCGCGGAAGGTCCTGCGCTTGCTCACCCGCGCAGGTGTTTCCGGCGGCGACGCTGGTGAGGGCACGCCCCTCGCCGGGCGCGGGGGAGGCGGCACCACCGTGGGACGCCGCCCCAGGGCGCACTCGTCTCACGACGGCCTCCTTTACCCAATGGGTCGTACCGAATCGCTGGACGCTGAAGCTCGAAGTTCCCCGAACAAAGTTCAGCAGGCGGGGCGGCTCCGTGTGGCGGTTTTGCCGAACGTCTCCCGGCACGGGGCTGCCCTTTCGGCCGCATACGGGTGCAGCAGCACCAGATCGTCCCTGTGTACGACCTCGCGTTCGTACGCGGGCCCCAGCTCTCGGGCCAGCTCGCGCGTGGAGCGGCCGATGAGTTGCGGGATCTCCTTGGCGTCGAAGTTGACGAGCCCGCGCGCGACGGCCCGGCCCGCGGCGTCGCGCAACTCGACGGGGTCGCCGGCGGCGAACTCGCCCTCGACCGCCGCGATGCCCGCGGGCAACAGCGACATGCGGCGCTCGACGACCGCGCGCACCGCCCCGTCGTCGAGCGTGAGCGCCCCCTGGGGGGTGGACGCGTGCTGGAGCCAGAGCAGGCGGTCGGCGGAGCGGCGGCCGGTGGCGTGGAAGTACGTACCGGTGTCCCGCCCGGTGAGGGCGTCGGCCGCGTGCACGGCGGACGTGAGCACGACCGGGATACCCGCCGCCGCGGCGATACGGGCCGCCTCGACCTTGGTCACCATGCCGCCGGTGCCGACTCCGGTCCGGCCCGCGCTGCCGATCTCGACGTGGGCGAGATCCGCCGGAGTGCGCACCTCCGCTATCCGTGACGTACCGGGCCTGCTGGGGTCGCCGTCGTAGACCCCGTCCACATCGGACAGCAGAACCAGCAGATCGGCGCGTACGAGATGGGCGACGAGCGCGGCGAGCCGGTCGTTGTCACCGAAGCGGATCTCGTCCGTGGCGACCGTGTCGTTCTCGTTGACGACCGGCAGGGCGCCCATCGCGAGGAGCTTGTCGAGCGTGCGCTGGGCGTTGCGGTGGTGGGCGCGGCGGCTCACGTCGTCGCTGGTGAGCAGGACCTGGCCGACGCGGATGCCGTAGCGCGCGAGGGATGCCGCGTAGCGGGCGACCAGCAGGCCCTGGCCGACGCTGGCGGCGGCCTGCTGCCGGGCCAGGTCCTTGGGCCGGCGGCGCAGGCCGAGCGGGGCGAGGCCGGCGGCGATGGCACCGGACGAGACAAGGACGATCTCCCTCTCTCCCCCGCTTCGGCTCTTGGCGAGGACATCCACGAGGGCGTCCACACGGTCGGCGTCGAGGCCCCCCGATGCGGTCGTCAGGGACGAGGAACCCACCTTGACGACGACCCTGCGCGCTTGTGCGACTCCCTGTCTCGTCGCCTGCCCTGCCGTCCCCTGCCTTGCCGATGACACGCTCTTCCCCAATGTTCCGACCAGATTTCCGACCAGCCCGGTCCGTGCAATCTACGGGAGAGGGGTCGCCGGACGCCGCCGCGTTTCGAGTGGCGGACGGAGAGCCTTGACAGAAAGACGGAATTCACGCCTCACGTTTCACTGTCGTTTCGTCCGGTATCTACTGATAGCTCCCACGAAAGATTGCTTGGCGGGCCGCACTAGTCATACGGTCAGGGGTCACCGTCTCCTTTACGACGTTCCATGAGACGCCGACCTCCCGTGCTTCCCCCCATCCACAGTTCCCCCCATCCACCGTATTCCTCGCAGGAGCCCATTCCGTGCCCTCCGCCGGACTCGCCCCCCGCCGCATCGTGCAGCTCTCCGCGCTGCTGTCGATGTCCGCGCTCTTCACGGCCCAGATCGTTTCCGCCCTGCTGCCGAACGTCCCGGTCTTCATCGCCACCAGCGCGGCAGGTCTCGCCCTCGACGTTTGGCTGCAGTATCGAAGTCCCGGGCTGCTCTCGCTGCTGGGCAAGGTCCGCTTCGACGTCACGGTCCGGCAGTTGCTGCGTGACATGCTGATCCTTGTGGGGCTCCTGCGGATCGACGGCATAAACCCGTTGCGCGAACAGGCGCCGCTCCTGATCGCGCTGTGCGCCTACTACGCCCTGCACTTCTTCTGCCAGGCCGCCGCGGTGCTGGTCCGTCGCACCCGTACGCTTCCGGTCGTCACGCGCAACATCGACGCGTCCGCACTGCACCTGACCGCAGCGCCGCCGCGCATCCTGGCCCGCCGCCAGAACCACCGGCTGCTCACCTTCTCCGTCCCGGCCACGGTCGGTCTGCTGATCACCGCGGCCACCACGCACGCGTACTGGGGCGGCGTCGGCCTCGGCGTCGCCATCGCGCTGGTCGGCGGCGGCACGGCGTACCTGGCCACCTGGCTGCTCCCCAAAAAGCGCGCCAAGAGCGATCAGGAGGTCATGGAGTGGCTGGACAGGTGGCTGGCCGACTACCAGCCGACCGTGGCCATGTACTTCTCGGGCGGTGCGAGCTCCGCGTACCAGGCGAACATGTGGCTCTCCACGCTCTCCGCGGTCGACGCCAAGCCGCTGATCGTGCTGCGTGAGCGCTTCATGGTGCAGAAGATCGACGCCACGGACGTGCCGATCATCTGCTTCCCGAAGGTGTCGACGATGTTCTCGCTGGAGAACTCGACGCTGCAGATGATGCTGCACCCGGCCAACGCCGCGAAGACCTCGCAGGTCCTGCGCATCCCGACCATCAAGCACGCCTTCATCAACCACGGCGAGAGCGACAAGCTGTCCTCCTGCAACCCGTACGCCAAGGCGTACGACGAGGTGTGGGTGGCCGGTCCCGCGGCCCGCGAGCGGTACGCGCTGGCAGAGGTCGGCGTCGAGGACAAGGACGTCGTGGAGGTCGGCCGCCCGCAGCTGGCGCCGATCCGCCCCTACTCGGGCGCCCCCACGGATACGTACACAACCGTGCTGTACGCCCCCACCTGGGAGGGCTGGGACGGCAACCCCGGCAATACGTCGGTGGTCCTGGCCGGCGAGAACATCGTGCGCAGGCTGCTGGACGACGACGGCGTACGGCTCCTCTACAAGCCGCACCCGATGACCGGTTCCATCGACTCGCGCGCGGGTGCTGCGAACGAGCGCATCAAGGCGATGATCCGCGAGGCCAACACCAAGCGGTCGGGGACCCGGCCGGACGCGAGCGCCGCAGCCGAACTGGCGCGTCGCACCGCCGAGTTGGACCAGCTGACCAAGACGTCCTTCCGGGTCGGCGCGGACGAGATGGAGCGCATGCTGCTCCAGGGCACGCCGCGGGGTGATCGCGAGGCGGCCATCGCCCAGGCCACGCTGGCCTGGGACAAGGCGTACTGGGCGTCCTTCCCGGAGTGGGAGCACCGGATCATCACGGACGCGCGCCCCGCGCTCTTCGCCTGCTTCAACCAGGCGGACCTGCTGATCAGCGATGTCTCGTCGGTGGTCTCCGACTGGCTGTCGAGCGAGAAGCCGTACGCCGTCGCCAACACCTCCGGGATGTCCGAGGCGGCCTTCCGTACGGGGTTCCCGACGGTGTCCGCGGGCGTCACCCTCACCCCCGAGGCCGACGGGGTGCCGGCGCTGCTGGAGTCGGTGCGCCAGCCGGAGCAGGACCGCTTCACGGCGGCCCGCACCGAGCTCAAGGAGCACCTGCTCGGCCCGTCCGACCCGCCGTCCCTGTCCCGCTTCAACACCGCGGTCGACGCTCTGTGCACCAAGGCCGACGAGCGTCGCGTCCGCATGGACTCCCGCCTCGCCGCGGAGATCCCCGCCCCCCGGTCCGCAGTACATGACGAGGCGCCTCAGCATTTGGACAGGAGATCTCAGGAATCGAACGACGCGGAGGACGCCGTCAACGCGTAGCACCACAGCGAGACCGGGCCCCGGGAGATGCGACGGCGCGGGCGGGCGGATCCTCCCGGGGTCCTGGGACGGAGCCCCATGGGACGGGAGACGGGAATGGGTTAGGGGGCGAAAACCCCCTGGTCGGTGCCGCCCGCCCCAGCTGGTGCCTCGGCAGGCAACGTTCGCCCCGTCTCGACGCCCGCACGGACTCTAAAACGGCTCGAAGTCGTCGTACTCCTGCTCCGCCTCGTCCCGCTCCGCCTGACGGTCGCGGCGGCGCTGGGCGGCCGGGCGCGGAGCCTCGAAGCGGTGGTCCTCGCCCCGGCGGCCGAGCATTTCGGCGCCGGCCATGACCGTGGGCTCCCAGTCGAAGACGACGGCGTTCTCCTCCGGGCCGATGGCGACGCCGTCGCCCGTGCGGGCGCCCGTCTTCATCAGCTCCTCCTCGACGCCGAGGCGGTTGAGGCGGTCGGCGAGGTAACCCACCGCCTCGTCGTTGTTGAAGTCGGTCTGGCGGACCCAGCGTTCGGGCTTCTCGCCACGTACCCGGAAGAGGCCGTCCTCCTCACGTACGACCGTGAAGCCCGCGTCGTTCACCGCCTTCGGGCGGATGACGATACGCGTCGCCTCCTCCTTCGGCTTCGCCGCGCGCGCGTGCGCGACCAGGTCGGCGAGGGCGTACGACAGCACCTTGAGGCCCGTGTGCGCCACCGCCGACAGCTCGAAGACGCGGTAGCCGCGCTCCTCCAGGTCCGGCCGGACCATCTCGGCGAGGTCCTTGCCGTCCGGTACGTCGATCTTGTTGAGGACGACGATGCGCGGGCGGTCGTCGAGGCCGCCGTACTGCTTCAGCTCCTCCTCGATGATGTCGAGG
>CBFGQM010000299.1:0-6535 GCA_965650905.1 uncultured Streptomyces sp. | reverse complement strand
TGGCCGCCCCCCGTTTCGGATGGTCGGGAACCCAGTGTTGCCCTACGGGCGTCATTCCGCAGTGATTTGGAGTCAGCGCCTATCACAGGTTGATGACGCATCCCCCGCGTGGAAGGTTCATCCCAATCTCCTCGGGTGGTTCGAGGTGGCCGGATGGGGCGCTGCTGCAGTGCCCTGCTGAGGCGTCACTGCGCGCAGCGGCGTGCCCCGCGGCCCGAGGTGGGGATGGGGACACGCCCGGTGGGGCCGCGGGGCACGGGCAAGATCTTCAGAACCTTCTGGGTGGGCTCAGGCGGGTGAGCCCAGCAGCGGGGCGGGGGCGGGTGTGAGCCGGTGGTTCAGGACGGGCAGCAACTCGGCCACGTGGTGAGCGCGGTGCGCCGCGATGCCGGGCGGCGCGGGCGCCAGGGGCACGAGCAGATCGGTGGCGGCGGGATGGCCTTCGGCGCCGTCGGCGGCGCAGTCGCCGTGCAGCCAGAGCGTGAGCATGTAGAGCTCGGGCACGGACAGCAGACGCGCCTGATACGACTGCGTGATGCTCTCGGCCTGACGCAACGCGCGTTCGGTGGCGGTGACATACGGACCCTCGAGGAAGTGCGAGAAGGCCCAGCCGTCGGGAGTCAGCCCGGTCTCGGCGGCCGCTACGGCACGTTCGCCGCAGCGGATGAGGAAGCGCCACCCGGCGAGGCGGGTGGCCGGGGTGCCCGCCGGGTTGATCCGGTCGAGCACGTGTACGGGCAGGGGGAGATCTGGTGTCACGGGTCCCTGGGCGTTGCGCAGGGACGGGGTGCGTGACGCACGGACGGCCGTGGGAGAACCGAGGGCCGTGAGGACGGTGCGCACAGCGGGTACAGGGGCCGGGGGGACATGCAGCGGCATGGTGGGTCGCCTCTTTCGACAGGCAAGATGGCGCGAGGGCGGGGGCGGACGGCGCTGTCAGCTCTCGGGGGCAGAGGTGCGGGCCCGGATCAACTGATCACCGTGCCGCCTGTCGCGCGGCGTCCGTCACACGTGCTCGCCTGGTGGTGGAGGCCTTGTGGTGGCTCCCCACGTCTCGACGACGTTCGAGCGGGCGGTGCACACCAAGGACCTTCCGCTGCCTTGCGATCGCACGCATCAGACGCCCCGCGGCTCGCCCTTCGGCGAAGACGTCACGATGAGGGCAGGACCTACGACCGTGGGCGCCAACTCTCTGCCCCGTTCGCGGAGTTTATACGACGCGTGTTCCTACGGTGTTTCGGCTAGCTGTTCCGGATATGAAGAGCAAGGCATAATCTGGTCGTCGATAAGTGCGTTTGGTCCCGACTCTCCGTGGGAACCCGGCGATGACCTCGGAATACGTCAGCGAAACGGTTGGCCGATTCGCGTCGGCGTTTTTCACGAGATCGCGCCCGCCGAAAAGGAGATCGCCGCTCGGTAAAACCGCGCACCGCACCATGCCGCGTGAATGTGCCCCAAGGGCATCGCGTCCAGCGTAGCGGCCGACGGGCCCCTCCAGGCGTTATCGATCACATTGCCTGGGCATCATCCCCCGTGACCCGGGACACCAGCGGCCGGTTCGTCGGGCTGGCCAGTCGAGGAGGGACACTTCGATGGGGGAGAAGGTCGTGGCAGTGCCGTTCGGTCTGTCCGATCGGCAGCGCTACCGCGGCAAGCTCCGGCAGTGTCTGGCGGGGCTCGCGCGGCTGCTGACGGAGAAGCGGTTCGACCGCCCCAAGAATCTCATGGGCCTGGAGATCGAGCTCAATCTCGCGGGCCCCGACGGCATGCCGCGAATGATGAACACACAAGTACTTGAACGCATCGCAAGTCGTGATTTCCAAACAGAACTCGCCATGTTCAATCTGGAAGTCAACGTTGCCCCACACCGATTGGGCGACCGGGTATTCGACCGGCTCGCCGAGGAGTTGCGCACCTCGCTCGCATACGCCGACCGGAAAGCGAACGAGGTCGACGCCGGGATCGTGATGATCGGCATTCTGCCTACGCTCGCACGCGACGACCTGGTCTCCGCGAACCTCTCCGACGTGGACCGCTACACCCTGCTCAACGACCAGATCGTGGCGGCCCGCGGCGAGGACTTCACCCTCGACATCGAAGGCGTCGAGCGGCTCAACTGCACCTCGGCGTCCATCGCGCCCGAAGCGGCCTGCACCTCCGTGCAGCTGCACCTCCAGGTGACGCCCGACCGCTTCGCCGACGTGTGGAACGCGGCACAGGCAATCGCCGCCGCCCAGGTCGCGGTCGGCGCCAACTCGCCGTTCCTGTTCGGCCGTGAGCTGTGGCGCGAGTCGCGGCCGCCCCTGTTCCAGCAGTCCACCGACACCCGCCCGCCCGAGCTGCAGGCTCAGGGGGTCCGCCCGCGCACCTGGTTCGGGGAGCGGTGGATCTCGTCGGCGTACGACCTCTTCGAGGAGAACCTGCGGTTCTTCCCGGCGCTGCTGCCGATCTGCGACGACGAGGACCCGCAGCGCGTCCTGAACGACGGCGGCATACCCCGGCTCGGCGAACTCGTGCTGCACAACGGCACGATCTACCGCTGGAACCGCCCGGTGTACGGCATCGACGACGGCGTGCCGCATCTGAGGGTCGAGAACCGCGTGCTGCCGGCCGGTCCCACCGTCACGGACGTCATCGCCAACGCGGCCTTCTACTACGGAGTCGTACGCGCCCTCGCCGAGGAGGCGCGCCCCGTGTGGACGCGGCTGCCCTTCGAGGCCGCAGCCGCCAACTTCGACCAGGCGTGCCGGTACGGAATCGACGCGCGACTCGAGTGGCCGCGAGGTGGCCGGTACGGTGGGACGGCGCGGGTGCCCGCGGTGCAGCTGGTGCGGGACGAGCTGCTGCCGCTCGCGGAGGCGGGCCTGGCGGCGTGGGGCGTCGAGCCGGCCGACCGGGACCTCTACCTCGGCGTGATCGAGGAGCGGTGCAGACTCCGGGTCAACGGGGCGTCCTGGCAGTCCAGCACCTTCCACCGGGCACTGGAGAACGGCATGGGACGTGAGGCGGCGCTGGCCGCCACGACGAAGCGCTACTGCGAGCTGATGCACCTCGGTGACCCGGTCCATGCCTGGCCCGTCGGGTTACGGGAGCCCGCGTTCCCGTTGAGTTGATCCAGTCCTGGTCGCCCATGGCGATCGCGGTCGGCGGCGCCGCTCCGTGACGGGGGCCGACCGCACGCCTCCCGTACCCGTCGGGCAAGCTGTGACGTCCCATGGCGGTGGTGCCCCTCCCCGGCCGCGCACTGAGCGGGGTCAAGATGGGGCCGAAGCGGGACGACCCAACTGGAGGCTGGTGTGCAGGCGGAGGCGGGGCCGGGGGCCGATTCCTTTCCGGCGGAGCGGCCGGCACGGCGGATCTTCCGCAATGAGACGCTGCTCGTGCTCGGGCTTTCGCTCGGCGCGAGCGGCGTCTCCGCGCTGATCAGCTTTATGGGATCGGTCACGAAACCCGGGGGACTGAAGGATCAGGCGGCCACGCTGAACGCCTCGGCTGCGCCGGGCCGCCCGTGGCTCGATCTCGCCTGGCAGCTGTTCGGGATCGCGTCGGCGCTGGTGCCGGTCGCGCTCGTCGCGCACTTGCTGCTGCGTGAGGGGCAGGGGATGCGCACGATCGGCTTCGACCGCACGCGTCCGTGGCCGGATCTGGGGCGCGGCGTGGCGATCGCCGCGGTGATCGGCAGCACGGGAATCGCCTTCTATCTGGCGGCCCGCGGGCTCGGCTTCAACCTCACCGTGGTGCCGGAAGCGCTGCCCGACGTGTGGTGGAAGTACCCGGTGTTGATCCTCTCCGCCCTCCAGAACGCGGTCCTGGAGGAAGTGATCGTCGTCGGGTATCTGCTGCGCCGCCTCGGCCAGTTGGGCTGGACGCCGGGCACCGCGCTGATGGCCAGCTCCGTGCTGCGCGGCTCGTACCACCTCTACCAGGGCATCGGCGGATTCATCGGCAACCTGGTGATGGGCTTCGTCTTCGTCCACCTGTACCGCCGCTGGGGCCGCGTCGGACCGCTGGTCGTCGCACATTCGCTGCTCGACATCGGGGCGTTCGTCGGGTACGCGCTGCTGGCGGGCAAGGTGGGGTGGCTGCCTACCGCGTGAGCTGATGACGAGGGGCGGGGCGGGTCCCAGCATTCTCGTACGCCCCCTCTCGTGGTGTTCACGCGTGCAGTTCGCCCTCGATGACGGTGACCGCGTGGCCCGTGAGCAGGGTGCGGTCGCCGTGGAGCCGGGTGTGGACCAGGCCGGAGCGCGGGGATGCCTGCAGGCCGGTGAGGTCGAGGCGGCCGAGGCGCTCGGACCAGTAGGGGGCGAGGGCCGTGTGGGCGCTGCCGGTGACCGGATCCTCGTCGATGCCGACGTTCGGGAAGAAGCAGCGCGAGACGAAGTCGTAGCCCCGGGAGGGGTCCTCGGCGGGGGCGGTGACGATGATGCCGCGCTTGGAGTACCGGGCGAGGGCCTTGTGGTCGGGGCCGAGGTCAAGGACGGTCTTCTCGTCGGCGAGCTCGATCAGCAGGTCGCCGATGTTCGGGCCGGTGTCGTGAGTGGTGAGCGGCTCGGCGCCCAGGGCCTCGGCCACGCCCGCCGGGAACTCGACCTGAGCCAGCGGCGCGGTAGGGAAGTCCATGGTGATGGACCCGTCGTCGTTCGCGGTGGCGATGAGCACGCCGCTCTTGGTCGCGAACCGTACGGGGCCCGCGGCCACTCCCGTCGAAGCCAGCACGTGCGCGGTGGCGAGCGTCGCGTGGCCGCACATCGCGACCTCGGTGATGGGCGTGAACCAGCGCAGCGCCCAGTCGGCCTCGCCGCCCTCCGGCAGGCGGTGGGTGAACGCGGTCTCGGAGTGGTTCACCTCCAGGGCCACCTTCTGAAGCCAGTCGTCCTTGGGGAAGCCGTCGAGGAGGAGGACCCCGGCCGGGTTGCCGGCGAAGGGGCGGTCGGTGAACGCGTCGACGAGGTGAATCCGCATGAGGAAGACGCTAGTGCCTCGGCAGAACAACGGTTGCCCGTCAAGGAGCGGTGTCCGCCACGCACTCTCGCCGCACCGGCGAGGCCGGCTCGACGCCGTTCGCGGCGAGCCGGCCTTTCCGGTGGTGGACCGACCTCGGGGGTTGCCGAGCTGTCCGCCCGACAGGGCTGGTCAGTCCGTGCCGAACTCCATCGCGGCGCGGTCCAGCATCTCGTCGTCACCTGAGACCTCGCCGCGGGAGGCGATGGCCTCGGCGCCGCCCTCCGGCATGCTGCCGATCAGCCCGGTCGCGGCCGCCTGGGCGGCACCGACGGCGGGATTGGCGGTGCCGATCAGGCCGAGCCCGGCGTACTGCTCAAGCTTGGCGCGCGAGTCGGCGATGTCGAGGTTGCGCATGGTGAGCTGGCCGATCCGGTCCACCGGGCCGAACGCCGAGTCCTCGGTGCGCTCCATGGACAGCTTGTCCGGGTGGTAGCTGAACGCCGGGCCCGTGGTGTCAAGGATCGAGTAGTCCTCACCGCGCCGCAGCCGCAGCGTCACCTCTCCGGTGACGGCGGCGCCGACCCAGCGCTGCAGCGACTCGCGCACCATCAGCGCCTGCGGGTCCAGCCAGCGGCCCTCGTACATCAGCCGGCCGAGGCGCCGTCCCTCGTTGTGGTACTGGGCGAGGGTGTCCTCGTTGTGGATCGCGTTGACCAGGCGCTCGTACGCCGCGTGCAGCAGGGCCATGCCGGGCGCCTCGTAGATGCCGCGGCTCTTGGCCTCGATGATCCGGTTCTCGATCTGGTCCGACATGCCCATGCCGTGCCGACCACCGACAGCGTTCGCCTCCCTCACCAGGTCGACCGGGGAGGTGAACTCCTTACCGTTGATCGTCACTGGGCGGCCCTGGTCGAAACCGATCGTCACGTCCTCGGTGGCTATCTCGACCGAGGGGGCCCAGAACCGCACGCCCATGATCGGCTCAACGGTCTCCACGCCGGTGTCCAGCTGCTCCAGGGTCTTGGCCTCGTGGGTGGCGCCCCAGATGTTGGCGTCGGTGGAGTACGCCTTCTCTGTGCTGTCGCGGTAGGGCAGGCTGTGAGCGAGGAGCCACTCCGACATTTCCTTGCGGCCGCCCAGCTCGGTCACGAAGTCCGCGTCCAGCCAGGGCTTGTAGATCCGCAGGCGCGGGTTGGCGAGCAGGCCGTACCGGTAGAACCGCTCGATGTCGTTGCCCTTGAACGTCGAGCCGTCGCCCCAGATCTGGACGTCGTCCTCGAGCATCGCGCGCACCAGCAGGGTGCCGGTCACCGCCCGCCCGAGCGGCGTGGTGTTGAAGTAGCTGCGGCCGCCGGACCGGATGTGGAAGGCGCCGCAGGTCAGCGCCGCCAGCCCCTCCTCGACGAGGGCCGCGCGGCAGTCGATCAGGCGGGCGATCTCGGCGCCGTAGGCGGCCGCCCGGCCGGGCACCGAGTCGATGTCGGGCTCGTCGTACTGGCCGATGTCGGCCGTGTAGGTGCACGGCACCGCGCCCTTGTCGCGCATCCAGGCGACGGCGACCGAGGTGTCGAGGCCGCCCGAGAAGGCG
>CBFGQM010000298.1:0-6557 GCA_965650905.1 uncultured Streptomyces sp. | reverse complement strand
GAACTTCTCGATGCCGTTCGGCGGTACCAAGGCGTCCGGCTACGGCAGGGTCAACGGCATGGACGGGTTCGCGGAGTTCACCCAGTCCAAGGCGATCTGGGTCAACACCGACCCGGCCCCCGTGGGCGACCCGTTCGTGCTGCGCTAGTCGTTCCGGCTCAAATGGCGGTCACGCGGTGTGCCGTTCTACGTCGGTTCGGCAGCCCGACCGGTACGGGCGCGGCGGCGAGCCTGGCCGGGGGAGCGGCTGTCGCGGGGGACACCGGCCGTCGAGCCGGACGGCCTGACACATGCGCCCGTAAGGCCGGGGGTGTGGTCAGAGAGGGAAGGCGTCGACGGGGAAGGCATCCGGCGCCTCGGGCGGGGTCAGCGGCACTTCGGTCCAGATCGTCTTGCCTGTCGGCGTGTAGCGCGTACCCCAGCGTTCGGTCAGCTGTGCCACGAGGAACAGGCCTCGGCCGCCCTCGTCCTCCGCGCTGGCGCGTCGCAGGTGCGGGGAGGTATAGCCGCCGTCGAATACCTCGACGATCAGCCCGCGTTCCCGGATCAGCCGCAGGCGGATCGGGAACGCGCCGTACCGGATGGCGTTGGTGACCAGTTCACTGACTACGAGTTCGACGACGAAGGCGGTCTCGTCCGGCACGCCCCATTCGGCCAGCCGCTCGCAGGAGAGGCTCCTCGCCCGCGCGACCTCGCCCGGATCGGCGGGGATGTCCCAGGTCGCCACCAGATGCCCGGCGAGGGAGTGGACGCGAACCAGGAGCAGAGCCGCATCGTCGGCGGGCGGCCCGGCCAGCAGCCCGCCGACGACGGCGTCGCATGTTTCCTCCAGCGAGCGGGAGCCCTGGCCGGAGAGCCTGTCGCACAGGGCACGAAGGCCGATGTCGATGTCCCGCTTTCGACTCTCGACGAGTCCGTCGGTGAACAGGACCAGCGTGCTGTCCTCCGGTAGTTCGATGGTGGCGCTTTCGAAAGGCAGGCCCCCCACGCCCAACGGCGGCCCGCTGGGCAGGTCGACGAGCTCAACTTGACCCTCGGGCATCACCAGTGCCGGGGGCGGATGACCCGCGCGGGCCAGGACGCACATCCTCGAGACCGGATCGTAGACGGCGTACAAGCAGGTCACACCCAGCGCCTGGTCCTCGATCTCCTCTTCGGCGTGGACCGGCTGAGATGTGCCCGGCCGTACGACCAGGTCGTCCATGCGGGCGAGCAGTTCGTCCGGTGGGAGGTCGAGCGCGGCGAGGGCGGCGACCGTGGTGCGCAGCCGTCCCATTGTGGCGGCCGCGCTGAGGCCGTGCCCCGCCACGTCACCGACCACCAGACCCACCCGGGCTCCGGACAGCGGGATGACGTCGTACCAGTCGCCGCCGACGCCGACCGGCCCCGCCGCGGGCAGGTAGCGGTGGGCGATCTCCACTCCGGCCGGCTGGGGCAGGGCGTGCGGCAGCAGCTCGCGTTGCAGCGTCAGCGCGGTGACGTGCTCCCGGGCGTACCGTCGCGCGTTGTCCACGCAGACCGCGGTCCGGGAGACCAGTTCCCCAGCGAGTGCGATCTCCTCCGCGTCGAAGGGATCGCGCGGCGCGATCCGTACGAAGACCGCGGAGCCCAGGACGGCGCCCCGTGCTGTCAGCGGTATGGCGAGCGCGCCGATGGCCGGATCGGCTGCTGCCGCGGCGTCGGCCAGGCACCGCAGTCGTATGTCGTCCAGGGCCCCCGGGGTGTCCACGACCGTGTCCGACGCCTCGCCGTGAGCGTGCCTGGCCACCCCGCATAGATCCGCCGGGCCGGAGCGGCCGCTGGTGAGCGGGGGTTCCTCCCCACGCAGGACCGGTTCCAGCAGGTCCACGACGGCGGCGTCGGCGAACTCGGGTACCGCGAGCCGGACCAGATCGTCTGCGGTACGCCGCATGTCAAGAGTCCTGCCGATGCTGCCGCTCGCCCGGCTCAGCAGGGACAGCCGCTCCCGTGTGACATAGCGGTCGGTGATGTCGAGGCCGGCCTCGCAGACGCCGACCGGGCGGCCGGTGTCGTCCCGCAGAAGAAAGTAGGAGAGGGACCAGACCCGCTCGTGATGGGGGTCGCGGCGAGTAGGACTGCGATAACGGACGTCGACCACTGGCTCACCGGTGCGCACCACCTGAAGAACGGGCTGTTCGACGTCCTTCACCACGCGACCGTCCTCGGTGAGCAGCACTCCCTCCGGCAGGATGTCGCGTACAAGCCGGCCCTCGACGTCCTGCAGCGTCAGACCGAACTGCTTCTCGATGGCCGTGTTGATCCACCGGACGCGGGCGTCGGTGTCGTAGACGACCAGTTCGACCGGTGACTGACGGTAGAGCCCGTCGAGCACGGCACGGTCGATCGCCCGCTGCCTCAGCAGTTCCATGCCCATCGCGACCACCAGCCAGGCCGCCCCGCCAGTGCCGTGCGCGAGCGGATCAAGGGTCAGTGCCACGGGCATCGAGCGGCCGTCGCGGTGACGCACCGACCGGATGCCGGTTATGCCGGCTGATTCCGGCGTCCCGGGGCCGCCGTCGACCGGGAGGATTCCGGCACCCGTCACGGAGTCCGCCAGGACCGCGTCGAAAGCCCGTCCCAGCACCTCGGATGGCCGGTGTCCGAACAGCTCCTCGGCCTCTGGGCTCCACCCGACGATCCGCATTCGCTCGTCCAGCACCGCCGTCGCCCTGCCGGCCGTCAGCGAGCCCGGCCGCAGTCCTGGCTGTTCCGATCCTGCTTCGCGCGGGCTGGTGAGATGTGTCATCGGTAGTACCAGATGTTCGATTTCCAGAACTCTGCCCGTTCAATGTACTGCGCGACAGCGCGAACGGCTCCTGCTCGTACCGGGAACCATCGGCAGCGGCCACGACCTGGCGGGCGGCTTGCCCCCGGGCCTTCGCCTGGCCCGGAGGGAAGCACCGGACGTGACACGTCGGGGTGCGGACGGCCGGGCGGGCCGTACGATCCCATCCGAGAGCAGAGCCCGCGCAACGGTGGACATCGTGCCTCGTCGGGACTGCACCGCTACCCAAGTCCTACGGTGCCGTGCCTTGGCCGGAGGCTCTGCGGTTACCCGCTGTGTCGGCCCGCCAGGGTCCGCCCGACGTCCACAGCCGGCACATGATGCGCTCCGGGAGTCCTGCTTTCCGCAGCGCGAGGGCCTCCTCCGGCGTGGCCGTCCCCAGCCAACCGGCTCCGGCCTCGACGGCCGCCCGGGCACACCGCACCGCGCCATGGCCGTACGCGTCGGCCTTCACGACGGCCATGAGCTGCGCCCCCTGTGCGAGGGCACGCAGGGTCCGGACATGGGTCCGCAGGGCGGCCAGATCGATCTCGGCGCGCGCACGCAGGGGCGTGGTGGGGACAGGTGCTGTCTGAGTCATGGCACTCAGTGTCGGTGATCCTGTGCGTGGGACCGCGATGTTTGATATCTTATCGGGAAGAAGGATTTGCGAGCGAAGGGTCCTCCCGTGACGATGTCCGCCGAGACCGTGCTTCATGAACTCGAAATGGATCTGGTCGTGCGTTCGGCACGAGCCGAGGCGGACGGAGTCCGCTCGCTCGAACTCGCCGCAGTCAACGACGCCGACCGCCTCCCGCACTGGACCCCCGGCGCGCACATCGACATCGTGCTGGGCGCCGGGCCCGACGCGCTGGTACGGCAGTACTCGCTCTGCGGCGACACCGCGACCGGTGATAGCTGGCAGATCGCCGTGCTGAGGACCGCCGACTCGCGCGGTGGCTCCCAGTACGCCCACGAACAGATCCAGGTGGGCGATGTCGTCAGGGTCCGCGGGCCGCGCAACCACTTCTCACTGGCCGGAAGCCCCCGATACCTCTTCATCGCGGGCGGGATCGGGATCACCCCGATCCTCCCGATGATCGCCGAGGCCGAGGCCGCCGGCGCGGACTGGCGCCTGGTCTACGGAGGCCGCAGCCGGGACTCGATGGCCTTCGTCGACCGTCTGGCGGCATACGGCGACAACGTCACCCTCGTTCCGCAGGACGAGTCGGGACCGATCGACCTCGATGCCCTGTTGGGCACGCCCGAGCCGGACACCCTGGTCTACTGCTGTGGGCCCGCGGGGCTGCTCGACGCGGTCGAAGGCAAGTGCGGATCCTGGCCCTCGGCGGCGCTGCACGTGGAACGCTTCGCGCCCGTCGCGACAGACGGCGCGGAGAACCGGGAGTTCGCGGTGGTCCTCCAGCGATCGGGGCTGACCCTCACCGTCCCTCGTGACAAGTCCATCTACAGCGTGTGCCGTGAGAACGACGTGTCGGTCCTCGCCTCGTGTCTCGAAGGCATCTGCGGGACGTGCGAGACCGAGGTACTGGACGGCGAGGTCGAGCACCGCGACGCGATCCTCGACGAGGACGAGCGGGCCAGCAACACCACCATGATGATCTGCGTCTCCCGTTGCCGCGGCGACAAGCTCACCCTGGACCTGTGACCCGGAGGGCACGATGAAGGAAAGCAAGGGAAGCGTGACCCGTTTTCCGTCCGACGCCTGGTATGCGGTCGCGCACTCGGAGGAGGTCGGCCGGTCACCCGTGGGCCGGACCGCTCATGGGGCGGGCATCGTGCTCTACCGGATGTCGGGGGGCGCCGTCGTGGCACTCGCGGACCGGTGTGCGCACCGGCCGTATCCCCTCAGCCTCGGCAGGGTCGAGGGCGATCTGATCGTCTCCTCCTACTCGGGCTTCGCCTACGGCCCCGACGGACGGGTCGTCTCGGTACCGACCCAGAATCAGCTGCCCGTCGACGCCGCGGTGCGCGCCTATCCCTCCGTTGAGTACGCCGGCCTGGTGTGGGTCTGGACCGGCAATCCGGGTCTCGCGGACCGGCGCCCGCTCACCGTCCTGCCGTGGCTGACCGAACCGGGCTGGACGACCTTCGGCGCCGACTGGGAGACCGCAGCATCCGGCGGACTGCTCCAGGACAACTTCGCCGACATCACGCACGTGCCCCATCTGCACCCGGTTCTCTCGCCACCAGTTCTGCGGCAGGCACCGCCCAGACTTCACGTCGAGGTCAGCGAGCAGCAGGTGCGCTTCTGGCGTGACTTCCCCGCCACCCGCCTGCAGACTTGGCAGAGCGAAGCGACCGGCCTGTCTCCCGACGCCGAGTTCGAACAGCACGAGGAGGGCCTTTTCGCCAGCCCCGGCCTGTGGACGGACCGCTGGGACGTGCTGGCCCCCGACGGCCCCAGGACCATGCACTTCACGCATGCGATCACGCCCGTCGACGACCGCCGTACGCACCACTACTGGGCGGTCAGCCGGAACTTCGCCGGGGACCGCGAGACCACCGGCATCCTCCGGCCTCTGCTGGAGGGCTACTACCGCAGAGTCAAGGACGCTCTTGAGGTCATGCAGACGCTCATCGACCGCGAGGGCCCGGCCAAGGAGGTAAGAGTGCGCGCCGACGCCGCGATGTTGGAGGTACGACGGGTCATGCGCCGACTGCTCGCGGAGGACACGATCCGATGAGCGAATACCGGATCATCAATCCCGCCACCGGCGAGAGTGAGGTGCCTCATCCCCTGGCGAGCGCAGAGGACGTCGAGTCCGCTCTCTCCTCGGCCACGGAGGCGTTCCGCACCTGGCGTCGCACCTCGATCGCCGAGCGCCAGGATCTGCTGCGCCGGGTGGCGGACCTGCACGAGGAGCGGGCATCGGAACTCGCGGCCGTCATGGCCAGGGAAATGGGCAAGCCTGTCCGTTCCGGCCGCGGCGAGATCGGTCTGTGTGCCGAGATCTACCGTTACTACGCCGACCACGCCGAGGAGTTCCTCGCCGACGAGGTCCTCCCGCAGCAGGACGGCTCCACGGCCCGTCTCCGTACGGCCCCGCTCGGGCCCCTGCTGGGCATCATGCCGTGGAACTATCCCTACTACCAGGTGGCTCGCTTCGCGGCGCCGAACCTGCTCCTCGGCAACGTCATCCTCCTCAAGCACGCCCCGCAGTGCCCCGAGTCCGCGCTGAGGATGGCGGAGATGTTCGCCGAAGCGGGCCTGACGCGCGGCTACACCAACCTGTTCGTGGACAACGACCAGGCCGCGGCGATCATCGCCGACCCGCGCGTGCAGGGGGTGTCGTTGACCGGGTCGGAGCGCGCCGGCGCGGCCGTCGCCGAGGTTGCCGGGCGCCATCTGAAGAAGGTGGTGCTCGAACTCGGCGGATCGGACCCCTTCATCGTCCTGGACACCGACGACCTCGACGGCCTCGTGGCCGAGGCGGTCGTCGGCCGTATGGGCAACAGCGGGCAGGCGTGCAACGCGGCGAAGCGGTTCGTCGTCACCACGGAGGTCTACGACGCGTTCGTGGAGCGTTTCACGGAGGCCGTGGCCGCTATCCGGGTGGGCGACCCGCTGGACAAGGACACCGCGATGGGACCTCTGTCCTCGCTCGCCGCACGGGACCAGGTTGCCGCGCAGGTGGCCGACGCGCTGGCGAAGGGAGCGGTCGCGACGACCGGCGGCACCGTCGTCCCCGGGCCCGGGGCCTACTTACAGCCAACCCTGCGGACCCGAGTCGAGCCGGGCATGCGGGCC
>CBFGQM010000297.1:0-6562 GCA_965650905.1 uncultured Streptomyces sp. | reverse complement strand
CAAGCCAGACCGGCGCACCTACGTTCTCGACACCAGCGTCCTGCTGGCCGACCCGCACGCCATGAACCGCTTCGACGAGCACGAAGTCGTGCTTCCCATCGTCGTGGTCACGGAATTGGAGGCCAAGCGGCACCATCCCGAACTCGGCTACTTCGCCCGGCAGGCGCTGCGCCTGCTCGACGACTACCGGGTGCGGTACGGCCGCCTCGATGCCCCCATTCCCATCGGGGCGCTGGGCGGGACCGTCCGTGTCGAGCTCAACCACTCGGACCCCAGCGTGCTGCCCACGGGCTACCGCCTGGGGGACAACGACTCCCGCATCCTCGCGGTCGCCCGCAATCTGCAGGCCGAGGGGTTCGATGTCACGGTCGTGTCGAAGGACCTGCCGCTGCGCATCAAGGCGTCCTCCGTGGGCCTCCTCGCCGAGGAGTACCGCGCGGAGCTCGCCATCACGGACTCCTCCGGATGGACCGGAATGTCCGAACTCACCCTCTCCGGCGAGCGGGTGGACCTCCTCTTCGAGGAGGAGAAGCTGTACGTCCCCGAGGCGTCCGAGCTCCCCGTGCACACCGGCCTGACGATCCAGTCCGAGCGCGGCAAGGCCCTGGGACGTGTGACGCCCGAGGGCAACATCCGACTGGTACGCGGCGACCGGGAGGCCTTCGGCATCAAGGGTCGTAGCGCGGAGCAACGTATCGCCCTCGATCTGCTGCTCGACCCGGATGTCGGGATCGTGTCGATGGGCGGTCGGGCCGGCACCGGCAAGTCCGCGTTGGCGCTGTGCGCGGGCCTGGAGGCCGTACTCGAACGCCGCCAGCACCAGAAGGTGATGGTCTTCCGGCCGCTGTACGCGGTGGGCGGGCAGGAGCTCGGCTATCTGCCCGGCAGTGAGGCCGAGAAGATGAGCCCGTGGGCGCAGGCGGTTTTCGACACGCTGTCCGCGGTCACCAGTCGTGACGTCATCGAGGAGGTCACCGCGCGCGGCCTTCTGGAGGTCCTGCCGCTCACGCACATCCGTGGCCGCTCCCTCCACGATGCGTTCGTGATCGTGGACGAGGCCCAATCCCTGGAACGTAATGTTCTTTTGACCGTTCTGTCCCGAATTGGCGCGAATTCACGGGTTGTTCTGACTCATGACGTGGCCCAGCGGGACAACCTCAGGGTCGGCCGGTATGACGGTGTCGTGGCCGTGGTGGAGAAGCTGAAGGGTCATCCGCTCTTCGCGCATGTCACGCTCACCAGGTCCGAGCGGTCCCAGATCGCGGCGCTGGTGACCGAAATGCTGGAGGACGGGAACATCTGACCCCACCTGCCCCATCTGGCCCCGGTTGGTCAAAGGGTGGTGGCTACACGATAGTTGACGCCGCCCGGCAAAGGGCTGAAGAGCCTAGCCGGGCGGCGTCTTGGTGCATCCTCATTTCCGGAAAGCTTCTGGGGCAAACGAGGTGTGAGTTTTCACACGCAACACAGAATTGCCTCCCGGCGTCGTAGTGCGGCAGAGTCTCAGTCCTGTCAGGCCCCGCATACGACATATCTGTACCCCCAGCGGTATGGCACAGCAGAACCATCAGAACTCCATAAAGCCGTCGTATGCCGCCCGAGCACCACGCGGCGCTACCGTCATGGGAGTTGCCCACCGGGTCCGTGCCTCCCGTGACCCCGCAGTTGGGAGGCCAGCGCCAGGGGCACGATTGCGTCCGCGAGGGTCACCTGTAGCGGGCGATGCTGGAAGGAAACCGTGTGAGCCCGATTTCGGTCCGGGGACTCGCAGTGGCCTCGGCCACCGCGGTCACCGCTGTCGGCGCTGTCACTGGTGTTGCCTCGGGCAACACCGCACCCGCGAGCGACGCCGACGCCGAGGCGACGGCGAGCGACGCGACGCTTCTCGCTGACATTCCCGCTGGCCAGCAGGCTCAGGTGCAGCTCACGTCCCTCACGCAGCAGGCCGATGTACAGGCCACCGCTGCGGACGCGACCGCCAAGCAGGCCGCCGAGGAGGCCGCGCGCAAGCAGGCCGCCAAGGACGCCGTCGCCAAGCAGAAGGCCGCTGAGCGGGAAGCGAAGGAAGCGAAGGAACGCAAGGAGGCCCTGGAGGCCGCCAGCCGTTCCGCGGAGCGGGACCCGTCGAGCTTCCCGGCACAGGCCTCGTACACCGTCGCGGAAGTCAAGGCGATGGCCCGCCAGATCGTTCCGGCGGACCAGTTCGAGTGTTTCAGCAACATCGTGAACCACGAGTCCAGCTGGAACTACCAGGCGGACAACCCCAATTCCGACGCATACGGCCTGGTGCAGGCACTGCCGGGGTCCAAAATGTCCTCCGCCGGGGCCGACTGGGCGACGAATCCGGCCACGCAGATCAAGTGGGGCCTGAGCTACATGAACGACCCGCAGCGCTATGGCAGCCCTTGTGCCGCCTGGCAGTTCTGGCAGGCCAACCACTGGTACTGAGCCGGTCGCCGTTCGACTTCGCGAAGCCCCTCACCGTCCTACGGTGAGGGGCTTCGGCCCTGTACGGTCGACTCCGACGACTCCAGGGGGAGTGGTGGGGTGCAACGGGGAAAAGGGACGGATCATGTCGCGAGTGCCAGGGTGGCTCGGCCGCGTCGGTGCCGGAATCACCGAACTGGGAAAGCGGTGGGAAGAGCGCCGCGCGGCGGCCGAGAGGGAGGACACCGGGTACGTGGAGCAGGAGGAGCGCGCCGAGTACCCGCAGCGTGACGAGCGCGCCAAGCGCGGCGAGCACGCCGAGGGTCCGTCCTCGCCGTTCGAGCAGGTTTTGCCCCCGCCCCCGTACGCCCCTGTCCTGTCCCGGCCCGACCCCGCCGCCGCCGTCCCGTGGGGGATGCGCGTCGCGGCCGAGGCCGGCTGGCGACTGCTCGTACTGGCGGGCGCCGTCTGGGTGTTGATGCGGGTCATCAGTGCCGTACAGCTTGTGGTCCTCGCCTTCGTCGCCGCGCTCCTCATCACCGCGTTGCTTCAACCCGCGGTGACCCGGCTGCGGCGGTACGGGGTGCCGCGCGGGCTCGCCACCGCGCTCACCGCGATCCTCGGCTTCGTCATCATGGGGCTCATCGGGTGGTTCGTGACCTGGCAGGTCCTGGAGAACCTCGACGACCTCTCCACCGAGATCCAGGACGGCATCGACGAGCTGCGCCGCTGGCTGCTCAACAGTCCGTTCCATGTGACCGAGGATCAGATCAACGACATCGCCAAGAACCTGCGGGAGGCGATCGGGGCGAACACCGAGGAGATCACCTCCGCGGGCCTGGAGGGCGTGACGGTCGTCGTCGAGGCGCTGACCGGGATCCTGCTCACGATGTTCTCGACGCTGTTCCTCCTCTATGACGGCAAGCGCATCTGGCAGTGGACGCTCAAGCTCGTCCCGGCAGCCGCCCGTCGGGGCGTCGCGGGCGCGGGCCCGCGCGCGTGGCGCACACTGACCTCCTACGTCCGCGGGACGGTGGTCGTGGCGTTGATCGACGCCATCTTCATCGGCCTCGGCATCTTCTTCCTCGACGTCCCGATGGCCGTCCCGCTCGCCGTCTTCATCTTCCTGTTCTCCTTCATCCCGCTGGTGGGTGCGGTGGTCTCGGGGGCGTTGGCGGTGGTGGTCGCGCTGGTGACGCAGGGCGTCTTCACCGGGGTCATGACCCTGGTCGTCGTCCTGGCGGTCCAGCAGATCGAGGGACACATCCTCCAGCCCTTCATCCTGGGCCGCGCCGTCCGTGTCCACCCGCTCGCGGTGGTGCTGTCGGTCGCGGCGGGCGGCATGATCGCGGGCATCGGCGGAGCGGTGGTGGCCGTCCCGCTGGTCGCGGTGACCAACACGGTGGTCGGCTACCTGCGCTCGTACTCCCAGGCGGCGGCGCTCCGCCGCCCGCCGCCCCACGGGGCGCCGACGACCGTGCCGACGACGGATGCGACCCCGTAGAAACCCTCGCCTTGGCCGTCGGACACGCCTCCGTCTTGACTTGCGCCATATGGTGTGGGCGGGGAGGAGTACGGGCAGCCGGCGGCGGCGCTGCGGGGAGCCTGGTATCCGGGCGAGCGCGGCCTCGACCATCCCGACCGCCCCGCCTGCGTAGTTCCATCGCCTGGTCTGCCTGATATGCACTGTCAGGCGGCCCCGGCGTGCGGGTCGTCCTGACCTTGCGCATAGCTTCGATCCAACCAAGTGACAACGCTTTGCTCCTTCGCGGCAACCTTCCAACCCTCTCGGCCGTCGGTTCACTTAGCGGTGCATGCTGATTGTCACGTCCGGAAAACGTCGGATCGACCCTCCTGTGTCGCCACGTGTGGTGTTAGTTTGCTGAGCCGACCTGAGCGGCGTGCCTGTGTGACGCATGAGAACCGAAGCAGCGAGCGAAGCGGAGCGATCGGACCCATGGGAAGAGCGGAAGAGAGACGAGCGCGCCGACGCTGTGGCCGCCGCGCCGCGCCCAAGCGCTCCTCCAAAGGCAGCGGCATACGCCGGTTCTTCAGCTGGAAGAAGATCCTGGGCACGTTCTTCGGCCTCTGCCTGCTCGGCATGGCCGCTTTCGTCGTGCTGTACATGATGATCGGCGTCCCCACCAACGGCAACGACGCGGCGAGGCAGCAGAGCAACATCTACAAGTACAGCAACGGCCGGATCCTCGCCCGCACCGGTGAGGTCAACCGCGAACTCGTGGACCTCGCCGAGGTCCCCAAGCCCGTCCAGCGGGCCTTTGTCGCCGCCGAGAACAAGTCCTTCTACAAGGACGCCGGCGTCGACCTCAAGGGCACGGCCCGCGGTCTGCTCAACACCCTTTCCGGCAAGGGCAAGCAGGGTGGTTCGACGATCACGCAGCAGTACGTCAAGAACTATTACCTCGACCAGGACCAGACCATCGCGCGCAAGCTCAAGGAACTGGTCATCTCGCTGAAGGTGGACCGCACGACGTCCAAGGACGACATCCTCGCGGGCTACATCAACACCAGCTACTACGGCCGCGGCGCGTACGGCATCCAGGCCGCCGCCCAGGCGTACTACCGGGTCGACGCGAGCGACCTCACGGTGGGGCAGGGCGCGTATCTCGCCGCGCTGCTGCAGGCCCCGAGCCAGTACGACTGGGCGGTCGCCACGGACACCGGCAAGAAGCTGGTCAAACGGCGCTGGAACTACGTACTGAACAACATGGTCGAGGAGAACTGGCTGGACTCCTCGAAGCGGGACGGCATGAAGTTCCCCGTGCCCAAGGAGCCGCAGGCCGCGCCGGGCCTGGAGGGCCAGACCGGCTATCTGTGGGATGCGGCGAACAAGTCGCTGGAGAGGCAGCTCGTCGCCCAGGGCACCGCCTCCGACATGGAGGAAGCCGAGGCGCTGGTCAACGCGGGCGGTTGGACCATCACGCTGAACGTCGACAAGAAGAAGCAGGAGCAGCTGGAGAAGGCCGTCAAGACGCAGCTCACCAGCAAGCTGGACAGCGACAAGCGCGACGTCGACGCCGACATCCAGGCCGGCGCCGTCTCCGTCGACCCGAAGACGGGCAAGGTCCTCGCGCTGTACGGCGGCGTGGACTACGTGAAGCACTACACGAACAACGCGACCCGCCGCGACTACCAGCCCGCCTCCACCTTCAAGCCGGTGGTCCTGGCCGCTGCCCTGGAGGCGGAAGCCGAGACGCAGGACGGCGATCCCATCACGGCGAGCACCCTTTACGACGGCACGAGCAGGCGTCCCGTCGTGGTTGACGGCAAGAAGGTCGGGTTCGCCCCGCCGAACGAGGACGACGTCGACTACGGCGATGTCACCGTGCAGACGGCGATGAACGACTCGATCAACTCCGTCTTCGCGCAGATGGGCGTCGACGTGGGCATGAGGGAGGTCATGAACGTCGCGGGCGAACTCGGTATGGACACCAAGGGCATGGCGGCCGTGCCCGCGCAGACACTCGGCTCGATGGGCGCGAGCCCGATGGAGATGGCCGGGGTGTACGCCACCCTCGACCACCACGGCAAGAAGGTCTCCCCGGCGGTGGTGAAATCGGCCGAGCACAGGGACCGTACGGTGCAGTTCCCGGACGCGATCGGTGAGCCGGTCATCAGCCGCGAGGCCGCCGACACGGTCACCTCGGTGCTCACCGGCGTGGTCGACGACGGCACGGCCAAGACCTCGGTGCGTGACAACCCGGCCCGTGGCGGTCAGCAGGTCGCCGGCAAGACGGGTACGTCCGACAACAACAAGTCGGCCTGGTTCGCCGGCTACACGCCGAACCTGGTGACCACAGTCGGCATGTTCGGCGAGGACGCGAAGACACACGCCCAGGTGACGATGCAGGGTGCCACCGGCCTCCTCCCGGGCAAGGGCCGCGTCGCCGGCGGCAGTTACCCGGCCCGGATCTGGGCGGCGTACACCTTCAACGTGATGGGCGACGTCAGCACGTTCGACCTGGAGACCGACCAGGGCGCGGGCGTCAAACCGACGGTCCGACCGACGCCGACCGAGGTGCCGGACCCGACGACTTCGCCGTCGGCGCAGCCCACCACCGAGCCGCCGACGACGGAGCCGACGACGGAGCCGACGACGGAGCCGACGACGGAG
>CBFGQM010000296.1:0-6574 GCA_965650905.1 uncultured Streptomyces sp. | reverse complement strand
CCGGCCACTTCGGCTGTACCCAGGTTGTACCAGGCTGTGCCTGGGCTATGCCTGGATGTGGGTGCTGTGGAGCGTGTCGATCACCTCCCGGTCGGAGAGCTGGGCGAAGTCCACATACCACTCGCCCACCGCGTAGAACTGTTCCGGCTGGTGCAGGCAGACAATGTCGTCGGCCTCGTGCCGCCGTACGGTGCCGAGCCCGGAGCAGACCGGTACGGCCAGGATCAGACGGGCGGGCTCCCGGCGGCGCACATGGAGCAGGGCGGCCCGGGCGGTGACGCCGGTGGCGAGTCCGTCGTCGACGAGGATCACGGTCCGGTCCCGTACGCGGGGAGCGGGCCGCCCTTCGCGGTAGAGGTCCTCGAGGCGGTGCAGTTCGGCGCGCTGCCGGGCGACGGCCCCGGTGAACTGGTACTCGGTCATGTCCAGCAGCGCCAGGGACTCATGGTCGAACACGGGAGGGTCATCGCCCACGATCGCGCCGACCCCGGCCTCCGGCTGACCCGGTGCGCCGATCTTCTTGGCCACCAGCACATCAATGGGCGCGCGCAGAGCGTGGGCGACCTCAGCCGCGACCGGGACACCGCCGCGGGGCAGGGCCAGCACGAGGGGGTCGACGAAGCCGCCGCCCTCCGCCCGTTTCAGGAGTGCGGCGGCGAGTTCCTGCCCCGCCTGCCGACGGCTCTGGAAACGCATGATGCCTCCTCTCTCTCGGTTCGTCTCTCTCGGTTCGTCTCTCTCGGTTCGTCTCTCTCGGTTCGTCGTCGGTTCGTCGCCCCGCCGACCCGGGACCGCTGTCCCGGGTCGCCCTGGTCGCGGGCGGGGCCCGGGGCCTACAGTCCGCCGGGCCAGGTCTCCTTTTCGCCCGTGTCGGCCTCGCCGACGGTGTCGGTGTAGGTGTAGGTGTGCAGCGGGGTCAGGGCTTGGGTGCGGTCGAGGAAGCAGAAGGCGTCGTAGCGATCGCCGAGGACGCTGGGCAGGTAGTTGCTGCGCCGCTCGTACCGCGGCCGGTAGACGACGCCGATCGCCCGGTGGGCGCGCTCCTCGGCGATCCAGCCGTGCTCGTCGTGCAGGGGCCGCCCGTGGACGGGGCCCGGAGGGAAGACGAACAGGGACCGCTCCCCGGGCAACGCCCGGTGCATGGCGTGTTCGACGCTGCCGTCCCGGGCCGGCGGCACGCGCAGCACGGCCGGGCGCGCGCCCCACCGGTCCGCGGCGATCACCGTGCCCTCGTACGATCCGAAGCCGACGAGCACCACGCCCTCCGCCAGGTGCCGCTCGCGGGCCAGCTGGCCGACGTTGACCAGGCCGGCGTCGGCCATGTCGGTGGCGCGGGCGTCCCCGATGTGGGTGTTGTGCTCCCAGACCACCGCCTTGGCGTCCGGACCATGATGCTCCATGAGCCGGTCGAGGGTGTCGGCCATGTGCAGGTCGCGGATGTTCCACGACTCCGTGCCGCCGTGCAGCATGGCCCGGTAGTAGCGGTCGGCTCCGGCCAGCACCTCGGCGTTCTGCCGGGCGACGAACTCCGCGAGGTCACCGGTCACGGGCGCGGCCCGGGCAGCGCCCTCTCGGCCCCCGGTGAGCAGGGCGACCACCTCCGGCTCGCAGCCGTACGGCACCAGCTCGGTGGCCAGGGCGCAGGGCCGGGGATCCTCGGCGTACGGCTCGAAGCATCGGTACGCCTCCAGTGCCCGGTCGACCAGGTCGGGGTCATGGACCCGCAGATGGTCGAGGACCGCGTGCAGCGACTCCCACAGGCTGTACACGTCGAGGCCGAAGAAGCCGACCCGCGGCTCGCCCGACAGCCTCGCGTTGTGCTCGCGCAGCCATCGGGCGAACGCCAGCACCTCCGTGTTCGCCCACAGCCACGTCGGCCACCGTCGGAAGCTCTCCAGCACCTCCCGCGGGTCCTCGGGCGCACTCCGCGCGCCGGTGACCGAACGGTGCAGGGCCAGGCAGTCCGGCCAGTCGCCCTCCACGGCCACGAAGGAGAAGCCCCTCTCCTCGATCAGCCTGCGGGTCACAAGGGCCCGCAGGCGGTAGTACTCGGCGGTACCGTGCGTGGCTTCACCCAGCAGTACGTAACGGGCGTCGCCGATCCGTTCCAGCAGCACGTCGAGCGAGTCCGGTCCGGACAGCGGCAGCGCGTCCCGCCGGATGCGCCGCAGGTCACCGGCATCGGCTGCGACAGCGGTCGTTGAGGTCACGTCCCACCCCTCCCACGTGTTCGCTCGCCCTGACATGGGCGCTTTGTGATCGGCAACTTCGAGTACCCGACCGGCCGGGTCCTCACGCGTCCGCGCATGGAGGAACCTGGACCGGGTACTCGCGGTGTGCCCAAGTACCGGCCCACAGGCGCTTGCCGGTGCTCATTACGGAAGGTCCACGGAGGTTGACCATGGCTCATCAAGTCCGGGAGCTCATGACGGCGGACCCGGTGACGGTGACGGAGCGGACGCCGCTCCCCGAGGTCGCCCGGCTCATGAAGGAGAGGAACATCGGCGACGTCATCGTCACCGAAGAGGACCGTGTACGCGGTCTGGTGACCGATCGCGACCTGGTGGTACGGGCCATGGCCGAGGAGCGTGACCCCGCCGCCACCACGGTGCGAGACGTCTGCAGCACCGACCTCGTCACCATCTCTCCGCAGGACGAGATCGAAGAGGCGGTCCGGCTGATGCGCGAGCACGCGCTGCGGCGGCTGCCGGTCGTCGAGGAGGGGCATCTGGTCGGCGCCCTCAGCATCGGCGACCTGGCCCTCGAACGCGACCCCGGCTCCGCGCTCGCCGACATCAGCGCTGCGGAGCCGAACAAGTAGGGCGAGCGACAACAAGCGACCAACGACAACGCAACAGATGCCCGGCGGCCGGCCGTCTTCTTCGGTGCCCTGACCACACATGCGTGCGGAACAAACGGGCACCCGGAGGTCATGGTCGGCGAGAGGGACGACGACAGGCAGGCCCGCGGGCAGGGTGAGAGCGGCCACCGGCTCGTGCCGCACACGGCCGACGTGCGCATCGAGGCCTGGGGCACCACGCAGGAGTGCTGCCTCGTGGAGGCCGTACTGGCGATGGTCGAGAGCTTCGCGGACATCTCCGCGGTACGGCCGACCGCGATGCAGCGAACTCAGCTCTCCGGGGTCAGCGACGACGACCTCCTGGCCGCGCTGCTGGACGAGGTCGTCTTCCGCCTCGACGTGCACGGCCAGGTGCCGGTGGATGTCGAGGTGGAGTCGGACGCGCCCGGCGGCGCCCTCGACGTACGGCTGGCGGTCGCCGACCTGTCGGACGTGGAGATCACCGGTGCGGTACCGAAGGCCGTCTCGTGGAACGAGCTGCGCATCGGCCCGGGGCCGTACGGCTGGTCGTGCGAGGTGACGATCGACGTATGAGCCTGTGACGGCCAAGGCGTGCGGTGCGGCGTCATCCCCCCTTCATCACATCACCCCTTCACCACGCCCAGCGGAACCAGCCGCGCGACCGTGCGGCACAGCCCCGCGCCCTCGCTCGCCCGCACCACCGCGCTCACGTCCTTGTACGCCTCCGGGGTCTCCTCCGCCAGCCCGCGCAACGATCGGGGCCGTACCGCGATGCCGCCCCGTTCCAGCCGGGCCCGCAGCTCCTTCCCCGCGACCGCACGCGCGGCCTGGTGACGGCTCATCACCCGGCCCGCGCCGTGGCAGGTGGAGTGGAACGCGTCACCGCCGGGCACGCCGGCCAGTACGTAGGAGGCCGTGCCCATGGTGCCGGGGATGAGTACCGGCTGGCCGAACTCCCGAAGCTCCTCGGGCAGTTCGGGGTGTCCGGGAGGAAAGGCCCGGGTGGCGCCCTTGCGGTGCACACACAGCTCGCGCCGCGTTCCGTTCACCGTATGGGTCTCGATCTTGGCGAGGTTGTGGGACACGTCGTACACGAGAGAGAGCCGGGCACCGGCGGCGCGGCGGAAGATCCGCCGGGCCGCGTCGGACAGCAACTGGCGGTTCGCGCGGCCGTAGTTGGCGGCCGCGGCCATCGCGCCGAGATACGCCCGCCCCTCGGGCGAGTCGACCGGGGTACAGGCCAGTTGCCGGTCGGGGACCGTGATGCCGTACCGGTTCATGGCGCGGTCCATCGCCCGTACGTGATCGGTGCAGATCTGGTGCCCGAGCCCGCGCGAACCACAGTGGATCATCACGCACACCTGGTCGGTGGCCAGGCCGAAGGCGGCGGCGACCCGCTCGTCGTACACCGCGCTGACCTGCTGGACCTCCAGGAAGTGGTTGGCGGAGCCCAGGCTGCCGACCTGGCCGAGGCCGCGTTCCCGCGCCCGCCCGCTCACCTGCGCCCCGTCGGCATCGGGGACCGCGCCGCCGTCCTCGCAGCGGGTGAGGTCGCGTGCCTCACCGTGGCCGCGCTCCACGGCGCACCGGGAGCCGGCCTCCAGGATCCGCCCCAGTTCACCGGGGCCGCTCAGCCGCCACACCCCGCCGGGGCCCGCCCCACGCGGGATCGCCCGGTCAAGGCCGTCCATGACCGCGGGCAGCGCGGGCGCCAGCGACTCCCGGTCAGCGTCGGCGGCCAGCAGCCTTACCCCGCACGAGATGTCGAAGCCGACCCCTCCGGGTGAGACCACTCCGCCCTCGTCCAGATCGGTCGCCGCCACGCCACCGATGGGGAAGCCGTAGCCCCAGTGGATGTCCGGCATGGCGTACGAGGCGCCGACGATGCCCGGTAGCGTGGCCACGTTGACGACCTGCTCCAGCGACTGCTCGGCGTCCCTCAGCAGATCCCGGGAGGCGAACACGACTCCCGGTACGCGCATGTTCCCCCGCGGTTCGATGCGAAAGCGGTAGGGACGCTCCTCGACGAGTTCCATCACGGCCTCCCGTGGCGTGTGCGTGGACGCCTCAGCTGCTCTTCTCGTCGTCCCCGTCGTCCCCGTCGCCCCCGTCGTCCTCGAGGACGGCACGCCAGCCCGTCCACCGCTGGACGGTGACCACGATCACCGGCCCGTGCGGCGGCTGCCGGCGGTAGTGGACGTACTTCCGCCGCAGCAGCGCGACCGCGGTGGCGTGCTCGTCCCGGACCGACGCCTCCGACGCGTGGGGCGACACGATCCGTGCGTCACCGTCCGCCCGTACCCACCAAAGCCGGTCCCAGTCCTCGTCGTACGCGTCCGCCAGCAGACACACGGCCGGATTGGCCGCGATATTCCGCAGCCGCTTCAGCCGAACCGCGCTCTTCGGCTTGTCATCGACCGCCGTCACGATCACGTCGCCGGCTTGCGCGGGCCGAGCGGCCCGCGCGAACACGATCGGCACGAGGTGAGGCCGCCCCTCGGCGTCCACCGTCGCCAGCCGCGCCACCCGGGCGGCGCCGAACCGCCGCCGCGCGTGGTCCGCCTCCATCTCCGGCACGATCACCTCCCGGCGTGAGAGACACCGGCACGAGTATCCGAAACCGGGTGACCCACACGTGACGTGAGGCATCCTCCCCCCGCGGCACGGCAGTACAGCCGAGGCGTCTGCCCGCAGGTATCAGGGCGCCCGGCCGGGGTCATCCGGCGCGATGCGGCCACGCCAGGCTCCGGATTCGGACCCGCGGTGCTCGATGTACTCCTTGAAGCGACGCATGTCTCCCTTGATGCGCCGGTCGATCATTCCGGCCATGTCCGCGGTCTTCTCCGCGACACCACCGGGTTCTACGTCCATCACCAGCTCCACCCGGGTGTGCGTGTCGTCCAGGCGCTGGAAGCGGACCATGCCCTTCTGTCGGGTGTCACCGGTGGTGGTACGCCAGGTGACCCGCTCATCAGGAAGCTGGTCGACGATCTCCGTGTCGAACTCCCGCCGTACTCCACCGATCTTGGTGGTCCAGTGGTTGTGGCGGTCGTCGAGCTGCGTGACCTCCTCGACTCCCTCCATGAAGTTCGGGAACTCCTCGAACTGCGTCCACTGGTTGTAGGCGGTACGGACGGGGACCTCGACTTCTACCGTTTCCTTGACCGTGCTCATCTCTGCGCCTCCTTGTCGCTGACCGCCGCGACAGGGCCACCGACCCCGCCGCTCAGATCTCGTATCGGCTACTGCAGCGGGTACCCGAGAGCAGCCCGCTCACCGCTGAACGGCAGACCTGTTTCACCCGACCCTCCGGGAGGGACACGGCTGCGCCCGGGCCGCCCAGGCCGCCCGGGTACGAAACAAGGGGGCCGTTGACGACTCGGACGACTCAGACGCCTTGGACGCCTTGGACGCCTTGGACGACTCGGATGAAAGTCGCCTTGCGCCGGCCCGTCAGGGCCCCGTGGCGGCTTCGGCGCGAGACAGGGCGACTGCCAGTACGGTCAGCAGCGCATCGCGGACCGAACCCATTTTCCGGGCGTCGAAGACGATCAGCGGTACGTGCGCGGCGATGTCCAGTGCCCACCGCACCTCGTCAAGGTCGTGCTCGACCTCCCCGTCGAACGCGTTGACGGCGACCGCGAAGGGGACGTCCTTGTGCTCGAAGTAGTCCACCGCCGCGTAGCAGTCGTCCAGTCAGCGGGTGTCCACGATCACCAGACCGCCGAGGGCGCCCTCCACCAGGTCGTCCCA
>CBFGQM010000295.1:0-6602 GCA_965650905.1 uncultured Streptomyces sp. | reverse complement strand
CCTCAAGCTCACGGTGCTGCTGGTCGCCGCTGTCTGCGAGGTGGCCCTCGACCTGGTCGCCTGGCAGTGCGAGGGCACGAGCGGGTGCGCCGCGCAACACTCCTGGCTGGGCTTCCTCTCGCCCGTCGAATCCGACGACGGCTGGTGGAGCCAGCCCGGCCGCCGCCTCGCCCTCGCCTCCCTGGTGCCCGCCGCCCTCACCGGCCTCCTTTGGTACCTCTCCCACCGCACCTGGAGCGCGTACGAGTCCCAGCGGCCGATGTCCGACGAGGACGACCCCGGCGAGGACACCGGCCGCCCGGTCCTCGGCCGCCCCGGCTTCTGGTACGGGCGCAGGCTGGTGGCCCGGCTGCGTGCCGCCCACACCGCCGCGGGTCTGCTGACGGTCGCCGCCGGGGTCGGCGCCGCCGCCGCCCGCCACGACCGCGAAAACGGTGGGCCGGTCGCCCTGGAAACGCTGGGCTGGCTTCTCAACGCAGCGTTCATCGTGGGCGCGGTCGTCGTGGTCTGGGTCGTCTGCCGCAGGGGCCGCAGCGAGAGGCGGTTCGACCGGCAACTCGACGAGACCATGGTGAGCCGGCTGCCCATCGGCTCCCTCGTCCTGCTCGCCCTCACCCTCCTGTACGCCGGCTGGTCGCGACCGGACTGGCGGTCGGCCCACCGGCTGCCGGGCGACGGGACGTTCGCCGGTATCGCCCTCGTCCAGGGCCTGCTCGTGTTGGCGATCGGCGTGGTGGCCCACCTCCTGTACCGCACGCACCCCGACACCCGCACCGCGATGCGCGGCCTCGCGGGGCCCGCCGTGGCGATGCTGGCCTGTGCTCTGGGCGGTGTGATGTCCGGCGGCGTGGCCCAGCGCGTCGCCGGCTGGCTCGACGGCACCGAAGGACCGATCGAGGGCCCGCCGGTGTTCCTGACGTGGCAGGCCTCCGTCATCCCGCCCCTCATCGTCGTTCTCCTGGTGCTCTTCGGCTGGCTGGTCAGGCGCACGGTGCGGCTGCGCCGCGCCGAGATGGACCAGGTGGACCTCGACTACCCGTCGGAGCCCAAGGACGCCGAGCGCACCCGACTCATCGCCACAGCACGTGCGATGGCCGCCCTCACCGACCGGGCGCCCCGGATCATCGGCATCACAACCACCGTGACGCTTCTCCTGGGCGCTGTGGCCCTCCTGGGTGCCATGACGACCGACGAGGTGCCCGGCGAGGCCGCACAAGGAACGTATGCCTTCGTGGAGGGCGCGGCCGAGAGCGCGCAGGCGCTCGGTTCGTGGCTGATCGGCGTCGGCTTCCTCTTGCTCGTCACCTGGGGCCGCCGCGCCTACCGCGATCCGTCGGCCCGCCGCACCCTGGGCATTCTGTGGGACGTCGGTACGTTCTGGCCGCGCGCGGCGCATCCCTTCGCGCCCCCCTGTTACGCCGAGCGCGCCGTGCCCGACCTGACCTGGCGCATGGCCACATGGACGCGCAGGACGGGCGGGCGTCTCGTCATCTCCGGGCACTCCCAGGGCAGCGTCCTCGCGGCCGCCGCGGCCTGGCAGCTCACACCGTCGGTCCGGAGGCGGGTCGCCCTGCTGACCTACGGCTCACCCCTGGAGCGGCTCTACGGGCGCTGGTTCCCGGCCCACTTCGGACCCGCCGCGCTGAGCAGCCTGCACCGCGAGGTCGACTGCTGGCGCAACCTCCACCGAGCCACCGACCCCATCGGCGGCCCCGTCGGGCTGCCCGGTGACCGCGGCCTCCAGGTGGACCGCGAGGCACTCATGGACCCTCTCGCCTACGGCCGCACCGCCCAGTACCCGCTGCCCGAGCCGATTCTCGGGCACTCCGACTACCGGGCGGACCCGGCGTTCGCGCACGAGCGGCAGCGGCTGCTCGCGCGGCTCCGGCCGGACCTACCGCGCCCGCGCCCGGAAGGCCGATCCCCGGAGCCTCCCCGACCCGACGCCGACGCCCCGCCCGACGGCGAGCCTCACCCTGGTTCGAGGGGGGACGGCGAGCCTCAGGGCAGCTCGGGGAGGTCCTCGGCATAGAGCAGGGTGAGGTCGTCCGTGCTCGGCTCGTCGAACTGGGCGACCCGCCCCGCGTGCCGCTCCACCATCGCCTCGAAGGTCTGCCGCGCCGTACGGCCGTTGCCGAACGCGGGCCCCTTCGGGATCGCCGTGAAGTACTTGAGCAGCGCCTCACCGGCACCCGGCGCCAGCTGGTACTCGTGCTCCTCGGCCTGCTGCTCCACGATCCGCAGCAGCTCCTCGGGCACGTAGTCGCTGAAGGTGATGGTTCGTGAGAAGCGGGAGGCCACACCCGGGTTGATGCTCAGGAAGCGCTCCATCTCGGCCGTGTACCCCGCGACGATCACCACCACCGCCTCCCGGTGGTCCTCCATCAGCTTCACGAGTGTGTCGATGGCCTCGCGGCCGAAGTCGCGTCCCGAGTCCTCCGGCGAGAGCGCGTACGCCTCGTCGATGAACAGCACGCCGCCGCGTGCCTTGTCGAAGGCCTCCTGCGTGCGGATGGCCGTGGAGCCGATGTGCTCACCGACCAGGTCGACCCGGGACACCTCGACGAGATGGCCTTTCTCCAGGACGCCGAGTGAGGCCAGGATCTCGCCGTACAGCCGGGCGACCGTCGTCTTGCCGGTGCCGGGGGAGCCGGTGAATACCAGATGGCGCCGGACGGACGCCGCCTTCAGGCCCGCCTCCTGACGGCGACGGCCCACCTCGATCATGTCGGTGAGGGCGCGCACCTCACACTTGACGCTGTCCAGGCCCACCAGCGCGTCGAGTTCACCCAGCACGGCCGTCGACGTGCGCGCGGGCGGTCCCGCCTCCTGGGCGGCGACGAGCGGTTCCTGCTCGGTGGTGCGCTGGCCGGGGATGGTGCCCAGCAGACCGGAGGACTGGCTCGCCTTCTGTACGGCTGTCTCCTGTGCCGGGGGCCGCACATTCGCGCTCTCGTCGCTCGTGCAGTCCTCGACGACGGGGCCGCTGCCGGACACCTCGCCGCCGGCGGCGTCCGCGAACTCGTAACCCCCGCGCGCGCACCGCTCAGTGCGGCATTTCCTGAGCGTCGTACGGCAGCCGTCGATCACATGGAAGCCGTAACCGCCGCTGTCCGTGACGCGGCAGCCGTGGAAGCTGCCGCGGCCTCCGGCCGACACATAGAAACCCGCCTCCGCGGGCGAGGTGACCGTGCACCGCTCGACGGCGGGGTCGGCGCCCTTGGTCACGATCACACCCGTCTGCGTACCGTCCACGGAGCAGCCCGACAGGGTGCCGCCGCTGCCGTGGTCCCGGAACCAGGCGCCCGTCGCGGCATCCCGGATCCGGCAGTCGTCGAGCTGCGCGGTGGCGCCGTCGCTCACGGACACCGCCGTGTTGCGCACCTGCCACAGGTCGCTGTCGACGACGTCGGCGCGCGAGCCGCGGTCGAGCACGAAGAGTGCGTCCGGCACGTCGTGCACCCGGCACGAGTCGAGCACCGCGGTCGCGCCGTCGCTCACCCACACCGCGGGGTAGTCGCCCGTACTGTCGTGGATCTCGCATTGGTTGGCGTCCACGCGCGTGCCCGGATCCCACACCGACAGGCCGTTGCGCCCGAACTGCCGCACTGTGGAACGGGTCATCGAGAGGACCGAGCGGGAGCGCAGGTCGACCGCGTTCTCCGGGACGTCGTGGATACGGCAGTCGGCGAGCGTCAGCACGGCGTCCGTGTCGAGCGTGACACCGTCCGCCGTCGTGCGGTGCACATCGCAGTCGGTGAGATGAGCCGTGGCCCGTGCGGTGACCTGTACGCCACTGCCCCTGACCTCGTACACCTCGCAGCCGACGGCCTCCAGCGCCGAGTGTTCGCCCGTCACCGACAGACCCGCGCCCGAGGCATGGTGCACCCGGCAGCGCTCCAGGCGCGGATGGGCGCCGCCGCGCACGGCGATGCCCGACTGGCCGGCCGCGACGACCTCGCATTCCTCGAACACCCCGCCCCCGCCGTCCAGTACGGCGATGCCGACACCCGCCGGATTGTCCACCGTGCAGCGCCGTACGGTCGGCCGCGCACCGCCACGTACCTCGAGCCCGGCCGCTGAGCGCGTGACGATCCGGAGGTCCATGAGCTCCGGCGCGCCCTCCTCCACCAGGACCGCGGGAGCGGCCGCGTCCTGGCCCTCCACGAGCAGGTCCTGGACCACGGCGCAGGCGCGCACCGTGAGGGGCACTCCGTCGACGGGCGCGATGCGTACGGAACCCGGGGAGCCCTCCGGGCCGCGCAGGGTCACCGTCCGCTGGACAACGAGGTTCTCCCGGTACGTACCGGGAGCGATGGTGAGCACGTCACCGTCGCCCGCGGCCTCCAGGGCGGCGGCGAGCGATGCGTACTCACCTGTGCGGCGTCGCCACCGTGACGTGCCGGTGTGCGTCACCTGGACCGTGCCCTGTGCCATGGCGCTGTTGTGCCCCCAACCTCGTTGTACGCGGTCCTGAGAGGTTGTCATTGAGCCCCGTCGCCCCGTTGGATCAGCTCACGGGGGATCGGGCACAGCCTCTCACGACGGTGCCGAACAGTTCGGCCGGTCCACCGTAGCGTGCGCGGGGGCGGAGAGTTGACCGGAGGGAGCGGCTGTCAGCTGCCCGTGCCGGTCCTGCCCCAGTCCGGGCCGGCCTGCGACCAAGCCTGGGCCCAACGGGCGTACCGGTGCCGCACCATGCTCCAGACGACGAGCCGCCGACAGCCCTCGACAAGTCCGGCGTAGACGGCTGCCGTGCCGAATCCGGCGAGGACGGCGTGCGTCGTCGCTGCAGCGGTGTCCAGGGGGCGGCCCACTATTCGGCCGTGCTCGTCGATCCACATCCTGAACTGGTCGCCGGGCTGAGGGGACTTGAGTGCGGCCATGACCGTGCCGTGCTGCGCTGTGCCGTCCGGACCCGTCCAGTCGGCGAGCACACGGCTGTGGGAGTCGCGCGCCGAAGACGTCTCGGGGTCCGGGTCCAGCGGGGTGCTGTCCGCCTTCTTGACCACGGTCGCCTCCACCCAGTGGCGGCTCTGTCGCTGCTGCCGAACGGACTTCTGCAGGGCATCATGGGCGGCTGAGCCGACCAGCGCGCCGACCAGGGGCGTAGTGACCAGGATCAGCAGCAGCGCCGCCAGTGCCACCCATGCCTCGGCGAGATCGGTCGCCCGGCGCAGCGGGTTGTGCCGCCAGCGCCAGAGCCCCCTGATGGCCCGCAATGTCCCGCTACCCCCTTCCGCGGCCGTGATAATGCCGATCGGAGCCGTCCACGCACGGGGCCGGGAAGGGAGAGCGACATCACCCCTCGTCCCGGTCTCTCATGAACTTCTCATTAAACCCAACGGCCCTGCCCGGCGCGCTGGTTTCCCCCCTCCCGCGAAATCTATTCGAGGATTCTGACCGGATCTCCCAGGCGCACTGTGCCCAGGGACTCCGGCACCACGTTCTGCCCGAAGACCAGTTTGTCGCCGAAGCGGCGGTGGCGACCGAGGGTGCGCAGCGGCTCACCGCCGCGCTCGGCGGTGTCCTGGTCGGTGGTGGTCACGACGCAGCGCCCGCATCCCTTGGCGACCCGGAAGGTGGCCTCGCCGATGGCGATCCTTGACCAGCCGTCCTCCGCCCAGGGCGCGGTGCCGTCGACGACCACGTTCGGCCGGAAGCGGTTCATGGGAAGCGGGCCCTCGCCGGGCCGGTCGCCGCGCGCGATCAGCACGTTGAGGGCGTCGAGGGAACCGAGCGTGGTGAGCAGCAAGGGGTAGCCGTCGGCGAAACTGACGGTTTCGCCCGCGCGCGCGTACTCCGGATCGAGGGGCCGGCGTGTGGCCGGGTCGTCGAGGTGCACGAGGCGCACGTCTACGCCGAGATAGTCGCTGAACCAGGCATGCGCCGCGGCGTCGGCGGAGGCACCCTCCACAAGGTCGCGCCAGATCCGGACCGTCGTCGTGCCGATCGGCTCGGGTATGGGGACGCTCAGCGGCTCACGGCCGGGCCCGGACAACCGCACACCGCCGCCGGGCAGCGACTCGGCGGCCGCCAACGCCAGGCGCGGATACACGCGTTGGGTGACAACCTTGCTCGTCTCGTCGATCAGCACCCAGCGCCGGTCACCCGCCAGGCCCCACGGCTCCACGACGGCCTCGCCCGGGGCGTGGCCCCTGGCCGCCTTGAGGGGATAGATGTGAATCGAGTGGAGCACCGGCTTCGACATGAGGTCATCCTGCCAGCCGCCACCGACATCCCCGCTGAGAGAGCCGGAGACACCCGGGAGGCCCAAGGGCGTCTCTGATTGGCTCAGTGGTCCCCAGCGCTGCTCAGGGATGTGAGCCAATCGCCCTCGTGCCCTGGTGCTGAACGGCGGGAGCCGTCAGTCCTCGTGGCACACTCCTGCGGACGCTGGTCGGTGAGGTCTCACCGGTCTCACCGAGGAGCGCGCCCGACGTCGCTTGGGCGCCGGGCGTGTGTGACAGGCTGCCACAGGATCGCTGATGTGCGGCTGGTGAGCCTGAGAGATCCGAGGGACTCAGTATCCGCGGTACTGCTGGCCGTTGTACGGATCCTGGTACGGCGCCGGGGCGGGACGCGGCGCCGCAGGGCGCATC
>CBFGQM010000294.1:0-6627 GCA_965650905.1 uncultured Streptomyces sp. | reverse complement strand
AGGCCTGTCAGTAATGACCAGCACCACCAAGACGGCGAAGAACCTGCTCGACCCGGGCTTCGAACTGACCCTGCGCCCCATGCGCTACCCGGACTTCTACGAGCGCTACCGGGACGCGATCAGGAACACCTGGACCGTGGAGGAGGTGGACCTGCACTCGGATGTGACGGATCTCGCGAAACTGTCACCGGGCGAGCAGCACCTCATCGGGCGTCTGGTCGCGTTCTTCGCGACGGGTGACTCGATCGTGGCGAACAACCTGGTGCTCACCCTCTACAAGCACATCAACTCACCCGAGGCGCGGCTGTATCTCTCGAGGCAGCTCTTCGAGGAGGCCGTGCACGTCCAGTTCTATTTGACGCTGCTCGACACCTACCTTCCCGACCCAAAGGACCGTACCGCCGCGTTCGCCGCGGTCGCGAACATCCCGTCGATCCGGGAGAAGGCCGAGTTCTGCTTCACGTGGATGGACTCGGTGGAGAAGCTGGACCGGCTGGAGAACAAGGCGGACCGCCGCCGGTTCCTGCTCAATCTGATCTGCTTCGCGGCATGCATCGAGGGGCTGTTCTTCTACGGTGCCTTCGCGTACGTCTACTGGTTCCGCGGCCGTGGCCTGCTGCACGGCCTCGCCACGGGCACCAACTGGGTGTTCCGCGACGAGACGATGCACATGTCCTTCGCGTTCGACGTGGTGGACACGGTCCGCAAGGAGGAGCCGGAGCTCTTCGACGACCAGCTTCAGCAGCAGGTCACCGACATGCTCCGGGAGGCCGTCGAGGCAGAGCTGCAGTTCGCGCGCGATCTGTGCGGTGACGGCCTCCCGGGTATGAACACCGACTCGATGCGGCAGTACCTGGAGTGCGTCGCCGACCAGCGTCTGACACGGCTCGGCTTCGCTCCGGTGTACGGCTCCGAGAACCCCTTCTCCTTCATGGAGCTGCAGGGCGTTCAGGAACTGACCAACTTCTTCGAGCGGCGTCCGTCGGCGTACCAGGTGGCGGTGGAGGGCACCGTCGACTTGGACGAGGACTTCTGACTCCTCTGATCCCTCTGACCTCTTGAGACCCCTCTGGCTCCTCTGGCTCCTCTGGGAGCCTCTGGTCCTCTGGCTCCGATCCTCGGCGGAAGCCTCCTCCTCGACCGCGGGGACGACCCCGCAGGGGTAGTGGCGCACGTTCAGGGGACCGGAGGCCGCCTGTACGTGCGCCGCCGATCATCGGTCGATCACCTGGGCACGGCCTTCAGCAGCAGACGCTTGGGCCTCAGCATGATGCCCACCCGGGGCGACTCGTCCGTTTCCGGGAGTCGTTCGAAGTGCCACTTCGGGACCACTGTCATCTTCTGTCCCAGCGGTTGAACCGGTTGTCAAGCCGGCGGTCAAACCGAACAGTCAGTCGTTGGCCACGACCGGGTAGCGCGGTTCGTTCTCGGCCATCTGCCGCAGCGCGTCCTTGCGCTCACGCTTGGAGAGCCGGTCGATGTAGAGGTAGCCGTACAGGTGGTCCGTCTCGTGCTGCAGGCACCGCGCGAAGTAGCCCCTGCCGCGCACCTTGATGGGGTTGCCCTTCTCGTCCTGCCCGGTGACCTCGGCGTAGTCGGGGCGGGCGAGCGGCGCGTACGCGGTCGGCACGGAGAGGCAGCCCTCGTTGCTGTCGTCCAGGCGGCGCTGGTCGGCGGGCAGCTCGACCAGCACGGGGTTGCACACCACGCCGACATGGCGCTTGCCCTTGTCGTCCCCGCAGTCGTAGACGAAGACCTTCAGGTCGACGCCGATCTGGTTGGCGGCCAGACCCACGCCCTCGGCGGTGCGCTGGCTGGCGAACATGTCGGCCACGAGGGTGGCCAAATCGTCGCCGAACTCCGTGACGTCCTTGCACTCCTTGTGCAGCACCGGGTTCCCGACGACGGTGATGGGCCGCGAGGTGCCGCGCTCACGGTAGGCCGTCTCGCGCTTCTCGCAGTCCTCGGTGTCGATGACGAAGCCGTCGTCGTCCACAGGGAGCACCCCGCTCTGTTCTGTTTCCTGCTGCGCCATGACCGACGTACGCCTTCCTGCATCCTTGGAAATCTGCGGGGTACAGCCTACGGGCTGCGCTCAGAGGCTGTCGGGGCTACCTCTGATCGGGCGGTCGTGCCCTGGCACGCACACTTAACGCACACTTCCAGCGTTGCGTCAGTCGCCGACGCTTCGCGTCGACTCCTTCCTCCGCCTTGGAATCGCGCGCACCAGACCCCGCCCGCTTTCCGGTCGAAGGTAGCCCGACGGCATCAGCAGACCTCCTCCAGATCCCGCCAGTCACGGGAGTGCGGGCTGTCCGCGACCCAGCCGTCGAGCAGGCCGCGCACCAGCGAGGCGGGCGCCGCCAGGCCGCACTCGCGCTCGGGCACCCACAGCTGCCCGTCGGTACGGTGGCCGAGCGGGCCGGGATGCCCGGGCTCGCTGTGGTCGTGCGGATCCAGGTGCTCGCCGTCGCCCTCGTCGGACGCCATCCGGGACTCCGAGCACATGCGGCACAGCAGCCGTACGGAGGACGACCAGTCCTCGGCGGCGAAGCCCGCGTCGGCCGCGAGCCGCTCCAAAGCGTCCCGGTCGTCCTCGGTCGCCGCCTCCAGGAGCACGACCCAGGTGGGGACCGGCGAGGGCGCCCACAGCTCGATCTCGTCGAAGACGGGATACGCGTGCCCGGCGGCCGTAGTGCGCTCGCCGTGCGGGACGCCGTCGTGCAGCACGACCTCGCCCCAGCGCCGCCCCGAGGACGGCAGCGGAATGGACAGCACCTCGATCCGGGCCGGGTCCAGCCTGCGCCCCCACACGACCTCGGCCTCGCCCTCGGGCGACAGCCGTAGGGCCGCGCTGCCGAGCTCCATCCCGACGGGTTCCTTGGCAGCGGTGGCGCCTCCCCCGGCCTTCGGCCGAGGGAGCCCCCCAGGCACCCGCAGCCCGTACGCCTGCCAGGCGCGGCGGGCGAGTGGCCAGTCCTGCAGGGCGGTGGCCGCGATGCCCACGTTCCACCAATCAGGGGCCCCGGTCTCCCGGTCGAGGAGCGCCACGGCCCTGAGGCCGGCCGCTCGCGCCTGCTCCCAGTCGTGCCGGAACTTGTGCAGCAGCGCGAGGTTGAACCAGGACTCGGACAGCCAGGGCTCCAGGTCCACCGCACGCGTGAGCAGGGCGCCCGCGTCCTCGTACCGACCGTCGCCGATCAGCGTGAACGCTCGGTCGGTGGCCTGCCGCCATGAGACGGAGGGCCGGTGCCGTCCCTTGCCGAAGATCCTCACGATTCCCGCCTGCCAGTTCGTCGAAGAGCGTGCAGCCTCGGGCTGGACTGTGCCCTCTGATGTCCTCTTGCTCGCATCCAACCACGTACGGTCGGACAGCCGCTCATTACCCATGGGTTACCCATCCCGGGGCAGGGTAAGGCGACCTCTGGGTGGCACCCTGGCCGACGACTCCGCGACGTCGCGTGGCATACGGCCGGGAGGGATCGGGCGATGCGACGGCGGCGCGACGACGGGCACGGCGTACGAGGCCCGGCCACGATTCCGGGCGGCCGCGATTCCCGGCCCAAGACACGGCGCCTGCCAACGGCGCACTCGACACAGCTGAAAAGTGGCCTGCGAAGGGAGTCAGGACTCCTGCGGCGTCGTCTGGGACGACATCTGGGGCGAGGCCGTCACATCGTGGTCGGGCACGGCCTGCCCGGAGCGGATCAGCTCGATACGGCCCATGACCTTCGAGCGCAGGTCGGTGGGCACGTCGTCATGGCCGCAGCACCGCTTGACCAGCTTCTTCACGGCCTGCTCGAGGCCGTACTTCTCCAGGCACGGCGAGCACTCGTCGAAGTGCTGCTCAATCTTGGTGCAGTCACTGTCGGGCATCTCATGGTCGAGGAACTCGTAGAGATGATCGAGTACTTCACTGCAGTCCGTCTCGTGCGGCTCTCCGCAGCTCATGAGCCCGAGCCTTTCGTTCCGTCCGAATCTCCGGCGCCCGCCGGGACCAGGCCACGGCCCTTGGCGTAGTCCTCGAGCATGCCGCGCAGTTGGCGGCGGCCCCGGTGCAGGCGGGACATCACCGTACCGATGGGTGTCCCCATGATGTCCGCGATCTCCTTGTACGCAAAGCCTTCTACATCCGCGAGATAGACGGCGATGCGGAACTCCTCGGGGATCGCCTGCAGCGCTTCCTTGACGTCCGAGTCGGGCAGGTGATCGAGGGCCTGCGACTCGGCGGAACGCAGACCGGTCGACATGTGCGACTCGGCGCGCGCGAGCTGCCAGTCCTCGATCTCCTCGGCGGCGGAGCGCAGGGGCTCACGCTGCTTCTTCCGATAGGAGTTGATGAAGGTGTTGGTGAGAATCCGGTACAGCCACGCCTTCAGGTTGGTGCCCGCACGGAACTGGTGGAAGGACGCGTACGCCTTCGCGTACGTCTCCTGTACCAGGTCCTCGGCGTCGGCAGGGTTGCGCGTCATACGCAGCGCGGCCGAATACATCTGGTCGAGGAACTCCAGCGCGTCCCGCTCGAAGCGCGCATTGCGCTCGGCGGACGACTCGCCGCTGCCCTGGCCCTCGGGCTGCTCCGCCTGGCCGTGTTCGGTCCCTGCGTCGGTCCCAGTGACCGGACCCACCTCCTCCAGAGTCTGGGCGGAACCGAAACCAGCTCCGCCAGAATCGGAGGATAGACGACGGTCCGGTCCGCCCGCCGCCCGAACAGGCGTGCTCTTCGCCGCGTGCAGCACCGTCCAGTCCAGGTTGGCGCTGCTGCTACGGCTCGGGCAGATGGTCGAACCCATGCGGCGGACTTCCTCTCGTACGGCGGCAAGCACTCGATGTGAGTACTTCAATCCGCCTCAACAGAGGTCGGCGACGTAACATTCCCGGCCGTGACCTCGGCTCACTCGAGTGACGCGAGCCACCTCACGACCCCGTCGACGAGCATCTTCAGTGCCTCGTCCTGCCCGATCTCCGCGCGCCTGGGCACGGCGAAACCGTGATCTCCGTACGGCACCTCGACGAGGTCGTACGCGCCTTCCGGGAACTCCTCCGGTTTCCCGAACGGATCGTTGCCGCCCTGGACCACCAGCGTGGGCACACCGGCGCCGAGCAGTTCGTCGGCGCGCGACTTCTCCGGCTTGCCCGGCGGGTGCAGGGGGAAGCTGAGTGCCAGGACGGCGCGGGCGCCGAGTTCGGCGGCCGTTCGGCAGGCGACGCGGGCTCCGGCGCTGCGACCGCCGGCGACGACCGGCAGACCCGACCGGGCGAGCGCGGGCCAGATCCCGCGCCAGCCGACGTCGAGCGTCCTCGGCACGGGGGCCAGCTTCTTCCCTGCGACCCTCCAGGGCTGTTCCACGAGGGCCACGGTCACCCCGGTGGCGGGGAGCTCGGCGGCGAGGGCGCGCAGGTCCCGGGCCTCGATCCCACCGCCGGCCCCGTGGCTCGCCGCCAGGACGAGCCGCGCCTTCCTCGCCTTGTGCCAGGCGATGCGGGCCGTGCCCGCGTCCGTCTTCACCGTCTCGCCCAAGACCTTGTTCTGCGTCACATCAGAAGAGTGTGCCCTCTTCAGGGCCCTCCAGCTCCTCCAGCAGCTCCGGCCCGTTGTTGCGCACGTTGCTCACCGCCGTGGAGACCGGGTACGCGCGCATCAGTCCCGGCGGGGGCGGCGCGAGCAGGGAGCGCAGGTCCTCGACGTCTGTGCGGGACGGGTCGAGCCAGGAGTCCCAGCGATCGGGCATGAGCATCAGGGGCATACGGGGGTGGATGTCGGCCAGGGCGCGCGGGCCCTCGGCCGGGGCCACCGCCAGCGGCGTCCTCTCCGCCTCGGTCGTGATGACGGAGCACGTCACCCACCAGGCCCGCGGATGGTCGTCCGGCAGCGTCTTGTCCCGCCAGAACTCGTAGAGACCGGCCATCGCGAAGACGGAGCCGTCGGCGGGCAGCACGAAGTACGGCTGCTTGCGCGGCCGCTTCTTCTTGCCCTCGACCTCCCGGTCGCGCTCGGCGTTCCCGGTCACCCACTCGTAATAGCCGTCCGCGGGGATGACGCAGCGCCGGCTCGAGAAGGCCCGCCGAAACGAGGGTTTCTCGTGCACGGTCTCCGCACGGGCGTTGATCATCCGGGCGGCGCTCTCGGGAGTCTTCGACCAGGACGGCACCAGGCCCCACGTGAGGCTGCGCAACTGGCGAACCGGCTGCCCCGTGACGGAGGAACGGGTAGATGCGGCCTCCGCGTCTTTGAGGGGGCGGTCGAGCACCGCGTAGACCTCCTTGGTCGGAGCCACGTTGTAGTCGGGCGCCAGCGCCTCCTTGGGCTCCCACTTCTCGATCTCAAAGACCTTTGCGAGATCCTCTGGCCTACGACTCGACGAATACCGTCCGCACATCTGAAAACGCCCCTCCGACCTGCGGAAACCACCGCCTCAGTCAGCACCGCCCAGCACCCGGTCAGCACGGTGCCGGGTCGGCGCCAGATCCATCACCTCGACCGCCGGGCCGTCGAGACCGGGGCGAGGTGCGCGTACGTGTCCCCCGTTTCCTTGATGCTCTTGTGTCCGAGCCACCTGGATACGTCCAAGAGTGGCAGACCGTTGCTGAGCGCGGTCATGGCAGAAAGTGTCTCAGTCTCAGGTC
>CBFGQM010000293.1:0-6678 GCA_965650905.1 uncultured Streptomyces sp. | reverse complement strand
GGCCAAACCGGTCATCGTTCTGCTGTCGGACGGGCTACCGAACGACGACTGGGAAGATCCGTTGCGGCAGCTCCTGGCGGCGCCCCGGGCCAGCAAAGCAACGAGGTTCTCGGTTGCTATTGGCAACGACCTCGATGCGGAAGCGATGGGCGTACTCGAGCGGTTCGCCAGCGATGGCACAGAGGGCGTGTCCCGTGCCGAGAACGCACATCGCATCGTTGAGTTCTTCAACTGGCTGACCATGAGCGTCAGTCAGCGGGCCACAGGGGACCAGACCGACTTCCCGCCACCGCCTCTCGCTGACCGCACGGCCGACATTGTCATCGACTGACGTGCCCGTCCATTCGTCGGCGCGCACGTGGCTCGGCGCCTCTGTCCGTGGTCCGGCACATCGACGCGGGAACATACCCAAACAGGATATGTGGCACGGTGCCGCGGGCCGGTTCGGCTCACTGGTGGTCGTTGCCGATGGCATGGGGTCCCGCCCACACAGCCGCCTCGGCGCGCTGGCGGTCTGCCGCGCCGCGCATCGCGCTGTCAGGGAACTCGCGGTGCCTGACATGCCGGATCCCGCAAAGCTGTTCGTACGCATCCAGGCGCACTGGCAGCGAGAGATCGCACCCCGGGAGCCGGTCGAGTGCAGTACCACTATGCTGCTCTCACTCGTCCATCCATCCGGTGCCGTGCTGATGGGTCAGGTCGGTGACGGACTGATCGCACTCGCGACGCACCAGGAGATCGAGCCGCTCGTGGTGGACCGAACCGGATTCTCCAACGAGACAGACGCGCTGGGCATCGACGGCCGCCAGCCAGTGTGGTTCAGCAGGCAATTCTCCCTTCCTCCACCAGGTTTCCGGATCCTGCTGGCAACAGACGGCGTCTCCGACGACCTCCAGCCTGAACGCCTCGGCGGGCTCATCACCTACCTGAGACGGGCGATCGAGCCGCTGCCACCGATCGAGCAGCACAGACGGCTGTGCTCCGAACTACGCGCTTGGCCCACCCCCGGCCACTTCGACGACAAGACCCTGGCCCTGCACTGGTCCGAGTAAGGATGAAGCCGAGTGCTCATAGATCTACCACTCAAAGTCCGGACGGAGAGCGGCGCGACCTTGCAACTCGTCCGTGAACTCGGCCGCGGCGGGCAGGGGGCCGTATACGAGGTTGCCGGGAGTCGGCACGCCGTGAAGTTGCTCAACCAGTCGAGTCCGGAGCAGTCAGACGCCTGGGCACACAGGTTGCGAGTGGTACGCAGGTTACCGTTGGACGGCCTGCCGCTGGCCCGACCGATCGACACCCTGGTGCAGCCCCACACGGGGTACGTCATGGATCTGATCGAGGGCATGGTGCCGCTCGGCCGGCTTGCCTCTGTCCCCAACGGTGTCAGTCCCGTCGAGCACTATCGGGACACCGGTGGGCTGCGCCGCCGACTGCACGTGCTGGCACGCTTCGCCGGAACCCTGGCGTCGCTCCATGCCCGCGGTCTCGTCTACCAAGACCCGTCGCCGAACAACGTCTTCGTCTCCGAGTCAGCCGCTCGTGACCGTGTATGGCTCATCGACACTGACAACCTGTCCTACTCGAGCGCGGCCGGGCGGCCGGTCTACACCGCGCGTTACTCCGCCCCTGAGCTCCGACCCGGGTCCGGTCTGCCGGCCAACAGCCTCAGTGACGCCTTCGCGTTCGCCGTCATCGCATACGAGGTACTCGCGCTCCACCACCCGTTCATAGGAGATGGCCTCTACGAAGCGGATGAGCAGGAGGAGGCGGACGCTCTCGACGGATCGCATCCGTGGATCGACCATCCGGGCGACCAGTCGAATAGGTCAACCCTCGGCATTCCCAGGACGCTGGTATTCGACGCTGCACTTAAGGACTGCTTCCGATGGACGTTCGTTGAGGGACTGAACCAACGTGACCAGCGGCCGGGCCAGGGTGTATGGGCCGACCTCCTTCGAGCCGCCGCTGCAGCCACGGTGCCCTGTTCCGCGTGCACCATGACGTATTACGTCGACGCGACGGTCGAGCGGTGCCCCTGGTGCGACGAGACCTCCCGCCCGGCCACCCTCCATACCCAGGTGCTTGTCGATCTCGGCAACGAAGCGGGACCACACGCTGCCGACGACGATCCGGAGCCACCGGCGATCAGCCGGGCTGAACTGGTCGGGGTCGACGGTGAGGAGCTCCATCTGACCCGTGGTGCGGTACTCGGCCTGGTGGCCGACCCGGATCGGTTGATGTTCCAACTGCGGTGGGAAGGCAGGCGCCTGAAGATCGGCAACCACGCGGGCATGACGGTCGAGCTCGTGTCCCCTGACGCCACGTCGAGACGGTCGCTTCCAGACGGCACAGTCGCGATGCTCCCTGCGGCGGAGGGCCAACCGATGTGGAGCGTTCGCATTGCCCGGCCGAACCGCCCGAACCGTTGGCTGTGCTTCGCCGTGCATCCCGGAGGCCACGAGTGAAGATCCAGGAACTTTCCTACGGCGCCCCCACGACAATCGTCCTCAGGCTCCTGGGCAACCGTGCCTCCTCCGGTGCCAAGATCGGGGAAGAAGCCACGCTCCGCCGCTCCCAGGCCGCCGGTAAGTCGCTGCTCCAGGTCGGCACCGAAGCCTGGCAGGTCGAGGGTGTGGGACCGGCCGATCAGGACGCGCTCGACATGGTCTTCGACACAGGGCTGCCCCATCTCGGCTGGGTTGCCAGGTCAGGCCAGGACAACACCGTCGCGATCCAGATTCACCGTTTCGCGCATGCTGTGCACTGGGACGGCGACGTGGGCATCACTTTCGACGAGAAGACTCTTGAGTCCATCGCGCGAGTGCAGTCCGGCCGGGCCAGGGTGAAGAAGGTCGAGAACTGGCTCGCCGAACAGTTCCTGCTGCCTGACCTCCGGGGTTCGGACCGCCCCGCGAGGCTGTTCGCCTCCGCCGGCCCCAACCAGGCAGCCTCCTCGGACAACGCGTTCCTGCTCCACGGCAAGTCGTTCAGCGCACCGGTCGAGCGGCGAAACGGCCAACTGTGGGTGCGGACCGTCCGAAGAGTGCGTCGCGGCCAGAGTTCCGCTGTCGCACTGACCCTGGTGAAGGCCGATGTCGAGTTCCGGGACTCGACGTTCGTCACGACCTTCCGCGAGGAGCACAATGCCGCGTTCCAGAAGCTTCTCAGTTCTGGCAAGCAGTACCTCAACCACTGGGACGGCTACAGCGAACGCGAGCGGCGGCAGATCGCCGAAAGGGCGGTCACGCTGGGATCGGCCCAGTACACCAGGGTCCACCAGATCGACAGCCGGACGTTCCGGTTCCATCTCGACCCGAACAGCGGCAAGGAGTTCCTCGATCGACTCAGCGACGAGCACAGCGATCTGGAGGCTTCGAGTCACCCGCCGGACGGGCTCACGGATGGCATGGTGCAGATTGAAGGACCACGCCACGAAGCGTCATTCAGTGGGACAGTCGCGTGGGTCAACGCCGCGGCGTGCGAGATCGCGCTTCGTGCTCCGGAGGAGCGGGAGTTCACACCGCCGCCCAAGGACGGGGCTGTCTATCTGAGCCTTGCCGGCGACCGTGTCCGGCTCGCACGGCAACGCAAGGCGCGTAACAAGATCGCCAAAATGGAAACGCCGATGCCGCAGCTCGGGCTGCTCCTCGAGGGCGCGCCGGTGCAGGGAACCCCCTCCGGGCGCAAGATCATCGAGCCCACGAGCCTCGCTGCTTTCGCTCCCTACCGCAGTTTCACCGAGCAGCAACAGGCCGCAGTGCGCCTTGCCCTGAACACGCCCGACATCGTCCTGATCCAAGGGCCACCCGGAACAGGCAAGACCAGTGTGATCACCGCGATCCAGCAGTGCCTGGTCCAGCTCGGCAAGGAGGCTGGGAACGTCGGGCACGGCGTTCTGCTTACCAGTTTCCAACACGATGCCGTGGACGAGGTTGTCCGGCGCACCGAAGTACTCGGTCTGCCAGCCGTGAAGATCGGTTCCCGACAGTACGAGGATGGCAACCGCAGGGTGCAGGACTGGTGCGATCGGAAGGCCAATGAGCTGCGCACTGCGCTGTCACCGGCCGGTCAGCTCCAGCGCGCGGTCAGGCAAGTGGAGACCCTGGTGATCGGCTACGGCAAGCAGCCTCTGAGCCCCGGCCACACGGCGGAGCTGATCGGGCAGATCGACCGGCTGGCCGGAAGCTACCTGCCTGTCACCCTGCGCAGCCGCCTGATGCGTGCTCACTCGGACCTGGCGGCTGCAACTGACCAGCCGAGATTCGCAGTCGATGACCTCGCGCCATTGCGGCGCGCGGTTTCCGGAATCCGCACCGATCCAACCTCGTTCTCCGACGACGGTCCGCATATGGCACGCAAGGCATTGCTCAGACTCGCGTCACAGGACGCCTTCGCCGACGAAGACCGGGTTCTGCTGGAGGAAGCGGCGGCCTGGGAGGAGTCGGAGACGCCGCCCGCGCCCTTCTTGGAGCGCGTCGCGCTGCTCCGTGACCGCCTGCTCGATCTTGCTGCGCCGATCATGGCACCGCTCCGGGTGGCGTCCGACGACGAGTTGGTACGACTCTTCGGTGAAGTCGTCGGTGCCCTGCGGGAGCGCTTGGAGACCTCGGCCGACGGCGCGGCCGCCGCTGTGGAGCAGTTCCTCGACGAGCTGGAGAACGATCCGGATGCCGTCGCGGAAGCGGTCCGGGACTTCACCGCTGTCCTCGCCGCGACGTGCCAGCAGTCCAGTTCCAAGGCAATGGCGGAGGAGGTGGGAAACCACATCCAATTCGACACGGTCATCGTTGACGAGGCGGCCCGAGCGAACCCGCTCGACCTGATGATCCCGCTCTGCCTGGCCACGCGGCGGATCATCCTCGTGGGCGACCACCGACAGCTACCACACCTCCTTGAACCGGACATCGAACGCGAGCTGGAGACCTCGGCGGAGGAGGACATCCTCACCGCACTTCGCCAGAGCATGTTCGAACGTCTCTTTCACTATCTCCGGGCCGCCAAGCACGAGAAAGGTCGCGCCGAACGGGAGATCACCCTCGATACGCAGTTCCGCATGCATCCGGTGCTCGGGGCTTTCGTCAGTGACGCCTTCTACGCCGAGGACACGAAGCTCGACTCGGGACCGAACACCGCAGCATTGCATCACGGCATCGAGCGGTACGGCGACCTCGTGGCCGTCTGGGCCCACCTGGGCCAGGACCGGTTCCCGGGGGAGGACGCCGGACGGAGCAAGTCCCGTCCCGCCGAAGCCACTTGGATCGCAGAAGAACTGCTGCGGCTGTGCGACGAGGCGCCCGCTGAGCACGACTTCGGGGTGATCGCCTTTTACCGGGCCCAGGTGCAGGCCATCTGGACCGCTCTCCAAGCCGTAGGACTGGCGGTTAGGGACAGGTCGGGCGAGTACCGGGCGAGCGGTCGGCTCACTGACCGGTTGCACGTCGGGACTGTTGACGCCTTCCAGGGGCGGGAGTTCGACATCGTGCTGCTCTCCGTCACTCGGAGCAACAACCATCCGGGCGGCACGTCGAGGGCCAACCGGCGCAAGTACGGCCACCTCCTGCTCACCAACCGGCTGTGTGTCGCGATGAGCCGACAGAAGCGACTGCTCATCGTGGTAGGCGATGAGACGATGTTCGACGCCGCGATGACCGTGGGCGAGGTCAAAGGGTTGGTCTCTTTCCGGGAGTTGTGCAAAGAGGGATCTCATGGCCGTGTCATTTGACCGTGGTACCGCAATTCTTGACGTTGGTGGTATTCGCCTCCCTCCCGAGGGTGGCCGCTGGGTGCTGTGGCCGGCTTGGTGCTGGCGTGTTCTCGTACCAGATCCGGTCGAAAGCCGCCTCAACACCTTCACGCGAGTGATCGCCCGCCTCTGGCAGGCGGGGGTGCACGAGCCGGACGAGATGGCCGCGCTGACCCGTCTGCATCCCGACATGTGCCGTCAGATCCTGGAGATGCTCAGGCAGCTGCATTTCATCGATCGCCACCGCAGGCTGACAGTGAAGGGCCGCGATGCGCTGGCGGGAAAAGCATGGGACACGGAGAAGCTGCGGGTTGTACACGTCTTCCAGGACCCGTTCGGTGAGGCGACCAGTCGGCCGCTGTGGCCGACGCTGATCGAGGACCTGGGGTACGCCAACGTGGATTACCGCCGTGACGGCAGGCCCCTCTTACGGGTGGACTACCGCAGGGACTCCCCATCGGTCATGCCGCTTGTGCCGCGAGTTCATGACGTCCCACCACCGCGTCCGCCGAGCCCTCGATCGATCGTCAGGCTGGCGCATCAAGCGCGCTCTGGTGCTGCCGCCGCACCGGAAGAAGATCCGGACGGGGGTTCGGGGAGTCCATCGCCGGTCCAGATCTCCCGTGTCTCCTTGATTACGGCGCAGCCTGAGCCTGTGCTGCTGGTGAGTTACGTCCACTTGCCGGAGGACGCGTTGACCAGCGCGGACTGGGAGGCGCTCGACCCCTTCTCAGGCTGGCCCGACGCCGGGCTGAAGGAGGCGATGCGCGCCCGGATGTCGAAAGACCGGGCTCTGGCCGCGCTCGTCGCGGAGATTGAAGGGCAACTTGCGCCCGCCGACGCGACGAAGCGACAGGAGGAATACATACGCCTGCGCGCCGAGGGAGCCGTCCGTGTCGAAAGGCACCTCGGTGCCTGGATCCATGAGCCGGAGC
>CBFGQM010000292.1:0-6683 GCA_965650905.1 uncultured Streptomyces sp. | reverse complement strand
AACTCGCGACCTCAACCTTGGCAAGGTTGCGCTCTACCAACTGAGCTACGTCCGCCTGTCGTTTCGGTCGGCTTGCGCGTCCCGGCGACGTGTTGAACTCTAGCGGATTCCGGGGCCAGCACAAAAACACGTTTGTGCAGCGTGCTGGCGTGCGCCCGCTCAACGGCGCGGCCAAGGCGCCCGCAGGTCACCCGCCATAGACTCAGGGCCGTGCAGGATCTCCCCGCTCTCGCCCGCTTCGGCGGCCTCGTCGCGACCGGTCTCCTCGATGTGACCAGCGACCCCACCGCCCTGGACTCCAGGGGCTTCTGGGCCGTATCCGCCTCCTTCGAGGGGCGTCTCGTATGCGCCCGCTTCCGTGACGTACGTCATGAGCCCGTGCCCGCACCGGTGCCGGGGGAGTGGCGCGGGCCCACGGTCGATGACTGGACGTCTTCGCTCGACCGCGCTGCGTACGCGACAGGTGTCCGTCGTATACGTGAGCACATCGCGGCCGGCGATGTCTCCCAGGCGAACCTCTGCCGTGTCCTTTCCGCGCCGGTCGCCCCGGACGCCGACGTGGACGCGCTGACCGCGTTGCTGGCTCGCGGCAACCCGGCACCCTATGCGGGAACGATCCGCCTTCGCGACCACGGCGTCGAGACGGCCACCGCATCGCCCGAACTCTTCCTGCGCCGCGCTGGCCGGGTCGTCGAGTCCGGCCCGATCAAGGGTACCGGACGCACCGAGGCCGATCTCCTGGAAAAGGACCACGCCGAGAACGTGATGATTGTGGACCTCGTCCGCAACGACATCGGGAGGGTCTGTGCCACCGGCACCGTGACCGTCCCCGACCTGTGCGTCGTCGAGAAGCACCCGGGCCTGGTCCATCTCGTCTCGACCGTGCGCGGTGAGCTGCGCGAGGACGCGGGCTGGCCGGAACTGCTGGAGGCCACGTTTCCGCCCGGCTCCGTCACCGGCGCCCCCAAGGCCAGCGCCCTGCGGATCATCGGTGCCCTGGAGACCGCGCCCCGCGGACCGTACTGCGGTGGCATCGGCTGGGTCGACGCCGACCGGGGGACCGGAGAGCTGGCCGTCGGCATCCGCACCTTCTGGATCGACCGGTCCGCCAAGGATGTGGCCGTGCTGCGCTTCGGCTCCGGCGCCGGTATTACCTGGGGTTCGGACCCCGAGCGTGAGTGGCAGGAGACCGAACTGAAAGCCGCGCGACTGCTCGCTGTAGCGTCGGGGGCGTACACAGGCGCGTAGCACGCATACGGAGGGACTCCCAGGTGCCGTGTCTCCCCAGGGGCGCTGGACAGCGGCTCCGCCGTCGGCCGGATCCCCGGCCGGGATAAGCATGTCGGACGACAAAACCGGCACTGTTCTCGCGAGGTGATTCTCAGTGAAGCTCTGGCTCGACGGCGGTCTGCAGGACATCGGGTCCGCCCGCGTCTCCGTCTTCGACCACGGGCTGACCGTGGGCGACGGCGTCTTCGAGACCGTGAAGGCGGTCGACGGCCGGCCGTTCGCGCTCACCCGCCATCTCGACCGGCTGGCCCGCTCGGCGAGCGGTCTCGGGCTGCCCGAGCCCGACCCCGACGAGGTGCGCCGGGCCTGCGCCGCGGTGCTGGACGCCAACCCGATGCCGCTGGGCCGCCTGCGGATCACGTACACCGGCGGGCTCTCCCCACTCGGCTCCGACCGCGGGGAGCACGGCCCGACCCTCGTCGTCGCCCTTGGCGAGTCCGCTCGCCGTCCCGACTCCACCGCCGTGATCACCGTGCCCTGGACCCGCAACGAGCGTGGCGCCCTCACCGGCCTCAAAACCACCTCGTACGCCGAGAATGTCGTGGCCCTCGCCCGCGCTCGTGAACAGGGCGCGACCGAGGCGCTGTTCGCGAACACGGTGGGGCAGTTGTGCGAGGGCACCGGATCCAACGTCTTCGTGGTCCTCGACGGCGAGATCCACACGCCGCCGGTCGCCTCCGGCTGTCTCGCGGGCATCACGCGTGCGCTCACCGTCGAGTGGGCGGGCGCCAAGGAGACCGACCTGCCGCTGGACGTCCTGGAGGGTGCGGACGAGGTCTTCCTGACATCCACACTGCGCGACGTACAGGCCGTGCACCGGGTCGACTCACGCGAACTTGCGGGCGCACGGGGGCAGGTGACCGCCGAGGCCATGCTGATCTTCGACGAGCGGGCCGGGGACGACCTCGATCCCTGATCCAAAAATGCCTCACATAGGGGGCTGACCACAGCCTTCGCGGCGGGTACAACTGCCGTGATGACCACCACCCTGCGGCCGACCGAGCCGCTTCAGCGCGACGTCGACGGAACGCGTTCACGCCATTACCAGGTGTGTGTGAACAGCCGTCCCGTGGGCGTGGTACTCCTCGGCACGCATCCCGCCTTCGGGGATTCGGTGGCCCGGATCATGGAGCTGCGCATCGAGGAGCCGGACCGCCGTCGCGGCCGGGGCACCGTGGCCGCCCTCACCGCCGAGGAGGTGGCCCGCGGCTGGGGCTGCCGGCGGATCGAGGTATCGGTGCCCGGCACCGCGGAGGCCGCACTGCGGCTGGCCACGGCGCTGGGGTACGTGCGGCGCAACCACGACATGGAGAAGCGGCTCGGCAACACTCCTCCCGCACTGCCCGCCGGCAGCGTCAGCCGCCCGATGGCGGAGGCCGAGTTCGCGGCCCGGCTGGAGCGAGGCAAGGAGGACTACGCCCAGGACTGGATCGCCCGCGGCGTGCCCGAGGCCGAGGCCCGCGCCAGGTCCGAGAGGGACCACGCCACTTTGCTGCCGGCCGGGCTCGCCACCGATGGCATGGTGTTCAGCGTCCTGGAACACGAGGGCACACCGGTCGGCACGCTGTGGCTGGGATCGCGCGACCCAACGGCGTTCGTCCACGACGTCGAGACCGACGAACGGCACCGGGGCCGAGGACACGGACGTACGCTGATGCTGCTGGCGGAGGCGCAGGCGATTGCCGCCAAACGGGCCGGGATCCGCCTGAACGTCTTCGCGGGCAACACCCCGGCCGAGCGGCTCTACGAGTCACTCGGCTACGAGACGATCACCCACCACCTCTACAAGAACCTGCTGTAGAGGTCAGGCCTCTCGTAGTCTTGCCTCTCACCGAGATCAGGCCTTCTGCCTGGCCAGCAGCCGGTCCACGATCTCCTCCATGCGCTCGCGCAGCCCTTCCCGACTCTTGCCGCCGTCGAGGCGCTCGCCGTCGATGACATACGTCGGTGTGCCGGTCACGCCGATCGCCCTGCCCTCGGCGTGGTCCGCGTCGACGATCAGGATGTGCCGGCCGTCGACCAGCGCCGTGTCGAACTCCTCGGCGTCGAGTCCGAGCTCGCGCGCCACCTCGACCAGGAAGGGTTCTCCGGTACGGTCCAGCTCCTCGGCGCGGGCCAGCACCGCCTCGACGTACGGCCAGGCCCGGCCCTGTTCCGCGGCCTCCTCGGCGGCCTGCGCGGCCGCGAACGCGTGCTGGTGCTTCTCCAGCGGGAAGTGCCGCAGCCGCAGGTCCAGCCGGTCCCCGTAGCGGGCGCGCAGCGCGCGCAGGTCGTCGAGGGCGCTACGGCAGTCGGGGCACTGGAGGTCGCACCAGACGTCCAGGACGGGGACGGAGGGGCGCGCGGGGGAGGAGTCGCTCATGGACACCAGTCTTCCAGCCGTGGCCGCGGCGCCCCAACCGGGACCTTCGCCCTCCGAAACGATCGGATCCTGCGAGCCAGTCGGGCCCTGAGGAGGACCCGACCCGGAGATGTCCCTGGGGTCTGCCCGGACCATGGCACACCGGGCACGGGGCGGTGCAGGATGGAAGGGACAAAGTGAGCTGCCCGATCGAGCCCTGCCTGGAGGACCGGCATGATTGCCGAGACCGTCTGTTCCGCCGTCTCCGCGGCCGGCTTGGGCATTGCCGCGGTCACGGCGTATCGCAAGCGCTTCCTCGCGGCTGCCCGCCTGGCCGCGTACTCGCTGATCCCGGTCGGTCTGGTGATGACCGGGGCCGTCGAGTGGGTGGTGGAGACCGCCTTCAGTCCGGTGGCCTGGGCCGGCTTCGCCGTGCTCGGGGCCTCCTGGCTGCTGTTCATGACGACGCGTGCCGTGGAGCGGCGCGGCGGTGGGACACGCAAGGAGCGCAAGGCGGCCCGGGCCGCGCAGGGTGAAGCGGTGGCTCCCGCGGCCTCGGCGCCCCCGCTGGGTCCGGCGAACCGCCCGGAAACGCGTCCCGAGGTCAAGGCCGAGGTCAACGCCGAGGTCAAGGCCAGGGACAAGCCCCGAGCGGCCGAGTCGGCGGACGACTTCAGCGACATCGAAGCCATCCTGAAGAAGCACGGCATATGACGGTGATGCGGCGACGTGGGACGCAGCGACGGCGATGCGACACGATGCGACGACGGCGATGCGACGACGACGGACGCCGTGACGACGGGTGCACGGCATGTGCCGCTGTGAGACGAGGCGTGGAAACGTGACAGTGAGCCGGGCGGCACTCGCAAGGCCCGGCGGAGCCCTCTGTCCCAGATACTGGACCGCCTCGTCACGGATTTCGGCTAACTCCCCCATTTTCCGGGCGTGTTGACGGTACCGGGGATCTTGGCTACGCCATGATCGCCGGCGAGATGCTGGACACAACACAGAGCGACAGCGCCGCGCCTCCCGAGGAGCGGCGAGGTTGTCTCTTCGCACTTTCCCAGCCACCGCTGATGATCTTCCTTGCGGTGATCGGCTGTCTGCTGCTCATGGCGTCGCTGCACGATCTGCTGCTGCTCTGAGCCGTACGCGGAGTCCCTGGCGTCACCCGCCGAGGGCTCCGTCAGCCCGCCGCCTCCTTGCGCCGCGCCCGGTAGGCGGCCACGTGCAGACGGTTTCCGCAGGTCCGGCTGTCGCAGTAGCGGCGGGAGCGATTGCGGGAGACATCGACGAAGGCACGCCGACAGTCGGGTGCCTCACAGCGCCGCAGGCGCTCCTGTTCCCCCGCCACCACAAAGAAGGCCAGAGCCATCCCGCAGTCGGCAGCCAGATGGTCCGCGACGGACGCACCTGGCGCGAAGTAGTGCACATGCCAGTCATAGCCGTGGTGGTCGGTGAGCCGTGGCGTGGTGCCGGCCGCGGCGACCAGCTCGTTGATGAGTACCGCGGCGGTCCGGGCATCGGGCGCCGCGAAGATCCCGGCGAACCGCCTGCGGATCGTGCGTACCGCTGCGAGATCGAGGTCGGACAGCGTCCCGACATCGCTTATCTCATGGTTTCGTACGAAATCGTGCAGGGCCGCGACATCCGCGAGCCCGTCCGTCGTGTCGTCCTCCGGTGCGGTGTTCAGCAGATCGACCACGGTGTCTAGGGCGCACCGGGTATCGTGCGTGATCAGCACATTTCGCTCCCTGGCCTGGGGTCGGGCGGGCGCCCGCCGATGCGGGCCGATGGTAGTGCCCCGACAGGCAACGTTCGCCCCGTCGCGACGCCCGCCGCGCACTCTCGCCGCACCAGCGGAAAGCCCACGTACGAGTCCACGCCGGGACGGCCTGATATGCGTGGCCGGTGCGGGTAGTCATGTCGAGCGTACGACGAGTTGTCTCCCGCGCACACACCGGCGCCGCCGTCGCGGGAGTCCGCGGCGGCGGCGCCGGTGTGTGCCCTTGTGTGGTTGTCTGAGCCCGAGCCGTCTCCCCGAGTGGACGGCGCCGGGCGGCTAGGTGGGGTCCTCGCCCTAGCTCTCGGCCAGGATGTGCGAGAGCTCGGTATCGAGATCGAAATGGCGGTGTTCCGTGCCCGGGGGCACGGCGGCGTCCGTTCGCTTCAGGAACGACTCCAGGGCCCGCGCCGGGGCCTCGAGCAGAGCCTCTCCCTCCGGAGAGCTCAGGGCGATGCAGACGACGCCCTGACCGTGGCTGCGGGACGGCCAGACGCGGACGTCGCCGGTGCCGGTGGGCCGGTGCAGACCCTCGGCGAGGAGGTCGCGGGCGAACACCCACTCGACGGTCTCCTCGGCTCCGGTGTGGAAGGTGGCGTGCACGGCGTAGGGATCGGCCGTGTCATACCGCAGTCCTGCGGGAACAGGCAGTGAGGACTCGCTCGACACAACGAGGCGCAGGTGCAGCTCGCAGCTGACCGTGGTGTTCATAAGCGCCAGGGCCTTTCGCTCAGTGTGCGCTCGGGGATTCGCACGTCGGCGAAATCGACATGCCACCTACGGTGCCGTTGTAAACCCCTCTGAGTGTTTTGCGTGTGTTTACGTAACTCTTCCGGCCGAGAACCAGTTCGCGAGGTGCGCCCATTCCGGTGACTGGTTTCGGTCCGGTAGGGTTTGGCCGTATGAATACGGGGAGTGACAAGCCGGGTGAGGCTGTCGTGACACCAGATGAGACCGGGGCCGGTGAGGTCATGGACGAGCGGGAGCTCGGGTCGAGAGCACCGGAATTCATCAAGGCGCGCCGTGTGCTGCACATGAGCTGGCAGGTCTGCGTGTTCGTCGTGGGCCTCGCCGTGGTGGTCGCCGGCATCATCATGCTTCCGCTTCCCGGGCCGGGCTGGCTGGTGATCTTCGGCGGTATGGCGATCTGGGCGACCGAGTTCGTCTGGGCCCAGCTGGTGCTGCGCTGGACGAAACGCAAGGTCACCGAGGCGGCACAGCGCGCGCTCGATCCCAAGGTGCGTCGCCGCAACATCATTCTGACGACGA
>CBFGQM010000291.1:0-6692 GCA_965650905.1 uncultured Streptomyces sp. | reverse complement strand
CCCCACATCCTGCCCAGCGTGGACTGAGACGTTCACCTGAGTTCACCGATCATCGTGATCGCTGACGGCATGGGCGTGGCAGACTCACGTCCATGCTGATCAGGGAAGCCGCGGCCGACGACTGGCCGCGCATCTGGCCTTTCTGGCACCGCATCGTCGCCGCCGCCGAGACCTACGCCTGGGACCCGGACACCTCCGAGAAGGACGCCCGCGCCCTGTGGATGGCGCCGGGCAAGCGCGTGTACGTCGCCGAGGACGAGAACGGAGCCATCGTCGGTTCCGCCTACGTCACGCGCAACTACGGCGGTCCCGCCGCCCGCATCGCCAACGCCGGCTTCATGGTCGACCCGGAACACGCCCGGCGCGGCCTCGGCCGCCGCCTCGCCGAACACGTCCTGGCTGTCGCGAAGGCCGAGGGCTATCGGGGCATGGTGTTCAACGCGGTCGTGGAGACCAACCCCGCCGTGCAGCTCTGGGTCTCGCTCGGCTTCACCATCCTGGGCACCGTGCCGGACGCGTACGACCATCCACGGCACGGCCGGGTCGGCCTGCACATCATGTACCGGGCGCTCTGAGTCCCGTCCGGAGCGCGGGGCCGCGGCCGGTCGGTGAACAGCCTCGGCACCGCGCCGCTTCCACGCCAACGGCGCGGTGCGCTGCCAAGGGCCCGTCCCGGCCGATGTCCGGCTCGGACTGGCCGGCGTGCACCCTGGCCGCTTCGTACGCCCAAGTCCTGGGCACAGCCGACGCGTTGACGGTGGGGGCGGGCGGCAGCGAGAGAGCGGAGATCTTGGCGGCGACGGCCACCCGCGGCGACGAGCTCCGAGCGGAGGCTTTCCCCCGCTGCTACGCACGCTGAACGGAGACCTCCAGCCGAGTCGGCGGCAGGAACTCCCGTACATACGTCCGCTGCCAGCATGCGCCCGTCTCCCGCAGCTCGCGCCAGGTCGTGTACCGATAGCGGTAGAGGCGGGCGCGTACATACCGTGGCGGGGCGTCCGCCGGGAACGGGCAGCGGCCCAGCAGCCGGAGTGTGTCCCGGTCGTTCTCCAGCAGCCGCTCCATCAGCCCGCCGAACCAGGAGCCGGCGTACGCGGGGGAGAGTGCCACGAACCACATCAGCCAGTCGAGCCGCAGATGGTACGGGGCGAACTGACGCGGCCAGTGCCGAGGATCGCCTGGCTTGCCCTTGAACTCGTACTCCCGCCACTCGGCGTCCTCGCGCGGCACCTCGTCCGCCGTGCCCTCGATCACTACCTCGTACCTGAGGCGGCTGACGCTGCCGAACGCCCCGTAGGTGTTGACCAGATGGAGCGGGTCGAAGGAGCGGTTCATGACCTGGCGGCGGGAGATCAGATTGCGGGCCGGACGGTAGCTCAGGGCGACCAGCCCGGCGGCTACGGCCAGCACCACGATCTCGTACCAGAGTGGGGAATCGGACGTCCCGCGCGTCGTCCCGTAGTCCACGGCCGGCAGCGCGACCACGATCGTGATCCAGTTCAGCCAGGCGAAGTTGCCCGACAGAACCAGCCACAACTGGGTGACGATCATCAGGGCCGCGGCGGCCGTCGCGACGGGTTGCGGGGCGAAGAGGAAGAAGGGGACGACGAGCTGCGTGAAGTGGTTGGCCGCCACTTCCACCCGGTGGAACGGCTTCGGCAGATGGTGGAAGAACCAGCTCAGCGGGCCCGGCATCGGCTGGGTCTCGTGGTGGTGATCGAGGCAGGTCAGCTTCCGCCAGCACGCGTCGCCGCGCATCTTGATCAGGCCGGCCCCGAACTCGACGCGGAACAGGATCCAGCGCAGCAGGAAAAGCACCACGATCGGCGGGGCGACCTCGTCATTGCCGAGGAAGACGGCGAGGAAGCCGACCTCCAGGAGAAGGGACTCCCAGCCGAAGGAGTACCAGGTCTGGCCGACGTTCACGATCGACAGATACAACACCCACGGGACCAGCCACAGTCCCATGCCGCCCCAGAGCGGCAGTAGGCCGTCCAGGCCCGCCATGAGTGTCACCGACACCGCACAGCCGGCCCAGGCCCAGGCCGCGAAGAAACGGTCGGAGTAGTGAAGGTGGAACACGCTCGGTGCCCGCCAGAACGCCACCTGTGCGACGAAACGGGGCACAGGCAGCATGCCGCGCTCGCCGATCAGCGCGCGGAACTGCAGCCCCGCGTTCAGGAAAGCGAAGAGATACACGACGGCCAACGCCCGCTGGAAGACCAGCCGGCTTGTCCAGTACTCGGGGGATGTGAACCACTCCACGACGAGAGCTCCCCTTCTCTCCCGGCCAGGCCGCCGCCGCTCTCACGGACCTGGTTGAACGCCGTCGCGGTTGCCGAAAAGGAACAGCTCCGCTGTCACCTCGCCCGGCGGCCCACCTCACGTTCATGGTGCCACCGCAGGGCTGAGAACTGCCCGACACCGTGTCGGTGCCGGGTGGCACTCTGGACGTATGCCGGAACTGCCAGAGGTCGAAGCGCTCAAAAACTTCCTGGCCGGCCATGTCGTCGGCCACGAGATCGTACGCGTGCTGCCCGTCGCGATCAGCGTCCTGAAGACGTACGACCCTCCGCTCACCGCCCTCGAAGGCCGCGAGGTCACGGCCGTGCACCGGCACGGCAAGTTCCTGGACCTACCGACGGACGGCGGTCCCCGCTTCGTGACGCATCTGGCCCGCGCCGGCTGGCTCCATTGGAGGGACCGCCTGCCCGACGGCCCGCCGCGCACCGGCAGGGGCCCGCTCGCCCTTCGTGTCGCCCTCTCTACGGGCGAGGGCTTCGACCTCACCGAGACGGGCACACAGAAGCGGCTGGCCGTGTACGTCGTACGGGATCCCGGCGAGGTGCCCGGTATCGCCCGCCTCGGACCCGATCCGCTGGCCGACGACTTCGACGAGGCCCGCTTCGCCCAGCTGCTCGGCGGTGAGCGCCGCCGCATCAAGAGCGCGCTGCGCGACCAGAGCCTGATCGCGGGCGTGGGGAACGCCTACAGCGACGAGATTCTGCACGCGGCCGGGATGTCCCCCTTCAAGCTCGCCGCCACCCTGACTCCCGAGGAGACACGACGGCTGTACGAGGCGCTGCGCACCACGCTCACCGAGGCCGTCGAGCGCGCACGCGGGCTCGCCACGGGACGGCTGAAGTCCGAGAAGAAGAGCGGGCTCCGGGTGCACGGCCGCACCGGCGAGACCTGCCCGGTGTGCGGCGACACGATCCGCGAGGTCTCGTTCAGCGACTCGTCGCTGCAGTACTGCCCCACCTGCCAGACGGGCGGCAAACCCCTCGCGGACCGCAGGATGTCACGGCTCCTGAAGTAGCCGCGCTGCCGAACCGGCCGGTGCGGCCATGTAGCCGAGCAGCATGCCCCGATGCGTACCTATAAATGAAGCCGAAGTGGCCGAAGTGGCCGAAGTGGCCGAAGCAGCCGTGTAGCAGGAGCAATCAGGGGGCCTTGAGCGTCACCAGTCGCTTGCCGCCCGAGGTGCGCACCTCGTACTGGGTGATCTCGTCGGGGTGCATCGCGGCGGAGCCCTGTATGGGGCGGGGCTTGCCGCCGTCCGCCTGCCAGCTCAGCACGGTCTCCTCCGAGCCGTCGCGGCCGACGACGACGAGTTCGCAGGGCCGGGGGTCCGAGACCTCCTTGACCATCAGGTTCACGTCGCTGCCCCAGACCCGGTTCTGGGTGGTCACCTCGGCCCACACACCCGTCCCGGGGTCGGTTGCGGCGATCCGCTCCCCGTCCGCGCCTTCGCCTTCGACGAACACCGCCACCGCGGGCCCGGCCACGGCGGACACCAGCACGGCGGCGACGGCGCACAGCCACTTTCTGCGCCCGCTCCGGCGCGCCGAGTGCACGTTGTCGAGCAGCCGGTCCAGCAGCGCGGGGCCGGGCTGCGTCGTGGGGTTGACCGTGCGCGGGGTCACCTGGGCATAGGCCCACAGCGACCGTGTCGTGGGCGCCAGCTCGCGTATCTGCATCGCGCACTGAGGGCATTCCCCGAGGTGGTCCTCGAAGCGGAAGGCGTCCGCAGCGTCCAGCACGCCGAGCGCGTAGGCGCCGACGTCGCGATGGCGTTCCAGGGACCTCATACCTAATCCTCGGGGCGATAGTGAGTTGAGTTCATTGAGTGGCCGGAGTAGCTAGCTGGAGTAGTCGCAGTAGCTGGAGGACTTGGAGTAGCTGCTGCTCACCGGTACGCAGGAGACCGCGGAATCACTCAAGTCCGCGTTCGGAAAGTATCGGAAAGTAATCGAGAGATGCGGAGCGGGAGGGCCCGCGGATTGGTCGAGCCACAGAAAAAGCGCGGATCGTCGAGGCTCGGTGGATCGGCGGGGCCTCACCGGACGGGTCCAGGCTCAGCGGAAGGGCTGGGGCCGGCGGATCGGCGGGGCCTCAGCGGACGGATCCAGGCTCAGCGGACCGGCCGACCGAGAGCTTCCTTCAGCGGACCGCGGCCGAAGCCAAGCTTCAGCGGACCGGGCGCGGGGTCTCAGCGGACTGGCGGGGCCTCAGCGGATCGCCAAGACTCAGAAGAGTCAGAAGAGATGGATGGCCAGGTGCCCGAGCGGCAGCCCCAGTCGCCAGGCCGGGGTCCACACCTCCGGGCCGTCCTCTTCACCGAGCACCGGACCGCCGCCCGGCACCGCGTCCAGGTCCGGCGCGAGGAGCTCGGTCTCCTCCAGCCAGCGCCAGGCGGCCACTGCCAGCTCCAGGTCCGGGGCGGGACCACCCGCTTCGACCGCCTCGGCCGCCAGCCCTGCCATGCGCTGGCACACCCAGTCCTGCCACGGCTGGTCGTACGCCGTCAGCGAGAGCCAGGTCTCCAACTGCGAGATGACGCGTATGCCGGAGAGCTCACCGTTCGTGTCCGACAGGAAGATGGTGAGCGCCAGGGCGTCGCGCCCGGCGCGGAACTCGAATGACGTCGGCGGCATGAGATCCCCGGTGCGCAACAGCTCATCGGCGATGTACTCGGCGTACAACCACGCCATGGGAACGGTGAGTTCACCGCCGCCGGCGCCGTCCGTGCTCTCCTGGCCTCTGTGCAGCATCCCTTCCTGCCCTCCTCCAGTACGTGCCCGTGGCCCGACCTCGGGCCCCCATCCCAGAACACGGATGAGGACAGCCGATTACTCAACAGAGGTCCTCGGCAAGGCGCTTTACGGAGGTTTGACTCGGCCATTGGTTTCACCGCAGGTCGGCCGCATGTCCCGAAGTGCCCGACGCAGGGCGCGCAGCGCGTATACGCCAGGGACTTCACGGTACCGGGTGGAATACCCAGCGCCGTGGCGGGCTGCGCCACACTCGCCCCGCGGAAGTACACCCGCACCAGGATTTCCGGTGCTCGGGTGTGAGTGTCTTCACAGCCTGGCGCACATCGACGGTCGCGGCCGACCGTTCGGGGTGGTCGGCGCAGACCGTGCGCTCTCCAGTGCTCGTGAGGGCGGTGGCGGCCGCCATGGTCGTATATCAACGCAGGTGCGTCACTGGGACAGGCCATGGACATGGATCGTCGGCGGACGGTCGATCCTGTCGACGAACGGTGCGACGAACGGTGCGACGAACGGTCGATCGGGTGCTGCCATGGCTTCGTCCCCGTGCCCCGGACTGGCCTGAACGGCCTTGTTCTAGCCGCCGGACCGGCTGAAATCCGGCCTACCTCCCCGGCGCGGCTCCTTGACTCCCGTTTTGTCTTGTATGTGCATGTAGATCACAATATGTATCTATTCGACTGCAACAGGGTGAGCTGATGACCGCACGCGGGAAACAGAAGGCCGTGGCCCTGGTGGCGCTGCTCCTCGCGGCGACCGCGGGCTGCCATGCGCAGGACCCGGCCGCGCGGCCGGGTGACCCCGCGCCGTCCCCCGGAGTCCCCGGTCGCGCCTCAGGAGCCGGGCGCTTCACACTGGTCGCCTCCGGCGACGTCCTTGCGCACAGCTCGATCATCCGGCAGGCGCATGCCGACGCGGGCGGCCGCGGATACGACTTCCGGCCCATGCTCTCGGGCGCCAAACCCGTCGCGACCCGCGCGGACCTGGCGATCTGCCATATGGAGACGGTGTACGGCGCGGACGGCGACTACACCGGCTACCCCACGTTCAAATCCCCGCCCCAGGTGGCGGAAGCTTTGGCAGCGACCGGCTACGACGCCTGCTCGACCGCCTCCAACCACACGCTCGACGACGGCGCCGCGGGCATCGACCGCACCCTCGACGCGTTCGACCGGGCGGGTGTGCGGCACGCCGGCTCGGCCCGTTCCGTGGCCGAGGCGGGCGCACCCACCATCCTGCGGGCGGGCACCGCGAAGGTCGGCCATCTCGCGTACACCTACGGCACGAACGGCGTCCCGCTCCCCGAGGGCCGCCCCTGGGCGGTGAACCTGATCGACCGCGACAAGATCGTCCAGGATGCCCGCGCAGCCCGGCATGCGGGTGCCGACATCGTGGTCGTATCCCTGCACTGGGGAACCGAGTGGCAGGACGAGCCCGACGCCCAGCAGCTACGGCTGAGCAGGCAGCTCACCGCGGCACGCACGGACGGCCGCCCCGACATCGACCTGATCCTCGGCACGCACGCCCACGTCCCGCAGGCGTACGAGAAGGTCAACGGCACCTGGGTCGTGTACGGCATGGGTGACCAGATCGCCGGCGCGATGATCAACCACGGAGGCGCCCAGGACCCCCGCGGCA